>CAYYDZ010000032.1:0-24115 GCA_964470715.1 uncultured Microthrixaceae bacterium | reverse complement strand
CCACCCCGAGGGGGACGCCCACCAGGAGGGCCATCGACACGAGGGTGAGCGCCTGCCAGCGCACGGCGGCTCGCACCTGGCCGTCGACGAAGCCGATGGTCTTCAGCACCGCGAGGTCGCGCCGCCGTCGTCGGGCCGCGCTGAGCAGGGTGTGGGCCAGTGTGCTCGCCGCGACGACGGCGACGAGTCCAGCGACGAGTGCCGGAAGTGCGTCGACCCGACCGAAGTTGACCACGTCGCTCGGCGCGTCCAGGGGGAGGGCCAGCACCCCGGTGCCGTCGTCGGCGCCGGTCGGGAGGGTGGCCACGATGGCGTCGAGGTCGGCGCCGGGTGTGGTCCGCACGAACAGGTCGGGCGCCAGGGCGTCTGCCGGCGCGCCCAGGCTGAGGACCCCGGCCCGGCTGATGACGGCGCCTTCGCCCAGGTTCGACTGGGGACTGCTGGGCATCACGACCGAGCCCACCACGGTGAACTGGGCGGGCGTCAGGTCGGCGATCTGCACCTCGACGGTGTCACCGACGGCTACGCCGAGGTCGCGGAGCGTCCGGCCGCCGAGCACGATGTCGCGGTCGGCCTCGGCTTGGTGGCCCTCCAGCAGCGGGGGCAGCGCCGTGGGGTCGTCCGAGTCGAGGAGCAGGACGTTGAGGGCCTCGCCGTTCACCTTGGAGGGGATGCCCGTCTCGCCGACGGCGACGGCCTCGACGTCGGGTCGTTCGCGCAACCGCTCGGCCTCGGGAGCCAGGTCGGGACCCGAGCCGTAGTTGGTCAGTTGGGTGGTCCACACCACCCCGTAGAGACGGGGGACGGTCAGCAGGTGGTGCAGGCTGGCGGCGAAGGTGAGGGCGGCCGCGAGTACCCCGACCGCCAGCGTGACGCCCAGCACGGTCGAGCGCACGGGCACCGAATCGCGGCCGCCACCGGTCTCGACCGCGAAGCGGACCCCGGTGGCGGCGGTCGGCGAGATGTTGGCGGCCGCCCGGGCGAGCAGAGGCTCGTGTCGGCCGGTCGTGGCCCCGCCGACCGCGCCGATCGAAGCCGCGTGGCGACGGGCCGCGGCCCAGCAGGCGGGCACGGTGAGGAGCGGGATCAACACCATGACCCCGACCGCTCCGAGGAGCACGACCAGCGGGTCGACATGGAAGCCGGCAGACGGCTCGGCGATCCGGGCCAGGCCGATGGGGGCGAGCGGTGAGAGCGCCGCCGCGGTCAACACGGCGGTGATCGACGCGATCACGCTGATCGAGATCCGAGGCGCGAGGGCGGCGGTGAAGCGCTGGGACCGCGTCGCGCCAAGGGCGGCGACGATCGGAAGGTCCTCGGACTCAGCGTGGGTCGAGCGCGACTCGACCTGGGCGATGATCGTCACCGCAACCAGGGTGAGGACACCGGCCAACACCCAGAACGCGAGGGCCTGCAGGTGGATCGACCGCTCGACCTCGCCCGACTGCTCGGTCTGCAAGATGGACGAGAAGGGCTCGTCGCCGGCGAGTTCCTCGAGCGCCCGGCGGAACGCAGGGACGTCAGCACTGCCGTGCTCGAGTCGAACGGCGATGGCGGTCGGCTCACCCAGGACACCGGAACGTGCGAGCGCCGGGCTCAGGTGCACCATGCCCGCGCCGGGGTACTGGGGCGGGAACTCGCCCGGCGAGGCCTCGATACCCACCACCGTCAAGCGCCCGTCGGGCAGGTCGTCGCCGAGCGCCTGCCGTTGCTCGTCGGACAGCGGGTACGTCGAGATGGTGTCGCCCACCTCGAGGCCGTACCGGTCGGCGACGGGGAACGAGACCGCGGCCTCGTCGATGGCCTGGGGGGCGCGACCTTCGAGCATGTCGAAGCGATTGAGGTCGCGTCCGAGCCGGCCTGACGGATCGGCCAGTGCGGCCTCACCGGTGCCCACCTCGACGTAGCCGTAGACCAGCGTGGATGAGTCGGCCACCTGGGGCAGGGCCGCCACGGCCTCGGGATCGAGGACGGCGAGGCCCTGCTCGCCGGTGTTGGGCAGCAGCACGTCGTAGGCGTCCTGGGCGGCGAGGAACCGGTCATAGGCCGAGTCGGTGCGGCGGGCGCCGGCGACGGCGGCCAACACCGCTCCCGCGAGCAATCCGTACAGCACGCCTCGAGCCAGCCAGGCCCGCCAACGACGGCGACGTTCGATCCGAAAGACATAGCGAACGGTGCCCATCGGTCGTGTCCTCTCAGTCGGCTCGGTCGGTGGGCGCGTGGGAGCCACGCCGGGAAGCGCCGCGTCCCCCCAGGTGGTCGGTGGGTCGCTAGGCCGAGCCGGCGCCGGCGGGCTGGAGGGCCTCGTCGTCCTGGCCCACGATGCGGCCGTCGACCATGTGGACGATGCGGTCGGCGGCGGCGGCGACGTCGTCGTCGTGGGTGACGAGGAGGATGGTCTGGCCGCCGGCGTGGAGGCGCCGGAACAGCTCCATCACCTCGGCGCCCCCCTCGGAGTCGAGGGCACCGGTGGGCTCGTCGGCGAGCACGAGGGTGGGCTCGTTGGCGAGGGCCCGAGCGATGGCGAGGCGCTGGCGCTGGCCGCCGGAAAGCACCCCGGGCGCGGCCTTGGCCTTGTCCGACAGACCCAACAGGTCGAGGAGGTCCCGGGCGCGGGTCTCCGCCTGCTTGCGCTTCGAACCGGCCACGATGGCGGGAAGGGCCACGTTCTCCAGCACGCTCATGCCCTCGAGCAGGTTGAAGAACTGGAAGACGATCCCGATGTGACGCCGGCGCATCCGGGCCAGGTCGTCCTCGCTGCGGCCGGTGACCTCCTCGTCGTCGAGGACGATGTTGCCCTCGTCGGCGCTGTCGAGGCCGGCGACCAGGTTGAGCAGGGTGGACTTCCCGCAACCGGACGGGCCCATGACCGCGACGAACTCGCCTCGGGTCATGGTCAGGTTCGCCCCGCGCAAGGCCCGAACCGGGGCGCCTTCCGCCTCGTAGGTCTTGCGGGCGCCGGTGACGGTGAGGACGATCTCGGACCCTCCGGCAGCATCGGCGGACGCGTCATCGGTGGTGGCCTCCGTGGCGGAGGCGTCGTCGGTGGGGGGTGCGGTCGTGTCGTCGGTCATGACGCTGCCTCCGGTTCGGTGAGGATGGGCTCGGTGGGGATGGGCTCGGTGGGGATGGATTCGGTCCGGTCGGTGTCCGCGCGCTCGGGTTCGGGCGTCGGCGCCTCCGTGGTGGCCGGCGTCGCCCTCAGACTGTCCGCTCGGGCGACTTTGTAGGCCTGCACCGGGGTGGTGCGCCCCTTGACGAGCTCAGGGGGCAGGGCGGCTGCGTCGACCCCGTCGCGAAGCTCGGCGAAGGTGGGCTCGCTGAGCACGGTCTCACCGGGCTCGGCCCACTGCTGGAGGCGCTGGGTGAGGTTCACGGTGTCACCGACGATGGTGTACTCGAGGCGCTCCTCCGAGCCGAGGAGCGCGGCGGCGGCGGGCCCGGTCGACACACCGATGCCGAGACCGAACGGAGGAAGCCCCTGGTCGGCCCAGCGGGCGTTGACCTCGTCCTGGGCGGTATGCATCAGCGCCGCCGCCGCCACGGCTCGTCCGGCGTGGTCGTCCTGGGGGAACGGGGCACCGAACACCGCCATCACCGCGTCGCCCACGAACTGCATGACGGTGCCGTCGACACCGAGGATGGCGTCGTTCATGGCCGCTCGGTGCTCGTTGAGCTGATGGGCCAGTACGGTCGGCTCGGCCTTCTCGGCGATGCCCGAGTAGCCACGGATGTCCGACATGAGCACGGTGACCTCGACCTCGTCGCTCTCGCCGATGCGCCGGCCCTCGAGGCGGAGCTTCTCGGCGATGCCGCCGGGGAGGAGGCGGCTGAGGCTCTCACCCTGCTCCTCGCGGTCGACGATGGCCTGGTGCAGCATGCGCAGGCGGCGCAGCGAGCTGGCGGTGCCGGTGCTGGCGCCCTGGGCCAGCTTGAGGAAGACCTGCTCGACGTCGTCGGCGACCGCCTCGGGGGTGGTCTGGAGCGTGACCGCGATGGCCTTCATGGGCTTGCCCTCGGCCACCATGCGCAGCAGTTCCTCGTCGGCCGGCGTGAGCTCGTTGTCGTCGGTCACGGGCTGGACGAGGGCGTTGACGATGGCCGGGTCCAGGGCCGAACCGCCGGTGGCCACGGCGCGGATGGCCTGGACGAGCTGGTCGCCCTCGGCCAGGCGGTCCTTCAGGAGGTAGCCGTAGCCGGCGGCGCCCTCGCTCAACAGTGCGATGGCGTACTCGGGGTCGTCGTATTGGGAGAGGATGACCACGCCGGTGCCGGGGTGGCGCTTGCGCACCTCCTTGGCTGCCTCGATGCCCTCGCGCTGGAAGGTGGGCGGCATGCGGATGTCCGACACCACGACCTGGGGGTGGGCTGCCCCCGCGCCTTCGACGAGCTCGTCGTAGTCGGCGGCCACGCCCACCACCTCGAGGTCGGGCTGGCGCTGCACGAGCGCCTTCACGCCTTCGCGGATGATGAGGTTGTCGTCGGCGAGGAACACGGTGATGGTCCCCCCGGTGGCGTTCGGTTCCCCTGGCACTGGGAGCATTGAACGCACACCCGGGAAGGGCGGGGAAGGGCGTGACCATGTCGATCGGGGGTGGTGCCAGCCACACCTGGCCCCACTTGTCTGCACCCTTCACGGCGCCCGCCCCTCGATCGTACGGTCGAACCAGTCGAGGGAACGCCTCGACGGAAAGGGTCGTCATGCGCATCGAGAAGTCCGTGACCTCGCTCTCGTGGATCCCGTCCGAGGCCATCAAGGGGCCGATGAAGGCGCCGTTCGAAGCCGGGTTCACCCACTACGACCAGGTGCCGCCCGACGAGATCGGCGACATCCACGAGCTGCGTCGCGGGGATCGCTTCCGTTTCGTGAACCACCTGACCGCCTGGGTCGAGGTCGAGGCCGGGAGGATCATCGACGCAGGGTTCGGCGACGAGAGCGGCGGGGTGGTCAACTCCACGACGGTGAAGGTCGGTCCGGCCCAGACCGTGTTCCAGCCCGGTGTGATGCCCGACCTCCAGAACGGGCCCGACTGGGGCGCCGCGACCGCGACCTTCACGCAGACCACCGGTGGCCGCACGGGCCTGCCCGCTCCCCGCCGGGTGAGCCACCCGCCGTTCGTGCAGTGGCTGGCACCGCTCGTGTGGACCACCCTGTCGCTGACCATCGCGGCCGACGGCAGCTCCTCGTTCGAGGTCAAGGGGGCCAGCAAGTTCCCCCGACACTGGGTGTACGGAGCCGACCGCCAGATCGCGGCCAAGGCCGGCATGGCCGATTTCCGGGACTGGTACCACTCGTCGTTCGGCAAGCACACCCCCTGGGGGGACGAGGACTCGCCCGCACTCATCACCGCGGCCGAGACCGCCCTCGAGCGCCAGTTGTCGAGGACCATCATGCAGGGAGGGGCCAAGCCCAAGACCCGCAAGGTGAAGGAGGGCAAGACCCTCACCGAGCAGGGCGTCGAGGGCGACGAGCTCTTCCTGCTGCTCGACGGCGTGCTGTCGGTCGAGGTGGACGGCGAATCGGTGGCCGAGGTGGGGCCCGGTGCCATCCTCGGCGAGCGGGCCATCCTCGAGGGCGGGGCCCGGACCTCGACCCTTCGGGCGCTCACCCCGGTGAAGGTGGCGGTCGCCACCCGGGCCGAGATCGACCGGGACGCCCTGGCCGAGCTGGCCGAGGGCCACCGCCGCGAAGAGGCGAGGTAGCGGCTCCTTGCGCCTGCACCTCTGCGGTGTCCGCGGCTCCACGCCGGCCCCCGGCCCGGACTTCGTCCGGTACGGGGGCCACACCTCGTGCGTGGCCGTCTCCCACGACGACGGTCCTCCGACGCTCGTGCTCGATGCGGGTACGGGGCTGCGCAACGTCACGGCGCTGCTCGACGGGCAGCCCTACCAGGGTGCGCTGGTGCTCGGCCACCTGCACTGGGACCACACCCAGGGCATCCCGTTCTTCGTGGGTGGTGACCAGGAGGGGGCACGCGTGGACGTCTACCTGCCGAAGCAGGACGACGAGACCGAGGTGCTGGAGCGCTTCATGTCGCCGCCCCACTTCCCCATCGGGGTCGACGGCCTCAACGGCCGGTGGACGCTGCACGGCCTGGAGGAAGGTGAACGCGGCATCGAGGGGTTCTCGGTGCTGGCCCTCGACGTCCCCCACAAGGGCGGGCGCACGCTCGGGTTCCGGGTCGAGGCCGAGGGCGCGTCCTTCGCCTACCTGTCCGACCACTCGCCGCTCACCTTCGGGCCTGGTCCCTACGGCCTGGGGGCGTACCACGAGAACGCCCTTCGCCTCGTCGCGGGGGTCGACCTGCTCATCCACGACGCCCAGCACACCGCCGAGGAGCTGCCCGCCCGAGCCCACTTCGGCCATTCGGCCGCGGAGTACGCCGTGGGCCTGGCCTGCGAGGCCGGCGCCAGGTCGGTGCTGCTGTTCCACCACGACCCCAACCGCACCGACGACCAGCTCGACGAGTTGGGCAGGCACTTCGCGGATGCCCCGGTCCCAGTCACGGCGGCGGCCCAGGGCGGCGTCATCGATCTGTGATCGTGCCGACCGGTGGGTTTCCCTGGCCGTGGCCGGCGCGTGCCTCGACTACCTTGCCCCACCGTGACGGCTACTCCCTTCTCGATCCGGGGCAGCGTCCTGCAGGTCTCGGTCACCGGCCCCGCCGGCACACCGGTCGAGCTTCTCGACGGGGAGGGCCAGGTGGTGCGCTCGGGGACCATCGACCACTTCGGCGACCGGCTCATCTTGGCCGACCTCGGTGTCACCGACAGCCTCGAGGGCAGGGGCGGGCTCGTGTTCCGCCACCTCGATCCTGGGGTCTACATCCTCGCGCTCGGCGACGCCGGCAGCGGCCGGGACGGGGCCCGGGAGGAGGTGACGGTCACCGTCCTCGACCCTTTCGTGCTGCCCGACGACTTCGACGACCGGGTACGAGGTCAGCGTCTCGGCCCGGGGTACGGCTACCTCGAGGTGCGCGACGGCGCACTCCTGAGCGTCAACGTCAGCTTGCCGGACCCGGTCGTGTGGGGCGACGGCCCTCATCCGACCGTGGTGCAGTACTCGGGCTACAACGACACGCGTCCCGGGTTCCTCACCGGCGACCCGGCGCACGACGTCCACCTCAACACCGAGGCGAACCTCGCGCTCCATCTGGGATACGCCGTGGTCGGTCTGGCCCAGCGCGGCACCGGCGGGTCGGAGGGCTCGTTCCTGCTCTTCGAGCCCATCCAGGGCACGGACGGCCACGACGCCATCGAGGCCATCGCCGCACAGGACTGGGTCGCCCGGCGTGGTGACGGCACCCCCGCACTGGGGATGCTGGGACGCTCGATGCCCGGCTACACGCAACTGCTCACGGCCAGTTTCGGACCGCCGTCGCTCGCGGCGATCACTCCCGCGGCGGTGGGTGCTCGCCCCCTGGGGTCGGCAGGCCGGCCCGGTGGGATCCCCAACGTGTCGATGGCCCGGGGCATCGCCGGTTGGCAGGTCGACCCGATCGAGCCGATCAACGGTGTGCCCCAGCAGCAGCCGCCGCGGTACGCGTCCGGCGGCTGGGACGACTGGGTGCCCGCGCAGGTGGCGGGAGGCGACGAGCTGTGCGCCCGCAACCAGTTGCTGCGGGGCCAGAACGTGGATGCCGTGCCGGCGTGGACCGGCCTCGAGCACGAGGACGGGGGCATCCTCGTCCATGCCGATGCCGAGGTGTGGGCGCAGTCGGTGACGGTGCCCACCCTCTTGATCGGCACCTGGCAGGACCAGTTGTCGGGCCCGTGGTTCTCGGACCTGATCGAGCGGTTCCCCGCCGACACGCAGCTCCGGGTCGTCGCCTTCAACGGGGCCCACGAGGAGACACGGCTGCCGCTGGGCATCGCCGCCTGGGCCGAGTTCCTCAGCCTGTTCGTCCGCGAACAGCCCCCCGAATGGACCGATGCCGCGCAGGCCTACCTCGACGCCGTCCTCGGTGACCAGTATCCCGACGGGATCCCGGTGTCGTTCGACCGGTACCAGGGCCTGTCGTTCGAGGCGGCGCGAGCGGCGTACCTGGCGCGGCCCCCCATCCTCGTGGCAATGGAGAACGGGGCGGCACCGGGCCACCCCGCCGGGTACCCCTACGCGCCGTTCACCGTGGGCTTCGGGCAGTGGCCGCCGCAGGAGGCGCGGCCCGAGCGCTGGTACCTGGGGGTCGACGGGTCGTTGGCGCCGGGCCCGGCGTCTCCGGCTGCGCCCCCGGCTCGGTTCCACTACGGCTCATCGGACCGACCGAGGGTGGCCGGAGGTGACGGGTTCGACGCCAACGGGCCGAATCCGGTCTACGACTGGCGCCCCCCGCACCCGGATCGGTCACTGCAGTTCGTCACGCCGCCGCTCGACGCCGGTCTCCTGGTGGTGGGCCCGTCGAGCCTCGACCTCTGGGTGCGGGCCACCGTCGACGACCTCGACCTGGAGGTGACGCTCAGCGAGGTTCGGCCCGACGGTTGGGAGACCTACGTCCAGGCCGGCTGGCTGCGCGCGAGTTGCCGGGCCCTCGACCCCGCCCTCACCACCGAGCTCCGGCCCCGCCTCAGCTACCGCGCCGCCGATGCTGCGCCGCTGCCGGCCGACGGGTTCACCCTGGTGCGGGTCCCGATCGGTGGGGTCGGGCACCACCTCCGGCAAGGCTCGCGGCTGGCGGTCACCGTGGCCGCGCCGGGCGGGACCCAACTCGTGTGGGACCTCGAGCCACTGCACCGGGACGGCCTCGACGCGGAGGGCGATGACGTGGTCGTCCAAGTGGCGCTGGGCGGCGACGCCGCCTCGTCGCTCGTCGTGCCCTGCATCCGCACCTGGACGCCGATCGAGGGACGAATCCCGGCGGAACTGCCGGCAGTGGGTGCGCTGCGCCTTCAGCCAAGCCGACGTTGGGGGCCCGACCAGGGCACCGGAGCCGAGGTCGACCTCGCCGGCGAACCGGCGCCTTCCCCGCCCGGCGAACCGGCCGACGGCGCGTCCGGCGCGGCGCCCGACCGGCGCGCGCGCGGTTCGTTCGCCGCTCGCGCGCTGGCCCTCGTCACGAGTCGACGTGGTCGCTGACGGTCCAGGCCCGCGGTTCCGCCCGCCGGCAGCAGGGCACGGCCCGATGGTGCCTGTTCGGTGGTCTCCCTGCCGGCCCGAAGGTGGCTAACGGCCTGCGTTCGGCTTGCGGCCGTGGTTCGCCTTCTTGCGGCGGGCGTTGGTCTTGCGCTTGTCCGTCTTCTTCGACATAAGGCATAGGACGCTACCGGCTGGTGGCCCCGGCGGGACAGTCGGCGGCGCGGGCGCGGCGCCGGCGCCTTCCCGGCGCGGCCGCGTGGTTCACTCCCCGCGGACCTGCGCCCAGGTCACCGTCACCTGTCCCGGGGCCGGGTTCGAGAACTCCTCCTGCGTCGAGGCGATCTGCACGTCGCCCGCGCCGTCCGGCCACGTGAGCCGGTACGCGTAGAGATCGAAGAGGTTGTCGATGCCGTAGAACCCGTTGTGCTCGGGGCGTGGCTCCACCAGGAAGGACGTGTCCTCGGGGTGCTCGGCGGTCGCCCCGAGGTATCGGATCAGTGCGACGCCGTCCTCGCCGGCCTGGTGCGCAGCTCGGAGGGCCACGAACTGGCCCGCGGCGCAGATGGCCACGAGGATCACCGCGGCGACGAGGGCGACGATGCGCGCACGGTGCCAGAGGAACAGCCCGATCCCGGCGAGGACCATCGCGGTGCCGACGGACGAGGCCCCGTAGATCCGGTTGCTGAGACCGTAGAGCCCTCCGGGGAAGGCCACCGCGACGACGAGCCCCAAACCCATCACGACCGTCCCGACGATCGCCAGCGCGGGGCCGTCCGCTCGGGAACGCGCGCCCCGCAGCCAGGCCACGACACACGCGACCAAACCGAGCGCGACGCACATCTCCAGCGCGCGCAACAGCAACGTGGGGGCGGCGTCGGTTGCGACGAGCCCCGACGACACATGGCCGGCAAGGGTGTCCCACCAGTCGACCTGAGAGGCTTGGAGCGGGTGGGTCGGGTTGCGCGACATCCACCAGACCACGAGCCCGAGAACGGCCACCATGATCACCCGATGCCACGGTCTCACCGTCCGGGTCGCCGAGGCGTGGTCGAGAGGAGGGGCGAGTGGTGTGCCCACCAGGATGGAGGCGGCGAAGCAGATCGCCACGGCGAACTCGTAGGACAGGATCGAGGCCGAGAACAGCGTCACCGCACCGATCCACCGTCCACGCGACAGCAGGTTCACGCCGCAGAAGCACAGGGCCAGGGCCACGACGCCCTGGCCGGCGGCCGCCCAGACCGTCAGGGTGCTGTGGTTCGCGGTCAGTACCCATAGTGCGGTCACGAGGAACGGGACCGGCGGCCGGAAGAACCGGGCGAGGGCGAAGTAGAGCGCCAGCGCCGCCAGCACGTTGACGATGGACAACAGGACGAAGAGCAGGAGCGGGCGTTGGCCGGAGAGGTTGAAGAGGGCGGTCTGGGTGAGCCACGCCCCCGGTCGGTTCAGCAGGCGCTCGTGGGGGCTCGTCTCGAGTGCGCCGAGGAACCGACTGGCGTAGAGGTGGATGTAGTCATCGAGCAGGAACCGAGCGCCGAGCACCGCGTAGACGGCTGAGCGCCCGACGACCAGGAGGGCGATGCCGGTCGGCGCAGCCCAGGTGCGTCGCACTGCCCACTGCTGCGACAGCCGGACCCACGGCCGGCCACGCGTGGGACGGCCCTCTGGCGCGGACGGAGGTGCGGCGCCGAGCGGCTGGTCCGCCGGTCGGCCGTGCGTCGAGCTCGTCGTCAGGGCGCGCGGGAGCTTGTCCCCGGCGACCACCAGGGCCGCGATGGCGAGTCCCAGGGCGAGCCCCACCGCGAGCCCGACGAGCGCCGATCGAGCCGGGTCGCCGCCTTCCGGGCAGCACGGGGTATCGGGCACGCCCGTCACGAAGGCCGTTCCGGTGTCGATCGCCTCGCGAGCCTGTCTCGCCCGGTCCAGCTCCTGTTGCGCGGTGAGGAGTGCTTCGTCGTCGGTCGCCGTGGCGGCGCTGTCGGCAGTGGCCACCTCGGCGCTCAGGCGGGCCACCTCCGCCTCGAGCCCGGCGATCGCCCGGTCGACCTCGCTGCGAGCGGTCTCCATGCGGACCCGTCCGTAGATCGCACCGGCCGACGACGCCGCGGCGACGGCGAGCTCGGGTGCCGGGGCTCGGGTGGTGACCCGGAGCGTGGTCTCGTCGAGCGACGTCCATCGGACCGACTGCGCGTACGTCACCTCGTCGTCGACCGCCCGTTCCACCGTCCGGCCCCGGGCGAATTCGAGCTCGCCGGCCATCGCCTCGCTCGGCGCCACCGCGGCGGCTTCATCGTCGTAGAGGGATCTCGGCGTGATCGGGTCGAGGGCGACGTCGGCGTGGGTCTCGTAGGTGTCGGGTTGGGTGCGTCCGTCGATCACGAACAGCGCCGCCACGGCGATGGCTGACACGAGGACGACCATGGCGAGTTGGCCGAGTGGTCGCCCGCGGGGGGTTTCGACCCCCAGTGGCTCTTCGGTGCGGTCAGCGATCGCCGTACGGTACAACGGGCCACACGACCAGCGACCAGGTCGCGGCGGACGGATGGTCCCCGATCGTGGGGGCCGCACCCCGGCAGGAGGCCGGTCCCTCGCCTCCCCGAACCCCGGTGGGTCGGCGCTCGCCCGTGTCCGACCGGACGGCCTTGCTCGCGGAACCGGAGCAGCCGCGAGTGCGGCCGGATCGCGAGGGGATCCTGGTCGGTGCCGACGCTGCTAGGTGCCGAGGTGTGATGCGGTCCAGGCGAGGAGGTCGTCGGCCGGCCAGGTGTTGACGATCTCGTCAGGGTCGATGCCGTGCGCCGCCGCCTTGTCGCAGCCGAAGCTCTGCCACTCGAGCTGGCCGGGCGCATGGGCGTCGGTGTCGATGCTGACCTTGCAGCCCCACTCCAGGGCCAGGTCGAGGAGGTCGTCGGGCGGGTCCTGGCGCTCGGGGCGGCAGTTGATCTCGACGGCCTTGTCGAAGCGGGCGCAGGCGGCGAAGACCATCTCGGCGTCGAAGGTGGACGGCGGACGCCCGCGGCCGACGACCTTTCGGCCGGTGCAGTGGCCGAGGATGTCGGTGTGGGGGCTGGCCATGGCCAGCACCATGCGCTGGGTCATGAGCTGGGGCTCCATGCGCAGCTTCGAGTGCACCGACGCCACCACCACGTCGAGGCGGGCGAGCAGGTCCTCGTCCTGGTCGAGGGTGCCGTCTTCGAGGATGTCCACCTCGATGCCGGTGAGGATGCGGAACGGCGCCAGCTCGGCGTTGAGGGCCTCGATCTCGTCGAGCTGGGCCAGCAGCCGGTCCCGGTTGAGCCCGTGGGCCACGGTGAGACGGGGGGAGTGGTCGGTCATCACCAGGTACTCGTGGCCGAGCGCCTGCGCGGTACGGGCCATGTCGGCGATGGGCGCCCCGCCGTCGGACCAGTGCGAATGCAGGTGGCAGTCGCCCCGCAGCGCCTGTCGGATCTCCCGGCCGGCGCCGAGGGGGACGACCGTGGACTCCTCCAGCTTGCGCTGGTACTCGGGCACGAGGCCGTGCGCCGCCTCGGCGATGGCGGTGCCGGTCGAGTCGCCGATGCCGTCGAGCTCGGTGAGGGTGCCGGCGGCTGCCCGCCGGCCGATCTCGTCGTCGCCGAGCTCGCGCACGATGGCGGCCGCCTTCTGGAAGGCCCGCACCTTCTGCGGAGGCTGGAGGCCCCGGTCGAGCAGGTAGACGATGCGGTCCAGCGCCTCGGCCGGTGCGAGCGGCTCGGTGGACGACGTGTGCATTGGGGTCGACACTACCGGCGGCCGGTACGGTCGCCGGATGGAGAGATTCGGGTTCGTCGGCCTTCCCAACGCGGGGAAGTCGTCGCTCTACAACGCCCTCGCCGGCGGCGGCGCCCTCGCCGCGCCCTACGCCTTCGCCACGACCGATCCCAACGTGGGCGTGGCCAAGGTCTTCGACGAGCGGCTCGACAAGCTCGCGGCGATGAGCAACTCCAAGAACGTGATCAGCGCCGCCGTGCAGTTCACCGACATCGGCGGCCTGGTCGAGGGCGCCAGCAAGGGTGAGGGCCTGGGCAACCGCTTCCTGGGCGGCATCCGCGAGGTCGACGCCATCGTCTACGTGCTGCGGGCCTTCGCCGACGCCGACGTCCCCGGCCCCACCGACCCCCTCGAGCACCTGCGGGTGGTCGAGCTCGAGCTCACCCTGGCGGACCTCGAGACCGTCGAGGCGCAGATCGAGCGCAAGCGCAAAGCCTCGAAGCTGGACAAGTCCCTGACCGACGAGGTCCGGGCCCTCGACGCCGTCCACGCGGCGCTGGCCGAGGGCACGCCTCTCTACCGCAGCGACGTGAAGGCGGCCGACCGCGAGCTGCTGCACTCCTACTGGCTGCTCACCAACAAACCGGTGCTGGCCGTGGTCAACGTCGACGAGGAGCAGCTCGAGCACCTCGACGACGTGGTGGCGCCCGTGGTCGCCGAGCTGGGCGACGACGCCCCCGTCTTCGGCGCCTGCGTGCAGCTCGAGGCCGAGGCGGCGATGCTCGACCCCGAGGAGCGCACCGAGATGCTCGAGGCACTCGGCCTCGGCGAGGGCGCCCTGCCCCGCTTCGTCCGTGCCGCCTACAACGCCCTCGGCCTCCGCACGTTCTTCACGACGGGGGAGAAGGAGTCCCGGGCCTGGACCTTCCGGGCCGGGGCCAAGGCGCCCGAGTGCGCCGGCGTGATCCACACCGACTTCCAGCGGGGCTTCATCCGGGCCGAGGTCATCCACTGGGACGAGCTCCTCGAGGCCGGCGGCTGGCACCAGGCGCGCGACATCGGCAAGCTCCGGGTCGAGGGCAAGGAGTACGTGGTCGACGACGGCGACGTCATGGAGTTCCGCTTCAACGTCTGACGCGGTCGGGACGGGGCCGTCGCGCTCGGCCTTGGACCGGCGGGACCCCCACGTCACGGTCCGGGGTTGATCGCGTCACGCCTCGAGGCGGGATTCGGCTTCGCCGAGCAGCTGGCGGGCCCACTTGACGCAGTTCGCGGCTGCGCTCCGACTGAGGTCGGCGCTTTCGTAGGCGGCTTGTGTTCTGCGGTCGAGGGCTCGCTTCAAGGCGGTTGCCGATCGGGCATCGACCATGCGAAGCAGGTCAACGGCGCCGAGGTGGTTCGCGCCCGCCGAGCGTTGACCGAGCGAGTGGCAGGTGATCGCGTCCGACGCGGCGATGGCGGCGTGGATGGCGTTGGTCGCGACGACGTCGGGTGCATCGAGGAGCTCGGCCGCTTCGAGGAATTGACGGGCATCGACGAGGCGCTGGCGCGCCTGCTCGAGGTTGCAGTCCTTGCGCGCCGCCTGTGCTCGGCTCATCGCTGGCGCGCCAGCAACGATGAGGCGTCAGGGGTGAGCGAGATCCCGTCTCGGCGCACCTGTTCGACCAGCGGGTTCCCTCCTCGGAGGAGCGCCTGCCACGAGCGCGCGTCGTGCTCGACGACCTGGAGGTCGTTGCCGGTCCACGCCCGAACGTCGGATCCGAGTCCGGCGAGGCGTTCCGCGAAGGCGGGGGTGTCGAGGTCGTTCACGACGAGGAGCAGGTCGATGTCGGAGTCACCGTCGGCGTCGCCGCGGGCAACCGAGCCGAACAGCCAGGCGCCGGTGAGGTCTGCCCATTCGGCGAGGCGATCCCGCAGCCGGCGGATCAGCTCACCCCGAAGTCCGGCGAGGGCAACCACCGGCCCGGCAGCGAGGTGCTGTCGGTTCAGGGCGACCATCGAGGACCGGCCGGCCACCATCTCGCTCACGAGGCCGGATCGAACGAGCTCTTCGATCACTCCGCTGGCGTTCCCCGGAGCCACGCCCGCAAGCTCAGCGAGTTGGCGCCGGCTGACGGGTTGCTCGAGGCGGGCGAGGGTCTGCAGGATTACTCCACGCACGGACGGCGACACATCCAAGGTCGGGGCCGAGAGGTTCACGTTTCCCAGCGTAGCCCTGTGATCCCTATTCAGATCATATGATCGAGAAGCAGATCATCCGACCCGGGCGGACTGGCCGCCGTCGACGGGCAGCACGACGCCGGTGATGAACGCCGCCTCGTCGGACGCGAGGAAGAGCGCGGCGTTGGCGACGTCCCACGCCGTGCCCTGGCGTCCCATGGGCACGGCCTGGTCCCGGGCGGCGGCCACCTCGGCGCGGTCGCGGTCGCCCAGGCGGGCGACGGCGTCGACGGCCATGGGCGTGTCGATGAAGCCCGGCATGATCGCGTTGGCCCGCACGCCGTACTTGGCGTTGGTCATGGCCAGGTTCTGGGTGAGGGCGTTCACGCCCGCCTTGGCCAGCTTGTAGGCGGTGAGCCCGCCGGCCGACGCCACCGCCGCCAGCGAGGAGATGTTGACGATGGCGCCGTCTCCGTTGCGGCGCAGCTCGGGGATGGCGGCCCGACAGGTCCGCCACATGGCCCGCAGGCTGACGTCCATGATGCGGTCGTAGGCCTCGTCGGTGAGGTGGTGGGGCGGCGCATCGCCGGCGCCGATGCCGACGTTGTTGTGGAGGACGTCGAGGCGACCGTGCGCCTCGATGGTGGCCGCCACCACGCGGTCCGGCCCGTCGTCGGCCGCGATGTCGACGACCACCTGGACGGGGTCGGTGCCCGTGAGCCGGGCGGTCTCCGCCAGGCTGGCGGCGTCGCGATCGGCGAGCACCAGCAGCGCTCCCTCGCGAGCGAAGGTCAGCGCGGTGGCGCGCCCGTTGCCCACCGTCTCGCCCTCGGTCTGGCCGGCACCCACGATGAGGGCCACCCGCCCGTCGAGTCGTCCCACGTCGCTGCCTCCCCTCGGCGGCTCCGGCGGCCGCCGTCGCCTTCCATCGTGGCCCACCTGCGCGTTGCACATCGGCGCTGGAGGGGCCAGAGTCACCGCGTGCCCTGGCTGCTGCGCGACGACAAGGTGTTGGCCAGCCTCGACGTGGCCGACACCGCTCGGCGGCGCAGCCGGGGGCTCCTGGGACGCGACGGCATCGACGGTGCGCTCCTGCTGCGGCCCGCTCGAGCCGTGCACACCGTCCGCATGCGCTTCCCCATCGACGTCGCCTTCTGCGACGCGGACATGGTGGTCGTGCGCACCGTCCGCATGGCGCCGAACCGCCTGGGACGCCCGTGCCTGAAGGCTCGGTGCGTGATCGAGGCCGAGGCCGGCGCCTTCGAGAAGTGGGGCGTGGCGCCAGGGGTGCAGCTCGAGGTGAGGACGTGAGCGGGCCGGCGACGCGGCGCGCGGCGGCGTGCCTGGCGAACGGGGGTCGGGTGGCTCCGGCCGCGGCTGCGGCTGGTGCTCCTCGTCGTGCGGCGGGTGGTGCGGAACGACGTGCGCCTGCCGGTGGCGGGCTTTCAGGTGGGCGGCAGGGGCGGGTGCTCGTGGGCGGGGGGGCGCCCGTGGCGCCGCGCCGCGCCGACGAGGCCGACGGCTGCCACCGCGGCCCACGTGGCGTTCAGGAGGAGGAAGCCCCACTGCTCGCTGGCCACCGCGGTGACGGCCAGCAGCGACGCGCCCACCAGGTTGGTGACCAGGTAGGGGACGCTCTCGGTCGACCAGCGCCCCAGCTGCGCGGCGGCGAAGCCGGCGAGGACGAGCAGGGCGCCGACGATCTGGACGGTGGTGGCCATGGCGGGCGCTGACGGTAGCGGGCCGCGGCGCGGCGCCCTCATCCTGGTGGCCACGCCCATCGGCAACCTGGGCGACCTCGCGCCCCGCGCCATCGAGGCGCTGGCCTCGGCCGACGTCGTCGCCTGCGAGGACACCCGGCGCACCGGCCGCCTCCTCGAGCACGCCGGCGTGCGGGCCCCCCGTCTGCTCGTCGTGAACGACCACACCGAGCCCATCCAGGTGCGGACCGTGCTCGACCTGCTCGACGCGGGCCAGCGGGTGGCCGTGGTCACCGACGCCGGCACCCCGGGGATCTCCGACCCCGGCGAGCGGCTCGTGGCGGCCGCGGCCAACGCCGGCCACGTCGTGGAGGTCGTGCCCGGCCCGTCTGCTGCCATCGCCGCGCTGGTCGCGAGCGGACTGCCCGCCGGCCGCTTCTGCTTCGAGGGCTTCCTGCCCCGCAAGGGGTCGGGCCGGCGCGAGCGGTTGGTGGCCCTCGCCGCCGAGCCCCGCACGATGGTGTTCTACGAGGCGCCCCATCGGGTCCCGCGGACCCTGGCCGACCTGGCCGAGGCCCTGGGCCCCACCCGGCGGGTCACCATCGCCCGCGAGCTGACCAAGCTCCACGAGGAGCTGTGGCGCGGCTCGCTCGAGGGGGCGCAGGCGTGGGCGGAGGAACACCCGCCCCGGGGTGAGTTCGTGCTGGTCGTGGCGGGCGCGCCGGCGGCGGCGCCCGCCGAGGACGCCGACATCGTCGCCGCCCTGGAGGCGGAGCTCGCCGGTGGCGCCTCCAAGCGGGACGCCGCGGTCAGCGTGGCGGTGGCCCTCGGCGTGCCGAAGCGCCGGGCCTACGACCTCGCGGTGGCGCTCCCGTGACGACGTCCCCGTCGTGGGCCTCGGCGCAGTGGCCGTGGGATCCGCCGCCGGCGCTCGAGGACGTCTACGACGAGGCCACCCTGGCCGCGCTCGACGCCGGCGTGGAGCCCGAGCGTGAGGACCCGGCCGCCGCCGACGAGGCGCCGGTCGCCGCCCGGTGGCGGGGCTCGCTCGCCGGCGGGGCCGTGCTGGCCGGCATCGCCCTCGGTCTCAGGGAGGTCTTCGACCCCGAGCCCGACGGCGGCGCCATGATCGAGGTGCTGCCCGACCCCGGCCTCCAGGCCGTCGACGGCGTCACCCTCTACTTCGTCCCCGGCGACCCTCAGGGCACCGTCGCCGTCGTCCGCCGGCGCCTCACCTGAGGGGACGGCCACCGCATCCCCGATAACTGTCAGACCGGGTGTGCACACTCTGGGCATGGTCACCGTCGTCGCCGCCGTGCTGTTCGTCGTGGTCCTCGCTGCCGTGGTCGGCGGGGTCGTGTGGGTCGTGCTCTCCCGCCAGGCCGAGGCGTCGCGCGACGCCACGGTGCGCGCCGCGGTCGACACCGTCTACGCCCTGGCCGGCGACAAGCTGGGGGACCAGCTCGCCGCCGGCAACCGCGAGCTCGACCACACCGGGTCGGTCATCAGCCAGCAGGTGGCGGGCATGGCCGGCGAGCTCACCCAGGTGCGCGACCTCGTGGCCGCCCTCCAGCGCGAGCGGGCCGACCAGCAGGGACGCCTCGACGCCCAGCTCGAAGAGGCGGCGCGCCGCAGCGCCGACCTGGCCGACGTCACCGGTGCCCTGCGCCAGGCCCTCGCCAGTCCCCAGTCACGCGGCCAGTGGGGCGAGCGCATGGCCGACGACGTGCTGCGGAGGGCGGGCTTCGTCGAGGGCGTGAACTACACCAAGCGCAAGGCCGTCGGCGCCGGCACCATCCCCGACTTCACCTTCCTCCTGCCCGACGGCGACCAGCTCCACATGGACGTGAAGTTCCCGGCGTCGGCCTACCTGCGCTACCTCGAGGCCGACTCCGACACCGACCGCGAGGTGCACCGTCGCCAGTTCCTGCGCGACGTGCGCGACCGGGTGAAGGAGCTCACGGTCCGCGACTACGCCGACCCGCGGTCCACGCCGGGGTACCTGCTGCTGTTCATCCCCAACGAGGCCGTCTACTCCTTCATGCACGAGCAGGATCCTGACGTGCTCGACCACGCCCTTTCCCAGCGTGTGGTGCTGTGCTCGCCGTCCACGCTGTTCGCGGTGCTGGCCGTGGTCCGCCAGGCCATCGACCACTTCCGCCTCGAGCGCGCCTCGAACGAGATCCTCGACTGCCTCGGCACGTTCACCCGTCAATGGGAGAAGTTCTCCGAGCAGCTCGACAAGGTCGGACGCCAACTCGACGGCAGCCAGCGGGCCTTCGCCGACCTCGCCGGCACCCGCCGCAACCAGTTGCAGCGGGCGGTCGACGCGGTGGTCGACCTCCGCGAGCGGCGCGGGATCGACGAGCTCGGGGCGAACGGCGACGCGGCGGAGTCGGGCGGCGCCGGCGTGGCCCACCTGCGGGAGGTCAGCGGCGCCTGAGCCGTCCGGGCGGTCCCCGAGGGCGGTCGGGCGGTCGAAACCCCCGCGGGCCCCGTCGGCGCCTCTCGGTAGCCTGAGCAGGTGCCCCGGTTCTACGTCACGACGCCGATCTACTACGTCAACGACGTCCCCCACATCGGCCACGCCTACACGACGGTCATCGCCGACGCCGTGGCCCGCTGGCACCGTCTCCTCGGCGACGACGTCTGGTTCCTCACCGGCACCGACGAGCACGGCCTGAAGGTCCAGCGGGCGGCCGAGGAGCGGGGCCTCACCCCGCTCGAGCACGCCGACGCCACCAGCGCCCGCTTCCGCGACACGTGGGAGCTGCTCGACATCAGCAACGACGACTTCATCCGCACCACCGAGGCCCGCCACGCCACCGCCGTCACGAAGCTGATGCAGGCGGCCTACGACAACGGCTACATCCACAAGGACGTCTACGAGGGGCTCTACTGCGTCTCGTGCGAGGCGTACTACGCCGAGGAGGACCTCGTGGACGGGCTCTGCCCCATCCACAAGCGCCCGGTGGAGACCCTGCGTGAGGAGAACTGGTTCTTCCAGCTCTCGAAGTTCGAGGACCGCCTGCTCGACTGGTATGCCCGCGGCGACACGGTGATGCCCGAGGGCAAGCGCAACGAGGCCGTCGGCATCGTGCGTCAGGGCCTCCGGGACATCTCCATCAGCCGCACGTCCATCGACTGGGGCATCCCCGTCCCCTGGGACCCGGAGCACGTCTTCTACGTCTGGTACGACGCCCTCATCAACTACGCCACCGCGGTGGGCTACGGCGACGACCGCGAGCACTTCGACGCCTGGTGGCCCGAGGTGCACCACGTCATCGGCAAGGACATCCTGCGCTTCCACACCGTCTACTGGCCGGCGTTGCTCCTGGCCGCCGGCGAGGCGCCGCCCAAGCAGGTGCAGGTCCACGGGTTCCTGCTCATCGGCGGCGAGAAGATGTCGAAGACCTCGCTCAACCAGATCTTCCCGGCCGACCTCGTCGCCGACTTCGGCGTCGACGGCTTCCGCTACCACTTCTTGCGGGAGAACCCCTTCGGGCCCGACGGCGACTTCTCCTACGAGGCGATGGTCGGCCGCTACAACAGCGATCTCGCCAACAACCTGGGCAACCTGCTGTCGCGGGTGGCCACGGTGGTGGGCAAGAAGTGCGGAGGTGTGGCGCCGTCGCCGCGGCCCGACAGCCCCCTCGCCGCCGTCGTCGACGCGGCCTACGAGGCCACTGCCGAGGCCTGGGGCCGCTTCGCTCCGTCGATGGCCCTCGACGCCACTTGGCGCATCATCCGCGAGGCCAACGCCCTGCTCGAAGACGCCGAGCCGTGGAAGGCCGAGCCCGGCCCTGCGGTCGACGCGGTGCTGGGCGACGCCCTCGAGGCGTTGCGCATCGTCGCCATCCTGGCCAGCCCGGCCGTACCCCATGCCGCCGCGGAGGTCTGGCGGCGCCTCGGCCTGCCCGGCACCCCGGAGGACCAACGCCTGCCCGACGCCGCCCGCTGGGGCCAGTACCCCGGCGGCGCCGCCATCGAGACGGGCGCCCCGCTCTTCCCCCGCATCAAGGCCTGAGCCGACCCGGTGCGCTGGACCGACAACCACTGCCACCTGCCGGCGGACCTCGACGAGGCCCGCGCCGTCGTCGACGAGGCCCGCTCTGTCGGAGTCGAACGGCTGGTGGACGTCGGCACCGACGTCGACTCGTCGAAAGCGGCCGCCGAGCGGGCGGCGGCCCTCGACGGCGTCTGGGCTACGGCCGGTGTCCATCCCCACGATGCGGCGACCGGCCTCGACGGCCTGGACGAGGTGCTGCGCTCACCCGGTGTGGTCGCCGTGGGGGAGTGTGGCCTCGACTACCACTACGACCACTCGCCCCGCCCGGCCCAGCGCGACGCCTTCGCCGCCCAGGTGGCCCTGGCCCACGAGTACGGCCTGCCCCTCGTGATCCACACCCGGGAGGCATGGGACGACACGTTCGCCATCCTCGACGAGGTCGGCGTGCCCGAGCGGACGGTGATGCACTGCTTCACGGGTGGGCCCGACGAGGCCGAGGCCTCACTCGGACGGGGCGCCCTGCTCTCCTTCAGCGGCATCGTCACCTTCAAGACCGCGGACGACCTTCGGGATGCGGCAGCGTCCTGCCCCCTCGATCGGTTGATGATCGAGACCGACTCGCCGTACCTGGCACCCGTGCCCCACCGGGGCCGCACCAACCGGCCGGCCTTGCTCGTGCACGTGGGCCAAGGGGTGGCCGCGGCGAAGGGTGTGAGCGTCGAGGCGGTGGCGGCGGCGACCTGGGCCAACGCCGAGCGCTTCTACGGCCTCGGTCCCTGACCGGCGCTGCGGGGCCGATCAGACCGCCGGCGTGAGCGCTTCGCGTTGCGGTTGTGTTACGTTTCCCCAACCGATATGCGACGACGACGCGGCGAGGTGCGGGACCTGAGGGTCGATGACGGGGCGATGACCCCGGAGCCACCCCGTCAGCGCGCCCGCCTGCTCGGCGTGTCGGCCGCGGTGATCCTCGTCCCAGTGGTCGCGCTCGCCCTCGCCGGCAGCCTGCCGAGCCAGGAACTCACCGCCGACCTCGGCGCCACCGAGGTGCGCACCGACGCGCCGGTCACGCCGTCCACCATCACCCTCGGGCGAGAAGCCGTGCCCGACCCGCAACAGGTGATCGATCCGAAGGGCGTGGCCGTCGTGGCCCCGCCGACGACCACCACGACGACCACGCCCCCCACCACAGAGGTCGCCGAACCGGAGGCCGCTCCCGAACCCGTATCGGTGCCGTCACCCTCGCCGACCACCACGGCTCCCCCCGTACCGGCCCCGGCCCGGCCTCCCGCACCGGCACCGGCGCCGGCACCCGCACCCGCACCGGCGGGCAGCGTCAGCGCCAACCTCGACGCCATCGCCCGCTGCGAGTCGGGCGGCAACCCCGACGCCTACAATCCGGCCGGCTACTACGGCGCCTTCCAGTTCGCGCTGGCCACCTGGCACGGTCTGGGCATGTCGGGCGACCCCCGGGACTACACCTACGCGCAGCAGAAGTACGTCGCCCTCGCGCTGTACAACCGCAGCGGCTACTCACCGTGGCCACATTGCGCCTCCAGCCTCGGCCTGTTGTAAGCCCGCCGTCTGACCACCTTCCGTAGACTCGGTCCGTGCTGACGCGGCGCGACGTCGTTGCGCTCCTCGAGGCGCGCGGCCTGACCCCCAGTCGGGCCCTGGGCCAGAACTTCGTGGTCGACCCCAACACCGTTCGCAAGGTGGTGCACCTCGCGGCCGTGGCCCCTGGTGACCCGGTGATCGAGATCGGCGCCGGGCTCGGCTCGCTCACCATGGCGCTGGCCGATGCCGGAGCCGAGGTCACGACCGTGGAGCTGGATCGCCACCTCGTCCCCGTCCTGCGAGAGGTGCTGGCGGACACGTCGGTGCGCATCGTGGAGGGGGACGCCCGGACGCTCGATTGGGCGGCGCTGCTCGCCGGCCACCGCCGCTGGTCGCTGGTGGCCAACCTCCCGTACAACATCGCCACACCCTTGGTGGCCGACCTGTTGGACGACGTGCCGGCCATCGAGCGGATGCTCGTGATGGTGCAGCGGGAAGCAGCGGAGCGCCTCGCTGCCCCACCCGGGAGCAAGGTCTACGGCATCCCTTCGGTCAAGGTCGCGTACTGGGCCACCGCCGAGGTGGTGGCGCGGGTCAGCCCGAACGTGTTCCTGCCCCGCCCCAACGTCGAATCGGCGCTCGTGCGCATCGTGCGACGCCCCGCGCCCGCCAGCGACGCCGATCCCGACCGCCTGTTCGCCCTCGTGCGGGCCGGGTTCGGCCAGCGCCGCAAGATGCTCCGGCGCTCGTTGGCCGGTCTGGTCGACGCCGACGCCTTCCAGCGCGCCGGCGTCGCCCCGGAGGCGCGCGCCGAGGACCTCGACGTCGAGGCGTGGGGCCGGCTGGCCGACGCCGCCGCAGCGCCCTCCTAGGGTGAGCGCCGTGCAGGAGGTGGTCGAGGCCCGGGCCAAGCTGACGGTGTCCCTCCGGGTCACCGGCGTGCGCCCTGACGGTCTGCACCTCATCGACGCCGAGATGGTCAGTCTCGACCTCCACGACACCCTCACCTTCTCCGCCGGCGACGGCCTCGAGGTCGTGGGCACGCCCGGGGCGCCGGTGGACGAGGACAACCTCGTGCGCAAGGCCCTCCGCTCCGTCGGACGCACGGCCCGGGTGCGCGTTCACAAGCGCATCCCTGCCGGCGCCGGCCTGGGGGGCGGCTCGGCCGATGCCGCCGCGGTGTTCCGTTGGGCGGGCGTTGACGACCTCGACCTCGCCGCCAGCGTGGGCGCCGACGTGGCGTTCTGCGTGGTGGGCGGCCGTGCCCGGGTCACCGGCATCGGCGAGCAGGTGGCACGGCTGCCCTTCGAGACCAGGACCTACACGCTGCTCACGCCACCGCTGTTCTGCTCGACCCCGGCGGTCTACCGGGCGTGGGACGAGCTCGGTGGGCCGACAGGGGACCACGGCAACGACCTCGAGCCCGCGGCGCTGGCCGTCGAGCCGCGTCTGGCCGAGTGGCGCGACCGCCTCGAGGGCGCGACGGGGCAGCGCCCACGCCTCGCGGGCAGCGGCTCGACGTGGTTCGTCGAGGGAGCCTTCCCGGGCGACGGCCGGCTCGTCGCCCACACCATCGGACGCTGATCGAACGCAGCCAGCACGCCCCGTCAGCGGGGGAGGGTGGCTACTTGCCTGCGGCGCGGCGCTGGAAGCGCGTGCGCTTCAGCATCTTCTTGTGCTTCTTCTTGCGCATGCGCTTGCGGCGCTTCTTGATGAGAGATCCCATGGCGTCGAGCAGGGTATCGGTCGCACGTGCTCCTTGCGAACCGGCGCGAGCGCACCCGGCCCGAGCGGGTACCGTCGTTCCCGACGCCCGTGGCGGGTAGTTCAACCGGCAGAACGCCTGACTTTGGATCAGGAGGTTGGAGGTTCGAGCCCTCCCCCGCCAGC
>CAYYDZ010000031.1:0-24279 GCA_964470715.1 uncultured Microthrixaceae bacterium | reverse complement strand
CGACCCGGCCGACATCGTGATCGCCGAGTACGACGAGCTCTGCATGCCCCACGTGACGGCGCCGCCCTCGGCCTGACGGTCGACCGCCACCCACTACCATTGCCCCCTTGCGCAAGGGACTGGGGGCCGTGGCGGCCCGAGCGTGGCGGGAAGGCCGGAACCGGAGCTTCACCTTGGCCGTCCTGGTCGCCTTTGCGCTGCGCCTGGCCTGGGCGGTGTGGGCGACCACCTCGATCTCGAACGAGCTCACCGACACCGCGCAGTACCTCGCCTACGCCGAGCGGTTCTCGGGACTGGGCACCCCTGAGCTCTACGGGGAGCCCACGGCGTTCCTTCCGCCCGGCTACCCCCTGTTCCTCGCACCCCTCGCCTTCGTCGCGCGCCACATCGACGCGATCAGCGTCAACTTCCTGGCCTCGCTGGCCAACGTCGTGCTGGGCACGGCCACGGTCGTGTTCACCGCGCTGCTCGCCCACCGCTGGATCGGTCCCGCAGCGCGCAACCCCGCAGCATGGCTCATGGCCGTCGCCGCCGGGCACGTCTACTACACCTCCGTCCTGCTCTCGGAGACGTTGTTCGCTGCGCTGACCACCGGTCTGCTCTTCCTCGCCACGGTGCTCGTCTGGCACGGTCGTGAGCGGCCGGCCCGGTGGCTGGTGGCCTTCGGCGTGCTGGTGGGGTTCGCGATGCTGGTGCGCACCCCTGGGGTGATCCTGCTCGCCGCTCCGGCCCTGGTGCTGCGCGCCACCGCGGGCTCCTGGCGAGGGGGGCTGAAGGCGACGGGCTGGGTCCTGCTCGGCAGTCTCGTGCTGATCGTGCCCTGGACCGTCCGGAACGCGGTCCAGATCGGTGTGGCGGTCCCCATCTCGACCAACAACGCGGCGTTCCTGTGTGGCGGTCACAGCGAGTACGCCACCGGCGGTTTCGACCAGACGCCGGAGGCCCTCGAGCTCTGCTATGGGGGTGGTCCCTACGATCCGAGGGGTGCCGATGAACCCCGCTGGTACCGGGAGACGACCTCGGAGGCCATCGGCTGGGCCGTGAGGCACCCGATCGACGAGGTGCGGCTCACGTTCTGGAAGACCTACCTGACCATGGCCGACGACGGCCAAGCGCTGAGCGATGCCGAGGACTTCGGCGCGCAGCCGTTGGCGTCCGACCGCTGGCGAGCGGTGTTGCGCACGCTGGCCAACGGCTGGCACTGGGCGGTGCTGGCCTTCGCCGCGGCGGGGCTCTGGTGGGTTCGGGCCTGTCGACGAGCCCTTCCGCTGTGGGTCACCGCGGCTGCGTACCTGGTGGCCGTGTGGGGCGGGTTGGCCCTGCCCCGCTACCACCACGCGATCATGCCCATCCTGGTCGTGTTCGCCGCGGCCGCAGTGGTCGCGGTGGCCCGGCCGGAGGACGCGGCCCAGACGGCGGAGGTGCCGGCGCGGTGACCGGGTCGGAGGGGCGTCACGTGCTCATCACCGGTGGCGCCGGCCAGCTGGCGCAGGCCTCGGCGCCCGCATTCGCCGTGCGGGGTTGGGAGGTCACCGCCCTCGACATCGACGAGATGGACATCCGGGACCGCGACCTCGTGTTCGCCACGGTGCGAGCCCTTCGGCCGCAGGTCGTGCTCAACCTGGCCGCACTCCGCGACGCCGACGAGTGCGAGGTCGACGTGGCCAACGCGTGGGCGACGAACGACACCGCGGTGCACACGCTGGCCGACGCCTGCACCGATGTGGGCGCCCACCTCACCACCATCTCGAGCGACTACGTCTTCGACGGCGACCACGACGTGCCCTACGTCGAGACCGATCCCGCTCACCCGCTCTCGGTCTACGGCGAGACCAAGCTGGCCAGCGAATCCGTGGTCGAGCAGGGGTTCACGGCGGTTCGCACCGCCTGGCTGGCAGGCCGGCGCGGGGCCAACACCATCAAGACCATGCTGCGCTTGGCCGCGGACCCCGATCAGGCCATCTCCTTCGTGAACGACCAGACCGGTAGTCCCACGGTCGCCGAGGACCTGGCGCCGGTGCTGGAGCGGCTCTCGGCCGAGCGTCGCCCGGGCGTGTACCACGTCACCAACCAGGGCCAAGCGTCCTGGTACGAGCTCGCGTGTCACGTCCTGGCGTCCGCGGGCCACGACCCTGCGCGCATGGGCAGCATCACCACGGCAGAGCTCGATCCGCCGCGAGCCGCCGCTCGGCCGGCCTACTCGGTGCTCGACAACGCAGGCCTCCGGCGCGCCGGCATCTCCGCGCTGCCCGACTGGCGCGACGCCGTGCGCCGCCTCGTCGAGGACCTCATGGAGGACCGCGGCTACCTGCGCTGAGCGGTCGGCGCGTGCCCGGTCGGGCCGCCACCCGGCGCCGAAGGGGTCCTTCCGGGCCGTTGGCCGGGAAACGATCACGACTACCATCGGCCTCCATGGCGAAGGCGATGCTCATCAACCCCTCGTACGCCCGCACCTACGGGTCGAACGAGGGGGGCCTGGCCTTTCCCGTGTACCCGGTGCTCAACCTGGCCGCCATCGGCGGGGCGGTGAAGGCACGCGGCCACGAGCTCGAGATCCTGGACCTGTCGTATCGCATCTACGACGCCGAGATGGTGGCGCGCGAGATCGAGCGGGCCCGTCCGGACGTGGTGGGCATCACCGCGACCACGCCCCTCGCCAACCAGATGCGTGACATCTCCTTCCTCGTGAAGGACCGCTTCCCCGAGATCGTCACCATCGGCGGCGGCGCCCACCCGACGGCCCTTCCCGTCGAGACCATGCGCGAGTCGGCCCTCGACCACATCGCCAGCGGCGAGGCGGACTGGACCGTCGCCGATCTGCTCGACGGCAAGCGCGGCGAGGACATCCCGGGGGTCTGGTGCCGTCACGGCGACGAGATCACGTCGACCCCGGGCTCGGCGCTCGTGGAGGACCTCGACCTGCTCCCCATGCCGGCGTGGGCCGACTACCCGCTCGAGTCCAACGCCCGGGTCACCCGGCTCGTCGTGCGTCAGCGGCCGGTCACCACCATCGAGTTCTCCCGCGGGTGCATCTACACCTGCGACTTCTGCGGCTCGAAGAACACCATGGGCCGGGGCTACCGCAAGAAGTCACCCGAGCGGTGCGCCGAGGAGATGGCCTACGTACAGAGCCTCGGGTACCGCGAGGTCACCCTCGTGGACGACATCTTCACGACGGACAACGACTGGGCCGCAGCGGTGTGCGAGGAGATCATCCGCCGCGACATCAAGGTGGGCTGGACCTGCAACAACGGCATCCGGGTCGACAGTGCCAACACCGAGCTGTTCACCCTCATGAAGCGCGCCGGCTGCTACCGGGTCTACTTCGGCTTCGAGAGTGGCAACGAGGAGGTCCTCAAGGCCTTCGGCAAGGGCGGCCGGGCCAGCCTGGAGAAGGGCATCGACGCAGTGGAGATGGCCCGCGAGTCGGGCCTCGAGCCCAACGGCTTCTTCATGGTGGGCCTCTCGGGCGACACCGAGGAGTCCATGCAGGACACCATCGACTACGCCCGCACCGTGCGTCTCGACACCATGAAGTGCGGGATGTGCGTGCCCTACCCCGGCACCCCGATGTTCCGGGACCTCCAGCGCGAGGGGAAGATCAAGACCTTCGACTGGGACGCGTACACCGTCTACAACAACGCCGAGAACATCTTCGACCACCCGACGCTGCCGTGGTCGACCATCACCGACTACTTCCAGAAGTTCTACAAAGAGGCGTACCTCAAGAACCCGAAGTACCTGTGGCGGCGGGCGGTCTTCATGGTGCGCAACGGCGAGATCTTCTGGAACGTGTACTACACGTTCAAGTTCTGGCTGATGCTGTTCGGCAAGCCCAAGGTGCGCGAGACCGAGCGCTACGGCTACGAGGACCGCTGGCGGCCCCTCGACACCGAGCCCGATGCCGAGGTCACCGAGGTCGTCGTGCCCATCGTGCGCCGGCGGGGGACGGCGCTCACCCGCAAGCGCGCCGCGGCCTCCTGACCGCGGCCGCAGGTGCCTCGGCACCGGGTGGGAGGACCGCTAACGTCGGCGGGGCGTGAACTCGTCGCCCTCTCTCGTCGCGCGCCTGCGTGCCCGGAATCCCCTGCCCTCGGGCACCACCACGGTGGGCGTGGGCCTGGTGGTCAACGGCGTGATGGCCTTCGTGTTCCTGGGCCTCACCGCACGGGTGCTCGGGGCCGAGGCCTTCGCCCCGCTCGGCGTGCTGTGGGCCAGCATCTACATCGTCGGTCCTGGCTTCTTCCTGCCCCTCGAGCAGGAGGTCGCCCGCGGCCTGGCCAACCGGTGGGCGCGAGGCATCGGCACGGGCACCCTCGTGCGCCAGGCGGGCACCATCGGCGCCGGCCTCGTGGCGTTGCTGCTGGTGCTCACCGCGGCGGCATCGGCCTGGCTGCTCACCCACCTCTTCAGCGACGAGGTGCTGATCCTCGTCGGCTTCGCCATCGCCCTGCCCGCGTACGCCCTCGCCCACCTGGTGCGGGGCGAGCTGGCCGGGCTCGGGCGCTTTCGGGGCTACGCCGTCTACTTCGGGGCGGAGAACACCGTGCGCTTGGCGGGATCGGTGGTGCTCGCGGTGCTGGGCGTCGAGGTGGCCGGGCCCTATGGCGTGGTCCTCGGTGCTGCGCCGTTCGTGGCGGTCTGGCTCGCTCTGGCGGGTGAGCGGGACCTCACCTCCGAGGGGCCGGACGCGCCCTGGGACGAGCTCAGCTCGGCTCTGGGTTCGCTCCTCGCCGCCTCGGTGTGTGCCGCCTTCCTCGTCAACGCCGGCACCCTCGCCGTCGAGGTGCTCGCCGATGAGTCCCAGGAGCACGACGCCGGGGTGTTCCTCGTCGGGCTCACGATCGCCCGAGTGCCCCTGTTCCTCTACCAGGCGGTGCAGGCCTCTCTCCTGCCTCACCTCTCTGCGCTGGCCGGCGCCGGGCGCTACAGCGAGTTCCGGGGACGGCTGGGCCGTCTGCTGGGGGCCGTGGCCGCCCTTGGCGTCCTCGGCACCGTGGTGGCCTTCCTCATCGGCCCACCGGTCATCCGGCTGCTCTTCGGGCCGGACTTCGACCTCACCCGCCGCGACCTCGCGTTGCTCGCCGCCGGCAGCGCCTCGATCATGCTCGCCGCCGCCCTGGGGCAGTCCCTCATCGCTCTGTCCTCGCAGCGCCGAGTGGCCATCGGCTGGTTCCTCGGGGTCGTCGTCTTCCTCGCCGTCGTGGCCCTCGGCGACGATCTGTTCCTCAGGGTCGAGTTGGGCATCGTGGCCGGATCGCTGGTGGCCGCCGTGGCCATGGGCCTGTTCACCCGGCAGCGCCTCCACGAGCACCTTCGGGCCATGCCCCACACGCTCACGCCGCTCGACGAGGCGAGCTGACGGTGCCACCGTTTGGTTCACATCGCCCGGCCGCTCGACCGATGGAGTCAGCGATGTCCCTCAGTCGCAATCAACGCGCCGGCGCCGGCGCCCGCGCCCTGGCCGCCGGCGCGTTCCTCGCCGTGTTGGCCCTGCTGGCCGGCTGCGGGGTGCGGGCCGACCACACCGCCGACGCCGGCGAGGGCGATGCCGAGGCCACCCTGCCGACCCTCCCGCCCGTCGAGGAGCGCCTGCCCGAGAGCTACGACGCCGATGGCTGCCTCATCCTCTCCCAGGGCGTGGACTGCGGCGCCACTGCCGAGCAACTCGACGAAGCGCTCACGGGCGACGAGTCGGCCCGGACCCTGGCGGGCTTCCAGGGGCCCCTCTTCACGACCGACGTCAGCGCCGACGAGTTGTCCGTGCTCCAGGACACCGTGGACGTGACGGGCACCGGGGCCTGGCGGGCCCAGGGCCTCGTGCGCAACGAGACCACCAGCCCCGTCCTCACCCCCGAAGTCACCGCGGTGTTGCGGGACGCGGCCGGCAACGAGCTCGATCGGGTGACGGCGAGCGCTCTCGTCGCCCCGGTGCGTCCTGGCGAGCCCGCTCCGTTCGTGCTCGAGGCCACCGTGGATGCCGCCGCCGTGGCCTCGGTCGACTGGTCGGCGGTCGACGCCGGCGGCGACCCGCTGCCCGGTACCCGCGACCTCGAGCTCACCACCTACTTCGTCGAGCCCGCCGGCAGCCGGGATCCCTTGGGGACGGAGCTCTTCGAGGAGTCCGGTCGCGGTCCCTTCCCCCACGTGGTGTACGGGTCGGTCACCAACCTCGCCGACGTCGACGCGCCCCGCCCGACGGTGGTGGCGGCGTGGCTCGACGACGGCGGACGGGTGCGGGCAGTCACCCAGTCGGCGGCCGTCACCCTCGAGGGCGGGGCCGTCCAGACCCTGCCTCCCGACGGTCTCGCCGACTTCGTCCTGAGCGTCGAGTCCGACGCCGAGGGCCTCGACGCTGCGCCGATGCTCCTGTGGGCGGTCAGTCGATGAGGCGGCCGCTGACGGCCGTCCTGGCCGGGCTCCTGCTCGTCGTGGGCAGCCCGCTGGTGCTGGCCGCTTCGCCGACCGTGCCGGTGGCCGAGGCCAAGGTGTGGGGCGACAACCCGCTCGACCAGGTGTTCGCGGCGGCGGACGCCGTGAACCGCTGTGGCCTGAGCCGCAACGCCTTCGTGGCCGCCATGTTGGCGCCGTCCTGGCCCGAGACCGGCGCGCCCGACAGCCTGGCCCCGTCGCCCATGACCCTCAGTCGCTGGGACAACCAGAGCACCCTCTACGCCTTCGAGAACCCGGGCACTCCGTACCGTCGGGCGTTCTGGCACCCCGGTGTCGGTCTCTGGCAGTTCGATTCCGCGGGGTTGGGTTCGCCCTACACCGCCAGTCAACGAGTGGACATCCGGGTGATGGCCACCGCGATGGCCCAGTCGATCTCGGCGCGCTTCTGCGCATCGAACACCGCCCTACCGGTGCCCGACCGCCTCAACGATGCCTGGCGACCCTGGCACGGGTGCAACGAGAACCGGTGCCTCGTCATCTGGATCCAGATCTACGACTTCGTCAACGACCGGCTCCAGAACCTGTCGGTCGACCCGGGAGTGACCAACACCGGTGGCATGCAACCCAGGACCTGCTGGGGGCCGGGCATCGTCGGCACTGCCCCGTGCTGGCGCGTCGATCCGTCCAACGCGGAGGGGTACGGCGCCGGCGGCGTCGGCTGGGCGAGCACGAGCTCCAGCGCTCCGGCACCGCTCACCGCGCCGTTCTACTCGTATGCCGCCGGTGGCTACGAGTACCGCCATTGGCTGCGGGCCGACACCGGCTACAGCAGCGGCGTGTGGGCCCGACGCCCCCTGGGTCAGAACGCCCGCGGCAACCTCGAATGGGGTGGTGGCGAATCGCTGTGCGACGTGACCACCGGGGCCGGCGCCTGCTGCCCACCGCTTCCGGTGCCCCACGACTGCGGCGCCGTGGGCGTCAGCGGGTCGTACACCCCGGTGGCGGGGGACTTCAACGGGGACGGCGTCGACGACATCGTCTGGTACGCCCCTGGGGCAGGCCAGGACCACCTGTGGCAGGGCACCATCTACGGCCGGTTCTTCGGGCGGGCGCTGACCGTCAACGGCGCCTACACCCCCGTGGCGGGCGACTTCGATGGCAACGGGACCGACGACATCCTCTGGTACAAGCCGGGTGGGAGCGGGCGCGACGACATCTTGTGGCGAGGCAGGCGCAACGGCACGTTCCGCAGTTCGGGCCTCCGGGTCGGCGGCGACTTCACGCCCACCGCCGCCGACTTCAACGGTGACGGTCGTGAGGACATCTTCTGGTACGGCGACGGCCGGGCGGCCGACTACGTGTGGTACGGCACCGCCACCGGCTTCACCAGCAAGGCCTTCACCCAGAACGGCAGCGGCCTCGTGCCGTTGCCTGCCAACTACGACGGCGACGAGCGCGCCGACGTGTTCTGGTACGGCGCTGAGGACGTCGCCGACTCGGTCTGGTACGGCCAACGGGGTCGCACGTTCGCGAGGAGAGGCGAGCCCCAGATCGATGGCACGTACCTGCCGGTCGCGGGCCGCTTCAACCGTGGTCGCCGAGCCGATGTGCTCTGGTACCGGCCCGGCCCTCCTTCCGACGTGCTCTACCTCGGCGCTCCGCGGCGGACCTTCGAGGGGCGCAGCGCCGACATCGAAGAGGTCTTCGTGCCCTTCGCCGGTGACTTCAACGGTGACGGCGTCGACGACGTGTTCTGGTACGGCCCCGGGAGCGACCGCGACGCCCTCACCCTCGGCGGCTGAGGCGTCACGGTCGACGGCCCGGACCACTTCCGGCCGCGGGCCGGTGCAGCTCGGCGGCGGGTCGCCGCGGGTTCTCGCCATGCGGGCGGGAGGGAACAGCGTCTGAGCGCCGGTCCCGGCACCACCTGCGGGCGGGAGGCAGATCCGTCCGTGGTTCAGGGGTGGTTCGGGCGGAGGGGGTCGTGGGGGCGGAGGACCCGGACGCGTTCGGCGGCGTCGGCGGGGGTGGTGACGACGTCGAGACCGTCGTGGTGGGACAGCGAGGCCCAGTTGCGCTCGTGGAGCTCGACCGCAGGGTCGTAGCGGTTGAGCAGGACCACGACCGGGACCCGGCACTGCGAGGCCAGCGCCTCGACGGTGAGGCGCACCGAGTTGATGGTGCCCAGCCCGGCGTCGGCCACGAGCAGGACGCTGTCGGGTGCCAGCGCGGCGGTGAGGGCGACGCCGTCGCCGTCGCCGGCCAAGGGCGAGCGGACGCCACCGGCCAGCTCCACGAAGCCGATCGCGGGGGCGGGCGTGGGCCACGAAGACGACGCCGCCACCAGCTCGGAAAGGAAGAGGGGCGGTCGGCCGAGGGCGGCGGCGGCCATCGGCGGCGCGAAGGCGACGGGGTAGCAGCGCTGGGGAGCACACACGTCGTCCTCGGCCTCGCCGGTGGCGGCGCTGAGCACGGCGGCGTCGGTGGGGTGGGGGTCGTCAGGGTCGAAGGACTGCGCCGGCTTGCGGGCGCCCACCGTGACGCCCGCCGCCCGGAGGTGCTCGATGATGCGCGCCGCGCACCACGTCTTGCCGACCTCGGTGCCGGTGCCGGCGACGACGACGACGCGATCCGGCCGGGCCGTCACGGCGTGCACCCCAGCTCATCCAGGGCGACGGCGAGGGTCTCGACCTGCTCGTCGGTGTGGGTCGCGGACAGGGCGATGCGCAGCCGGCAGGTGCCCGGGGCCACGGTCGGGGGTCGGATGGCGGGGACCAGCAGGCCCCGGTCCAACAAGGCGGCCGACAGGGACAGCGCCCGCTCCTCGTCGCCCAGGAGCACAGGGACGATGGGGGAGGGGTGCCCGGGCAGGAGCCGGTCGATGTGTCGTCGTAGCCTTTCCCGGAGCCCGTCACCTTCGGCCGATCGCACCACGGCGAGGGCGGCGGCCGCGGCGGCGGCATCGCCGGGCGGCGTGGCCGTGGTGAAGATGAACGAGCGGGCCGTGGACGTGAGCAGCTCGACGTAGGCCCTTGGTGCCGCCAGGAACCCACCGAGCGAGCCGAGCGCCTTGGACAGCGTCCCCACGACGACGACATCGAGGTCTGGCAGCCGGGGACTGGCGGGGCCGAGCACGTTGTGGGCCTCGTCCAGCACCAGGAGCGCGCCCCGGTCGGCGCACACCGCGGCGAGGTCGTCGACGGGGGCGACATCGCCGTCCATCGAGAACACCGAGTCGGTGACGACGATGGCCCGCCCGGGGTGGTCGTCCAGGAGCGAGGCGACGTGGTCGACGTCGCGGTGGACCGACACCGCCACCTGCGCTCGGGCCAGGCGGGTCCCGTCGATGATCGACGCGTGGTTGAGCTCGTCACTGATGATCAGGGTGTCGGGGTCCGTGCCCAGGGTGGCCAGGACGCCGAGGTTGGCGGCGAAGCCGGTGCTGAAGAGCAGCGCCGCCTCCATCCCCTTCCAGGCCGCGAGGTCCGCCTCGAGGGCCCGGTGGACGGGTCGGGCGCCGACGATCAGCCGTGCCGACCCCGCGCCCGTGCCGAGCTCGGCCGTGGCCGACCGCGACGCCTCGATCACGGCCGGGTGCTGTGACAGCCCGAGGTAGTCGTTCGACGCGAAGGACACGACCGGTCGGCTGTCGGCGCTCAGCGTCGTCTGGGGTCGGCCCCCGTCCAGGTCACGCACCTCGCGACGGCGGCCCGACGCAGCGACGCCCAGGTTGCGCTGGTGCACCCATTCGTCCCAGGCCGATCGAGCGGGCATCAGCCGGAGACGTCGTCGATGGCCTCGCCCAGGGTGGCCACGATCCGGTCGATCTCTTCGGCGGTGGTGGTGAGCGGGGGCATCACCACGATGACGTCCCCGAGGGGGCGGATGAGCACGCCCCGGGCCACGCACCCGGCGCTGACCCTCCGTCCCCAGCGCAGGCCCTCGGTCGGCGGCGCCAGCTCGATGCCGACCATCAGGCCCCGTTGGCGGACCTCGGCCACGCTCGGCAGGGGGGTGATCCGGGCCGCCAGCAGCGCGGCCAGTTGAGTGGCCCGGGCGGTCACGTTGGCCAGGACGTCCCACTCGTCGAGCAGTTCGAGGTGGCGCAGGCCGACGGCGGCCGCGAGGGCGTTCCCGCTGTAGGAGTGCCCGTGGTAGAAGGTGCGCTCGCCGAGGTCCTCGCCCAGGAAGGCCGAGTACACCCGGTCGTTCGCCACCGTGGCCGACTGGGCCAGGTAGCCGCCGGTGATGCCCTTGCCCAGGCAGAGCAGGTCAGGACGCAGATCTGCCTGCTCACACGCGAACAGCGTGCCGGTGCGCCCGAAGCCGGTGGCCACCTCGTCGCAGATCAACAACACGTCGGCGTCGCGACAGGCGTCACCCAGCGCCGCGAACACCGCGGGGGGCTGCACGTGGATGCCGGCAGCGCCCTGGACGAGGGGCTCGACCACGACCGCGGCCAGGCGGTCGGCGTGCTCGCGCACGAGGGCGCAGGCGGCCTCGACGCAGCCGGGCTCGTCGAAGCCCGGGGCGCGCACGACGGGGAAGCGCAGGGGGTCGAACACGTCGGTGCCGAAGCCGCCTGCGCCGATGGACAGCGAGCCGACGGTGTCGCCGTGGTACGCGCCGCCGAAGGCGAGGTAGGTGTCGCGGCCGGTGACGCCCTGGTTGGTCCAGAACTGGAAGGCGATCTTCAGGGCCTGCTCGACGGCGGCAGCGCCGTCGGACGCGAACAGCAGGTGGGGCCGGTCGACGGGCACCCTCGCCGCCAGTGCCTCGGCGAACTCGACGACCACCCGGTTGCCGTTGCCCAGCATGGTGGAGTGGGCCACCCGCCCGAGCTGGTCGACCGCGGCGGCGTCGAGCTCGGGGATGCGGTGGCCGAGGGTGGTGACCCACAGCGACGAGATGGCGTCGAGGTAGCGACGGCCGTCCACGTCGATCAGCTCACGGCCCTCGGCCCGCTCGACGATGATCGGCGCGTTGTCGGCGTAGGCCGCCATCTGGGTGAAGCCGTGCCACACGACGGCGGCGTCACGGGCGACCCAGTCGTCGTGGGAGCCGGGTGCGGCGTCGCCCGCGCTCACGATCTGAGCGTCTTCACCAGGCGGGCCAGCGGCTCGCGGTAGTCGGGGAGGAGGTCGACGCCCGACAGGCGCAGGGCGGCGTTGTCGAGCACGGAGTTCGCCGGGCGGGGCGCGGGGCGAGGCGGGTCCAGATCGGCGGTGCCGATCGGCTGCACCCGCTGGGGGTCCAGGCCGGCGGCCTCCATCACCGAGCGCGCGAACTCGAACCAGCTCACCGCACCCTGGTTGGTCACGTGGAACACACCGGGACGCCGGCCGACCACCAGGCGCACGATCATCGAGGCCAGGTCGGCGGCGGCGGTGGGGTGACCGCGCTGGTCATCCACGAAGCGCATGGTCTCGTGCTCGGTGGCGAGCCGCAGGATGGTCTTGACGATGTTGTGCCCGTGCTCGCCGAACACCCAGGAGGTCCGCACGATGGTGTGGCTCGGATCGAGCTCGTGCTCGCCGGCCAGCTTGGAGTGTCCGTAGACCGATCGGGGGGACGTGGGCGACCACTCCTGGTAGGGCGCCGGAGCGTCCCCGTCGAAGACGTAGTCGGTGGACACGTAGCAGACCCGGGCCCCGACGATTCGGGCCGCCTCGGCGACGTGGCGGGTGCCCAGTGCGTTGACCCTGAAGGCCCGATCGGGGTCGCCCTCGCAGCCGTCGACATCGGTCCATGCGGCTGCGTGCACCACGGCGTCGGGCGCACTGGACGTGATGGCCGCGAGCACCGAGTCGCGATCGGCGACGTCGAGGCGGGACCGGTCGCAGGCCACGACCTCGTGGCCGGAGAGCGTCCGGACGAGCTCGGTGCCGAGCTGGCCGCCGGCCCCCGTGACGAGAACCCTCACGAGATGGTGCCGGTCGAGTGGGTCGCACGGCGGGCCATCACCGCAGCTTCTCCCACCACGTCCGGTTGTCCCGATACCACGCGACGGTCTCCTCGAGGGCCTCGTCGAGGTCGCGGCGAGGCGCCCAACCGAGTGAGCGCACCTTGGCGCAGTCGATGGAGTACCTGCGGTCATGCCCGAGTCGGTCCTCGACGGGCTCGATCATCGACTCGTCGTGGCCGAGCAGGGCGAGGATCTTCATGGTGAGCTCGCGGTTGGGGAGCTCGTTGCCCGCGCCGATGTTGTAGATCTCACCGGTCACGCCCTCGCGGCGTACGAGGTCGACGCCCGCGCAGTTGTCCTCGACGAAGCACCAGTCCCGCACGTTCATGCCGTCGCCGTAGAGCGGGACCTTGCGGCCGTCGAGGAGGTTCGTCACGAAGAGCGGGATGACCTTCTCGGGGAACTGGTAGGGCCCGAAGTTGTTCGACGAGCGGGTGATGATCACCGGCAGGCCGTAGGTCTCGTGGTACGAGAGGGCGATGAGGTCCGATCCGGCCTTGGACGCCGAGTAGGGCGAGCGGGGACCGAGGCGATCGGTCTCGCGGAACGAGCCCACGTCGATGGAGCCGTAGACCTCGTCGGTGGAGATGTGCACGAAGCGCTCCACCGCGAGGTGGCGGGCGGTGTCGCAGAGGACGTTGGTGCCGTCGCAGTTGGTGCGCACGAAGGTGTCCGGGTCGACGATCGAGCGGTCGACGTGGCTTTCGGCCGCGAAGTGCACGACCACGTCGTGGCCGTCCATGGCGTCCCGCACCGCGGCGCGGTCGCAGATGTCGCCCTTGACGAACCGGAAGCGCGGGTCGGTGTCGAGGCCGTCGAGGTTCTCGAGGTTCCCGGCGTACGTGAGGGCGTCGAAGACGGTGATCTCGTCGTCGGTGGACCCGAGGACGTGCCGAACGTAGTTCGACCCGATGAAGCCGGCGCCGCCGGTGACGAAGAGCCTCATGGCGCTCAGGTGCGCAGCGCCGCGTGGGGGCGCAGAGCGGGGTCGAGGTCGGCGCGCTGCGGGTTCTGCTTGTCACGATCGCTCAGCACGGGCTCGGTGACCCCCCAGTCGGCCCCGATGGCGGGGTCGTCCCAGGCCACGCCGAGCTCGTCGGCGGGGTTGTAGTACCCGTCGACCAGGTAGGTGATGGTCATGTCGGTGAGGGCGGCGAAGCCGTGGGCCACGCCTGGTGGGATGAACACGCCCTTGTGGTCCTGACGCTCGCCGGGGGGCGCTCCGAGGTCGAGGGTGAGGGTGGCGCCGTCGGTGGGGCTGCCCAGGCGGAGGTCGTGGAGCACCACGCGGGCGAGGCCGTTGGGGACGTACCAGTAGTCGGCTTGGTGGAGGTGGTAGTGCAGGCCGACGACCGCGCCCTGCTGGCGGTCGCCCCGGTTGCCCTGGACCATCTCCCGGCCCAGGGGGAACCACGAGCGGCGGTAGGTCTCCACGAAGAAGCCGCGGTCGTCGCCGTGGACGTCCGGGGTGACGTGCATCACGCCGGCGATCACGTCGGATTCGGTGATGGTGGGCATCGTCACTCCAGGTCGATTCGGGAATGGTCGCCGAGCATGAGGCGGGTGGCGCGGGGACGCTGGCCCGAGCGCTCCACGACCACCTGGCGGCCGATGAGGGAGTCGGTGAGGCCCGAGATGCCCGCGATGCGGCTCTCCTGGAGCACCACCGAGTGCTCGAGCTCGGCGTCTCGGATCTCGCAATCGGAGGACACCGAGGTGTAGGGGCCGATGTAGCTGTTGACCACCTTGGTGCGCTCGCCGATGACGACGGGCCCGCGGATGGTCGAGTTGATGATCTGGGCGTCCTTGGCCACCTCGACGCGGCCGTGCAGGTGTGAGTGGACGTCGACCTCGCCGTGCACCGCGGACTGGATGCGGTCCAGCACGAGGTAGTTGCACTCGAGGAGAGGGTCCTTCTTGCCGGTGTCGATCCACCAGCCGTCGAGGATCTCGTGGCGCACCCGGTGGCCCTGGTCGATGAGCCACTGGATGGCGTCGGTGATCTCGAGCTCGCCGCGGGCCGACGGCGCGATCGACTCGACCGCTTCGATCACGTGGTGGTCGAAGAGGTAGACGCCGACGAGGGCGAGGTCCGAGGGCGGCACCTCGGGCTTCTCGACGAGGCGCAGCACGTGGCCGGCGGCGTCCACCTCGGCCACGCCGAACTGGCGGGGGTCGTCGACCTGGGCGAGCAGGATCTGGGCCACGGGGGCCGGTGTCGTCTCGCCGAGGGTGAGGGCACGCGACCGCTCGCGGTCCTCCTCGAAGCGGTCCACGAACTCGGTGAGCCCCTGTTCGAGCATGTTGTCGCCCAGGTACATCACGAAGTCCTCGTCGCCGAGGAAGTCCCGGGCGATGAGCACGCAGTGGGCGAGGCCAAGGGGCTCGTCCTGTGGGATGTAGGTGACCTTCAGCCCGAACTCGGACCCGTCGCCGACCGCGGCGCGGATGTCGTCGCCGGTCTCGCCGATGATGATGCCGACGTCGGTGATGCCGGCCGCGGCCATGTCCTCCAACCCGTAGAACAAGATGGGCTTGTTCGCGATGGGCACGAGTTGCTTCGCGCTCGTATGGGTGATCGGGCGCAGGCGCGTTCCCGCGCCGCCCGAGAGGATCAGACCCTTCACGGCGGCTGAGGTTACCGGGCGAGCCACGTGGGGGTTCATTCCCGGACCGGGGACGGCGACTAGCGTGGCCGACCAGCACCCGGTGTCGCTCCCGACCATGCGGGTCGACCCAACAGATCTGCGTGGTGGTTCTCATGTCGTTGGCACGCTCCCTCCCGAGCCCCGGTGCCGCGCCTCGGCGCCTCGCCCTGTCGTCGATGGTCGTGCTGTTCGCGCTGCTCTCGGGGGTGGTGCCGTCCGCAGCTGCGCAGGAGGGCATCGGTCGCGGTGCCGCCCCAAGCGACGAGCGGGCCATGCGGACCGACACGGCCCTTCCCGCGCTCGAGGCGGTGCCGGCGGCCGGCGCACCCGCCGGCGGCACCCGAGCGGGGGGCGGCGGTGCCGGCGGGAGCGAAGCCGGGGACGGGACCCGTCTCGTCACCGGCGAGGAGGAGGTCGACCCCTTCGCCGTCATCGGAGCTGGCTTCCGGTCCGCTTCCGGCGGGGTCGGCTTCGTGCGGGTGCGCACCGCGGGGGCGTGGGGGGCCTGGACCGAGCTGCACGTCGATGCCAGCCACGGTGCCGACGTCGGCGCGGCAGAGGCGGCGCGGGTGGGCGTGGCGCAGCGCACGGGTGCCCCCGTGAGCGAGCCCGTCGCCGTGGGCCGGGCCGACGCCTACCAACTCGACCTGCCCGGCGACGCCCTCGGGGTCGAGGTGTTCCTCGTGCGCGAGACCGGCGCGCCGGTCGCCGTGGACGACGCCGGCGAGTCCTCGGGCCCTTCCGGGACCGGCGCGGGCAGCGAGGCCGCCGGGCAGCCCACCGTGCGTCCCCGGTCCTCCTGGGGCGCCCGCGCCTACCGGGGCACGCCGGAGGTTGCTCCCTACCTGCGGCGGGCGATCGTGCACCACACGGTCAGCACCAACGCCTACAGCCCGGGCCAGGTGCCCAGCCTCCTGCGCTCGATCCAGGCCTACCACCAGGACGCCCGGGGCTGGGACGACATCGGGTACAACTTCGTGATCGACCGCTTCGGCACCCTGTGGCAGGGGCGGGCGGGGGACATGCGCACCGCCGTCATCGGCGCCCACGCGTCGAACAACAACTGGGGCTCCGTGGGCGTGGCGTTCCTCGGTGACGCCACGGGCTCGGTCACCTCCGCCGCGTTGACCTCGTATGGACGCCTCATCGGCTGGAAGCTGTTCCTCGGTGGGGTGCGCCCGTCGAGCACGAACGTCGTCGGCCACCGCGACGTCGGCCAGACCGCCTGTCCCGGCAACGCCCTCTACAACCGGTTGGCCACCATCCGCAGGTCGGCCGCGGCCGACTACGACCAGCGCATCGGTCCCGGGCGGTTCACGGTCGCCCCTGTGGCGATGGACGCCGTGTCCACCCCGTTGCGGGGGAACTTCAACGGCGACGCCTACGACGACGTGCTCTGGTACGGGCCGGGGTCGTCCCCCGATCGCTTGTGGCTGGGGGGGGCCAACGGCTTCACCAATCGCTCGGTGACGGTGAACGGCACCTACCGGCCGGCAGTGGGCGACTTCAACGGCGACAGCCGCAGCGATGTGTTCTGGTACGGCCCCGGCGCGGTCCCGGACGTGGTCTGGTACAGCCTCGCCAACGGCAGCTTCGTCGCCAAGTCCTTCACCGTCGGGTCGGACTATCAGCCCGTGGCCGGGGACTTCGACGGGGACGGTGAGGGCGATGTGCTCTGGTACGGACCCGGCACTGCGGTCGACCACCTCTGGCGTGGCACCGGCAACGAGGACTTCACCAACGACGAGGTGACGGTGAACGGCACCTTCACGCCCGTGGCCGGCGACTTCGACGGCGACCAGCGCACCGACGTGTTCTGGTACGGGCCCGGTGACGCCACCGACAGCGTGTGGTACGGGGAGGTGGACGGCTTCGCCGGTCGGTCGGTCACGGTGAACCGCAATGCCGTGCCCCTGGTGGCCGACTACACCGGTGGCGGGACCGACGACATCGTCTGGTACGGACCGGGTGCCGCCGTCGACACCTTGTGGCTCGGGACCGGTCGTCGGGCGTTCGCCCCGAGGCCCGTCAGGGTCGACGCCACCTTCGACGCCCCGTTCACGGGCGACTGGAACGCCGACGGCCGCGGCGACGTGTTCTGGTACGCCACCGCAGGACCAGACAGGCTCTGGCTCGCCACCGCGTAGCCGCCCGATAGGTTGGGTCGCCGTCATGGCTCCCGACCACTCACCCGCGCCCCGGGTTCGGGCGGTCGTGCTCAACTTCAACGGCGGAGAGGACGTGGCCCGCTGCGTCGAGTGCCTCGAGCGCCTCGACTGGCCGCAGGACCGCCTCGAGGTCGTGGTGGTGGACAACGCCTCGAACGACGGCAGCCCGGCCGCGCTGCGCGAGCGGTTCCCCAGGGTGCAGGTGATGGACTCGGGCGGAAACCTCGGCTTCCCGGCCAACAACCTGGCCATGCGCGACCCCGGTGACGCCGACTACGTGGCGTTGATCAACCCGGACGCCTTCGTCGAGCCCGGGTGGCTGGCCCCGCTGGTCGAGGCCCTCGAGGCCGACCCCCAGGCCGGTGCGGCCACCGGCAAGATGCTGTTCGCGCCCACCTTCGTGGACGTCGAGATCGAGAGCCCCACCTTCGTGCCGGGCGCCGGGGGCGACGTCCGCGAGCTCGGCGTGCGGGTCAGCGGCGTCGAGGTGGACGGCAAGGACGAGATGGCGAACGCCCAGCTGGTCGAGGGCTTCCACGGCTTGGAGCACGGCGCGCCCCCCGAAGACCTGTTCCGGTGGTCGTCCGGTCGGGCGTCGGTGCGGGTGCCGGTGGCCCCGGGAGCGGTGGTGGGCGGCACCGCACGCCTGCGCCTCGCGGCCGAATCCTCCAAGCAGGTCACCCTGCGCTCGGGCGGTCACTCGGTCGAGGTGGCCGTCGGCACCGAGCCCGGTTGGGCGGAGATCGCCCTCGCCGGCAAGCCCTACGACGTGATCAACAACGTCGGCTCGCAGTTGGTCGAAGGTGGCTACGGCGGCGACCGGGGCTTCCTCGAGCCCGATCTCGGCCAGTTCGACGAGCCCGCTGAGGTCTTCGCCTGGTGCGGCGGCCAGGCCCTGCTGCGCCGGCGCTACCTCGACGAGGTGGGTCTGTTCGACGAGCGCTTCTTCCTCTACTACGAGGACACCGACCTCTCCTGGCGGGGCCGGTCGGCGGGGTGGCGCTACCTGTACCGACCCGAGGCCGTCATCCGCCACCTCCACGGGGCCAGTGCCGGCGAGGGCTCGGCCGTGTTCGCCCACTACGTCGAGCGCAACCGCCTGCTGGTGCTCGCCAAGAACGCGCCCGCCCGCCTCGCCGCCAGCGCCGCGTTCCGCTACCTGCTGAGCACCGCCTCCTACGCCCGCCGTGACGTGCTCGGTCCGATGCTGCGGGGCCGTCGGCCCAACACCGTGCTGGCCAAGCGGCGCCTGAAGTCCTACCTGGCCTTCCTGCGCCTGCTCCCGGCCATGCTCGTGGAGCGGCGGCGCCTGCAGCGCCACCCCGTGGTCTCGAGCGACGAGATCGTCCAGCGGTGGACGGTGGTGCGGTGAGCGCGCCCGACGGATCGAGCGGCCCCGCCGGGCGAGGCCGACGGGTCGCGGTCTACAACAAGTACTGGTCCACCGGGGGCGGCGCCGAGAAGTACGGGGGCCTCGTGGCCCAGGTGCTCGCCGCCGACAACGACGTCGTGCTGCTCGGCCCCGAGGACTTCGACATCGACGCCCTCGCCGACCGCCTCGACCTCGACCTCACCGGGGTCACCAACCGGGTCATCGCCGAGCACCTCGGCGCCCTGCGCTGGGCCAGCCACGAGTACGACCTCGTGGTCAACGTCTCGTTCATGAGCCACGAGGCGGTCCGATCCCGCCACAGCATCTACATCGTGCACTTCCCCGCCGAGGTGTCGAAGGACCTCAGCGGGGCCCAGAAGCTCGTCATCGGCGCCCTTGGCGGCATCGTTCGGTCGAGTTCGGTCAACACCGGGTTCGGTGAGGGCTTCTACCCGCCCGAGGGCCGCCGCCCCCGCTACTTCTGGGCGTCCGAGGACGCCTCGTTCTACGTCGAGCCCCACGCCGACCGCCCCACCCCGCTGCGCCTCGTGTTCTGCCGGCGCCGACCGGCGGGCCTCGACCCGGCCGAGATCGCGGTGGACGTGGACGGCACCGAGGTCGCTCAGCTCACCCTCGACCCCGGCGCCACCGCCCTCGAACGCCGACGCAAGACCAACCTGGACATCGAGCTCCCGGCGAGCCCGACGCAGGCGCCGGTGAAGGTCACCGTCCGGGTGGCCAACCCCTTCGTGCCCGCCGAGGTGCTGGGCGGCGCCGACGTCCGGAGCCTGGGCGTGGCCCTCGCCGCCATCTCGACCGGACGGGGCCTCAAGGCCAAGGTCGGCGCCCAGCTGGGGGCCTGGCTGCCCCTGCTGCACCGTGAGCCGCCGTCGACGGACTTCATCGCCAGCTACGACGCCGTCGTGTCGAACTCGGAGTTCACCCGCCGCTGGGTGCAGCGCTACTGGGGCACCGACAGCACCGTCGTCTACCCGCCGGTGACGATGCAGGCGCGGGGCGAGAAGGAGCCGATCATCCTCGCCGTCGGGCGGTTCTTCGCCGCCGAGGCCGGCCACTCGAAGAAGCAGCTCGAGATGGTCGAGGCCTTCCGCCGCCTCGTCGACCGCGGCCTCGAGGGCTGGACCCTGCACCTGGTGGGCGGCTGCTCCGAGGTCGACCGGCCCTACCTCGACCAGGTCCGCGCCGCCGCCGAGGGCCTGCCCATCGAGCTGCACGTGGACGCGCCGGGCGACGAGCTGCGCGACCTGTACGCCCGGGCCTCGATCTACTGGCAGGCCACCGGGCTCGGGGAGGACCCCGAGCGCGATCCCGATCGCCTCGAGCACTTCGGCATCGCGACCGTCGAGGCCATGTCCGCCGGTGCGGTGCCCGTGGTCATCGGCCTGGCCGGCCAGCTCGAGATCGTCCAGCAGGGCGTGTCGGGCTTCCACTTCGCCACCGTCGACGAGCTCGTCGAGCGCACAGAAGCCGTCGTGGCCGACGACCAGCTGCGGGCGACGCTGTCGGCGTCCGCCGAGGCCCGGGCCCGCGACTTCTCCGTCGAGGCCTTCGCCGAGCGTTTCGGCGCCGTGGTCGATGAGGTCGTCGGCCAGGTTTGACCGGGGCGGGGTGAGGCTGCGCAGCGGAGCGGAGCAGCGGGAACGGCGTGGCAGGGATGCCGAAGGCGCTCCGACGAAGGAGGAGCCAGTGTCGGGCCTCAGCCGGCCTTGATGCACTCCCACGTGAGGAACATGTACGCGGGGAGCAGACCGAGGCGGGCGGCGGTGGCGTCGTCGGCCACCGACTCGAGGTCGTCGCGGACCACGCCGGCGGTCATCGAGGTGACATCGAATTCGCGCGAGGTCTCCTCGGGCCACTCCGAAGCCCCGCTGTCGAGGTAGCTGAGCCAGCCGTCGGTGGCCAGCAGCGACGACGTGAAGCCGTGCTCGCGGAGGGTGGCCGTGAGGTCGAAGCCGAAGCGCCAGAACACCGGGGTGTGGTCGCCGTGGAACTCGGGCTCGACCGGGGGAGCGGTGCGGCCCTGGAGCACCGGCACCTGGAGGTACATGCGCCCGCCGGGGGTGAGCACCCGGTGGATCTCGTCGAGGGCCTTGGCGGTCTCGGGCACGTGCTCGAGCACGTGGGGGGTGAGGATGGCGTCGAAGCTCTCGTCGGGCCGATCGATGGCCTGGAGGTCGAGCTGCACGACGCCCCGGTGGGCGCGTTCGTCGTAGTCGCTGCACGTGTAGTCGAACCACCCCGCCATGGCCCGCCGGTAGTCATCGCCCAGCCGGGGGCTGGTCTCGAGGACGCGGGCGCCGAGGGACCCGGGGGTGCGGGCCACGTAGCAGTGGAAGAGGTAGCGGTCCCGGGAGATGCTGCCGCACTGGGGGCAGTTGGCGGCCTCGCTGTGGAAGCGGCCGGCGAAGGCGTCGCCGGTCCAGCGGCAGATGTTGCACCACACCGTGGCGGCGTCCTCGGCCGGCGTGCGGGGGGCCCAGGGGGAGGGCGGCGCCTCGGACCAAAGGCGCGGCGGGGGCGCCTCGGTCGGGGTGGCCGACCTCGCTGGTGTGCCGGCGAGGCGGCGCCGGACCCGGCCGAGGGTCGAGCGCAGGGAGGTCGAGCGTGAGGCCATGGCGATCACCCCACTCGGTGGCGGTGGGTCGGGTCAAGCTCGCGCACCCTGATTCCTTGCCCGGGATGCGCGGTGGTACGCTGATGGTTCGCTCCTGCGACACGGGACGGCCCCGAGCCGTTCACCTTCCCGTCGTCGGAGCCTGTCACGTCTGGAGGCGTCACCCACCAATGTTCGCGTACCTCGATCCCGGCACCGGAAGCATCGTGCTCCAGGTGATCGTCGGCGGCTTCGCCGGCCTCGCCGTCTTCTTCAAGATGTTCGGCCGCAAGATGATGTTCTGGAAGAAGGACAACGAGCTCACCGAGGGCGAGGGTGAGACGGCCGCCGACGCGACCACGGCCGAGCCCGCCACGGTGCCGCCCGCCGAGGCGGCCAACTAGGCCCACCCAGGTTCGTTGGCCTGCGCCGGCGACCCGATCCGAACATGACCACACCTCCTGCCGATCCGGGGTCGTTCCGCGACCCGATGAGCCGCGTCTTCGTCTCCGACGACGCCGTCATCCGCTCCCTTTCGGGCGCCGCCCTGGCCGACTACGAGGCCGCCGCGGCGTCGACCTTCTTCACCAGAGCCGTCGCCGACGGCCGCATCGTCGGCACCGAGCGGGTACCCGACGACCAGGTGGCCGCCTTCGTGGGCGACGACGGCCGCTGGGAGGCGGCCCTGCGTCACGACCGCATCCCGTTCCTCTCGTACCCTTACGAGTGGACCTTCGAGATGCTCCGCGACGCGGCGCTGCTCCAGCTCCAGCTCACCCGCCAGGGCCTCGACGAGGACGTCATCACCAAGGACGCCACGTCCTACAACGTGCAGTTCGTGGGGGCACGGCCCACCTTCATCGACGTCGGCTCGTTCGAGAAGCTCCGCGCCGGCGAGCCGTGGTACGGCTACCGCCAATTCTGCGAGCTGTTCCTCTACCCCTTGATGTTCCAGGCCTACAAGGACCTGCCCTTCCAGCCGTGGCTGCGCGGCGCGATCGACGGCATCACCCCGACCGAGGCCCGTGCCGTCATGGGCTTCCGTGACCGCTTCCGCAAGGGCGTCTTCACCAACGTGTACCTCCAGGCGGCGTTCGAGAACCGCTACTCCGACACCGACTCGGACGTGAAGAAGGACCTGGGCAAGGCGGGCTTCAAGAAGGAGCTCATCGCCGCCAACCTCGACAAGCTCACGAAGCTGGTGCGTGGGCTCAAGTGGAAGCGCTCGGAGTCCACCTGGTCGGGGTACAGCGAGCGCGGTCACTACACCGACGCCGACCTCGACGGGAAGACCACCTTCGTCGACAAGGTCGTGGGCCGCACCCACCGCTCGCTCGTCTGGGACCTCGGCGCCAACGACGGCCACTTCTCGCGCCTCGCCGCCAAGAGCTCGGACTACGTCGTGGCCGTCGACTCGGACCCGCTGGTGGTCGACACGCTGTACCGGGCGCTGCGCGAAGAGGGCAACACCACGATCCTGCCCCTCACCATGGACCTGTCCAGCCAGTCGCCCGGCCTCGGGTGGCGGGGCCACGAGCGCAAGGCCTTCACCGACCGCGCCACGCCCGACGTCGTGCTCTGCCTGGCGGTCATCCACCACCTGGCCATCACCAACAACGTCCCGCTGCCCGAGTTCGTGGCCTTCCTCGCCGACGTCGGAACCGAAGCCGTCCTCGAGTTCCCCACGCCGGACGACCAGATGGTCAAGCGCCTGCTGAAGAACAAGCGTGAAGGTACCCACGACGATTACACGGCTACCGTCCTCGAACGTGCGCTGGCCGACCACTTCGACATCGTCGAGCAGACCACCCTTCCGTCGGGTACCCGGATCCTGTACCACCTCACACCCCGCTGAGCCTCGGCCGTGACGGAGGCCACCGAGCCGGACGACAGCGGTGCGGCGCGGCCCTCCGTGGCCGCTGACGACCGCGCCACGGACGTGCCTCCGTCCGTGTGGCGCAGGGTGGCCCGCCGCCTCAACCTGCGTGAGATCGTCCGTCACAACGGGCTCGTGCTCCTCGCCTTGTGGGGCCTGGCGGTGGCGCAACCCGTGCTCGACCTCTTCGGCAAGAACCCCGAGTTCTTCGTGGCCAACTCCCTCAGCAGGTACGAGGTCGCCGCCTTCGGACTGGTGGTTGCCCTCGGTGTGCCCGTGGTGCTCATCGGCCTCGAGGTCGTGGCGTACACCATCCACCGCGGGTTCGGGGTGGCGGTCCACGTCGCGCTGGTGTTCGTCCTCGGCGCGTTCTTCGGGCTCTACTTGGCGAGGCAGATGGGCGTCTCCAACGACCTCCTCAGCATCCTCGCCGCGTTGGTCGCAGGGGGGCTCATCCTCCATGGCGAGCGGCGGGTCGCGGGCGTGCGCATGGGCCTGCACTACCTGGCCTTCGCGCCGCTGGTGTTCCTGGCCGCCTTCCTGCTCTTCTCCTCCACCTCGAAGCTCCTGAGCGAGGGGGAGGCCACCGCCGCCACCGGCGTCACCATCGGGAACCCGGCGCCGATCGTGATCATCCAGATGGACGAGTTCCCCGTGGCGTCGCTGATGACCGAGGACGGCACCATCAACGCCGAGCGCTTCCCCAACTTCGCCCGTCTGGCCGACGAGGGCACCTGGTACCGCAACGCCACCTCGGTGTCGCCCAAGACCACCGACAGCGTGCCGGCCATGATGACCGGCCTCATCCCGCAGCTCGGAGCCCTGCCTACCTCCGCCGACCACCCCCGCAGCATCTTCACCCTGCTCGGCGAGCAGTACGAGCAGCACGTCACCGAGCCGGTCACGAGCGTCTGCCCCAGCACCATCTGCGTGAACCGGGCCGACGAGGAGAAGTTCAACTACCGCCGGAGCCGCCAGGCGGTGCTCGATGCCTCCGTCGTGTACTTCCAGGCCACCCTGCCACCGTTCCTGCGCGAGAGCCTCCCCGCCGTCGACCGGGCGTGGGGCGGCTTCATCGACGACGCCAACGTCGAGCAACAGGACGCCAGCGCCGCCCTCGACCCGAGCGGCGGCGCGCCGCCCAGCGGTGCCGAGCAGAGCGGCTCGCCCCCCAGCAACGACCCCTCGTACAAGTGGAAGGCGCTCGGGCCACAGGGTTGGGCGCCGCGCTACCAGGCCGGCC
>CAYYDZ010000030.1:20119-24944 GCA_964470715.1 uncultured Microthrixaceae bacterium | reverse complement strand
TCGGGCCGTTGCTCGCGGACCGAGGCCATCGTGCGCAAGAGGCGATCGAAGTGCTTGACCGGTACCAGTCGGCCGACGGCGACGACGAGGGGCACGGGTGAGCGCTCGCCCCCCGGTGAGAACTGCGGGTCGATGCCGGGCGGCACCACGGAGACCCGCTCGGGACGGAAGCGGAGCTCGGAGACGAGTTGGCGCTTGCTCGACTCGGAGAGCGTGACGATCCGGGTGCTGCGATAGAACGCCGGCGCGATCCGGTGCTCGAGGAACTGGCCCATGGCGGCGAGGCGCGGCGGCAGCACCATCTTCCACATGTCGCCGTGCAGGTGGTGCAGCCAGACGACCCGAGGCTGGCCCGACCACAGGGGAGAGAGGAAGGGCATGCCGTTCCAGATCTCCACGAGGCCGTCGCGAGGGCCGTGGCGACCCGTGGCCTCGCTGAGCGCGGCGCGGGGGAACACGAGGTAGCGCCCTGCCTTGCGGATCACGTGGTACCCGTCGCGCACGTCGGCGGGCGGATGGCCCTGCGCGTACGAGGTCCGCATCGTGACCTCGATGCCGGCTTCCGCCCACAGCCGGGCGACGTTGGCGGCGTGGACCTCCGATCCGCCGGCCTCGACGTCGTCGAGGTCGCGCCAGGCGAGGAGGTGGATGCGCGAGAGGCCGGCAGCTGCGGCGATGTCACCGAGCTTCACGCGGGAGTCGGGGGCGGTGGGTTCCACGTGAGCAGTCCAGGAGAAAGAAGGGGGCGTGGTCCCCCGGCTGGGGGGTCCGGCCCGTATGCTAGGTGAGCCGCTCGCGGCGGCTCCAAGTCTGTCGCGCCCCCCACACCCTCCCCGAGGCAGGAAGCTGCCTCCCGCCAGGAAGCGTTGCATGGAACCGCGTTCGATCACCATCGTCATGCCCGTGTACAACGAGCGGGTGACCCTGCGTCACGCGCTGGAACGGTTGCTGGCCGTGGAGATGCCCCTCGAGACCGAGGTGCTGGTCATCGACGACGGATCGACGGACGGCTGCCTCGACACCATCGAGGACCTCGTCGAGAAGGGCGACGTCCGGCTCGTGCGCCAGATGCAGAACCAGGGCAAGGGCGCCGCGCTGCGGCGGGGCATCGCCGAGGCCCAGGGCGACCTGCTCACCGTCCTCGACGCCGACCTCGAGTACGACCCCGCTGACTTCCCGGCCCTCCTCGCCCCGATCATGGAGGAAGGCGCCCGAGTCGTCTACGGGAAGCGGTCCTACGGCGGTCACGCCGCCTACTCGTTCTGGTACGTGATCGGGAACAAGGCGCTGGCCTTCTGGGCCAGCTTCCTCTACGACGCCTGGCTCTCGGACATCGAGACGTGCCTCAAGGTCGCCCCCACGAGCCTGTGGCGCACCGCCAGCCTGCGCTCGTCCGGGTTCGGCATCGAGGCCGAGGTGACGGCGAAGTTCCTTCGCGCCGGCGAGCGCATCTTCGAGGTGCCGATCAGCTACCGCGCGCGCGGCCGTGAGGAGGGGAAGAAGATCCAGTGGACCGACGGCGTCGCTGCGCTGTGGATCCTGTTGCGACTGCGATTCGCTCCCGCCCCCAGGGAACTGGCGCCATGAGCGGTCTTCGCAAGGCCTTGCTCGCGCTCGCACCGGTGGTGCTGGTGGCGTTGGTCGGTTCGGCCTGTGCCACCGATGTCGAGAACCCGGCCGTGGCCGAGGGCACGTCCCCGGTTGCGGACGCGTCGGCCACGACCACGTCGTCGGTCCCGCCAGGTGGTCGTCAGCCCAGCGCGTCGGACCAGCTACGGGTGGTCCTCGCCGGCGACTCGGTGATGAACGGCCTGGCGCCGGCCGTGGCCACCGCCCTCAACGAGGGCGGCGAGTCCGACGTCGCCTACGAGCTGGCGCCGAGCATCGCCCGCGACGCCGCCTCGCGGGTCCTGTGGCAGCGGCAGCTCGAGGAGAGCCACCCCGACCTCGTGGTCATGCTGATCGGCACCTGGGAGCGCGGTGACGCCAACTTCGAGCCGGGCGACCCGGCCTGGGCGCCCTGGTACCAGGAGCAGGTCCTCCAGCCCTTCTCGGACATGATCACCGGCGCCGGCACCCGGATCCTGTGGCTGGGCATGCCCGCCGTGGAGAACGAGGCCGACACCCTCCAGCTCGTGGCCCTCAACAGCCAGTTCAAGGCTCTCGCCGACCGCGACGACATGGTCGACTACGTGGAGGGCGGCGACTTCCTCAACGGCGCCGACGGCGGCTACACCGACCACCTGCCCCGCGAGGACGGCACCATGGAGCGCGTCCGCCGAGTCGACGGACTGCACCTCTGCCCGGGCGGGGCCGAGCGTCTGGCCGTGCCCGTGATCCAGTACGCACAGCAGCAGTGGAACGTGGCCGTCGGGTACAACTGGCAGAACGCCCCGTGGCGGGAACCGCCGACGCTCGACCACCCCGAGGAGTGCCCAGCGCTCTGACGAACGCCGGGCCCTCGGTCTCAGCCGGCCGCGGTGGGGGCGACGGCGCCGCCGGTCGCGGCGGCGACGTTCTCGGCCACGGGGGCGGTCTCGACCTCGACGGTCCAGTTGGCGCCGTAGGCCAGTGCGGGAGCTCCTGCGGCGACGATGTCGGAGACGAACGTCGGGTCGGTGTAGATGTAGATCAGGGCCTGCTCACCCTCGAACACGCAGGTGCTGTACTCGCGGTCCGCGTCGACGATGCCGTCGTACTCGAGTTGGCAGCTGAGGTCGGCGCCGATGTCGGCCACGGTGTCGTAGCTGGGGAGGTCGGCCGGGTCGGTCGCGCCCGAGTCCGAGCCCGAGGCGGTGGTCTCGGTGGTGTCGCCCCCGGCCGTGGTGCTGGAGCTGGTGTCGTCGCCCCCGTCACTGGAGCAGGCGGCGAGCACGAGGGCGGCGGCGGCGAGGAGGAGGGCGAGTCGCTTCATGGGCACGATTCTGTCCGGCCCGGGACGCGATGTGCCAGCAGGCCCCCGTTCGGCCCGAGGCCGGTGGCGGCCGCGGTCAGGGCTGGCAGGCCGGCGTGGTGGCGCCGGCGTCGGCCAACAGCGCGGGAAGGTCGGCGCTGAAGGCCAGGGCGCCGTCGCCGTTGAGGTGGTGGGTGTCGGCGAACAGGGCGTCGCCCTGGGCCCACCCATGGGCATCGACGAGGACCGCACCCGTGCGTTCGGCCAGGCGTCGGGCGGTCACGAGGAAGCGCTGGAAGTCGGCGCCACCGTCGGGGTGGAGCCCGACGTAGTCCTGCGTGACGGGCAGCAGGAGCAGCACCACCTCCACCCCCCGATCGTCGAGCTCGGTGACGAGCTCGGCGGCGGCGTCGATCTGGGTGCCCCCCATGCGGAAGTCGTTCAGCAGCTCCGTCTGGTCGAAGCGCTGGATGCTGACCGCTCCCGTGTAGCGCAGCGGTCGGCGGGACAGGCCCTCGCCGTCCGGGCCGATGATGCCCTCGATGCCGTCGGGGGAGAGGCGCTCGGTGCGCTCACCCCGGCGGGCGCGCTGGATGCCCGCCCACAGCTCGGTGGGGTCACGCAGCTCGTTGCGGTACTCGAAGAGCGCCGAGTGCTCGAGCAACGGTGCCTGGAGGCGTCCGAAGAGGTCGTCGCGCGACAGCGGGGCGGTGGTGTAGCTCTCGAGGGCCGACGCCGCGATGCGGGCGTTGTCGTTGAGGTCGAAGCTGGAGAGGCCCAGCACCACCGTGGCGGGCTCGAGGCGGGGCTCGACCTGCTCGAGCGTCCAACGCTTCAGCAGCGCCGGCGTGGCGGCGTCGAGGGCGGCGTTGTAGGCGCTGCGGTGCTGAGGGTCCGAGGCGGTGTAGGTGCGGGGATCGACGGCGTCGCGGGTCATGGAGTTGCCCACGAAGGCGATGTCGACGCACCCCTCGCGTGCGGCGAGGCGGTCCATCTGGGCCACCTTCACCTGCGTGCTGTTGTCCGACCAGAGGAGCGCTTCTGGCAGGTACGGGCTGATGGCGCGCGCGCCGATCTCGCCAAGGGCCAGGACGAGGAGCACCATCGCGGCGATCACCGACGCCACCTTCACCGTGCGGATGGCGCGCTCCCTTCGTCGCTCGTGCCGGTGGGGACCGGCGCCTCGTCGGACCCCGGAACCCTACGGGCAACCGCCACGTCGATCAGGGTCGCGATCAGGAGGAGGGCGACACCGAGCAGCACGGGCCAGTTGGTGGCGGCGAAGCGCACCGGCCAGTCGAAGTCGGCGGGGTAGTGGCGGATCATCTGGGAGAGGGTGATGTACCCGGCGGCGCCGGCGAAGGCGAGGACGGCGCCGAGGCGCACGAGGGGCAGGCCCCAGCGCCAGCGCAGGGCGGCCAGCGTGCACACGCCGGCCAGCACGCCCCACACGAGGCCGCTGAAGGCGGCGGTGAGCAGGAGGGCCGCGGCGGCGGCGCCGAGCGCGACGACGGGCCGAGCCGGTCGGTCGATGCCCGCCAGGGGATTCGACCAGGTGGGCCGCATCCCGGGGTCGGCCGCGTCGGCGTCGGCCTCGGCGCCGATCGCCCGCCGGCGGCGCGGGTCGACCACGAGGAGCACGAGGCAGGCCAGGACGCCGAGGCCCGAGAGGCCCATGGCCAGCCACACCGCTCGCTGCGGGGTCCACTCGAGGTGGATGGACAGGTCGCCACCGTCGGCGGCGGGGGACACGAGCCAGCCGTTGGCGTAGCCGTTGACGAGGGTGGGGGCCCCGAGGTCGCCGCCGCCGTCCCCGCTCACCGAGGCGGTCCAGCCGGGGTTCCAGCTCTGGCCCAACACCAGCCAGAACGGCGCCTGGGGGTCGGTGACGGTGAGGTCGGCGTCGACGAAGCCCTCGTGGTCGACGGTGAC
>CAYYDZ010000030.1:15298-20019 GCA_964470715.1 uncultured Microthrixaceae bacterium | reverse complement strand
TGCCCTCCAGCGGGTCGAAGGTGACGGGGACGTCGACGATGGCCCCGAGGTCCTCACCCCGCTCGATGGCGGGGAGGTCGACCGTGGTGGGGGCGCCGCCGTCGGCGCTGATGGTGAGCTGGGTCGGCAGCGAGTGGTGGGCGTCGGCCACGACCTGGAGGTCCAGGTGGTCGACGGTGGTGGGCGCGGCCACCGTGTACTCCACCCAGGCGCCCTGCGGGGTCTCGTAGGGCGACTCCCAGGCAGTGGTGGGGTCGCCGTCGACCGCGCTCGAGGCGCGGGCGCCGAGCTTGCCGGCGAGGTGGGCCGAGGAGCGGGCGGTGACGCCACCCTCGTCGGCGCCGGGCAGGCCCACCAGGGCGTCGACCACCTCGTCGGGGGCCTGCGCCGAGATGCGGGCCGTCCCGCCGAGCGAGAACGAGCGGCCCACGGGGAGGTCGATGATGCGGTCCATCGCCTCCTCTTCGTCGGTGCGCACCGGCTCGGCGGGGTTCGTGCGCTGCCGCGAGAACAGGAACGAGAGGGGATGGTCGATGGAGCCGGCGCCGGCGGCCTCCAGGAGGTCGGTGGGCGGCCGGATGAGCTCGTCGACGGTGACGTCGCCGAGCCCGATCTCGGCGAAGCCGACGGGGCTGAGGCCGGTGTACTTCACCCGCGCGCCCACGCTGTCGGCGGTGATCTCGATGGTGAGGTGCGAGAAGGTGCGCTCGCCGACGTCGACCACCTGCCCCTCGCCGGAGAGGGAGGTCTGGTCGAGGGTGACGTCGACGGGGTCCCCGTCGTCGAAGCGGAGCTGCACCCCGGTGATGGAGCGGTTGCGGATGCCGCTCTGGGGCTGGAGGAGCGACAGCCGGTCGGTGGTGAGGGGCTCGTCGAGCTCGATCTCGAGGCGCTCGCCTTCGACCTCGGAGAAGGCCCCGACCCGCCACGCCGTCTCCGGGTCGCCGTCCATGGCCTGGGCGGCCCGGTCCCCGGGGGTGTAGGTGATGGGGTTGCCGTAGCGGGTGGCCGAGATGGTGGCGCCGCGCTGATCGGTGACCGTGAAGGCGTCGTCGGAGGCGTCGGGGAACACCTGGAGGCGGTTGTCGCCCGGATCGTCCACCAGGGGCTCCTCGCCGGCCCGTTCGGTGTAGCCCTCGTTCTCACGGACCGCGCTCCACCGGCGGGCGCGCTTGCGGTTGGAGTCGGTGACGACGAGCTCGGCGTCGTCGTCAAGGCGGGCCTGGAGCGCCTCGGGCTCGTCCTCGAGCGTGCCCGAGTAGAAGATGGCCTGGTTGACGTCCACGAGGCCCGCGGCGGCGGCCTCCACCAGCCCGTCGCCGTCGCCGGCGAGGAGCATCGGCCGGTCCTGCGGGACGGCCCGGATGATGGGCTCGGGGTTCTCGACCGGGTACACCGCGACGGGGGTCGGCTCGGGCAGCTCGGGGTCGGTGCCCAGCTCGACCTGGTCGATGAGCGGCAGCGAGGGCCGGGCGCGGTTGGGGGGATCGGCCGAGCCGAAGCCCAGGGGCGCGCCGAGGCCGGGCGTGGTGTTCATGAGCCGGTACGTGGCCCGGGGGCGGGGCGTGCGGTAGCGCTCGTAGGCGAGGTCCGAGCGCAGCACCACGTCGCCGACGCCGAGGAGGCGGGCGATGGGCGCCACCGCGTCGGTGTCGAGGGTGTCCTCCTGGAGGGGCCGGTCCAGGGCGTTCAGCAGGTTGGCGGACGGGTGCGAGCCGTAGGGGATGAGCTCGCGGGCGACGTAGGGCCGGTCCATGAGCCCGGGGGTGATCGGGTCGACGGTGGTGCCCCAGCGGTAGGCGGCGAAGTCGGTACCGGGGAGCTCGAGGACCCGTGTGGCGTGGTCGCCGGCGTCGAGGGCGGCGGCGGCCTCGTGCCAGTAGGCGGGGACGTCCTCGGCCCGGTCCAGGTTGCGGTCGACCAGGTTGCCGCCCCACGTGGCGGGCATGTTGGCCAGCACGAGGAACACCGCCAGCAGCCCGGCGGGCAGGGCCAGGCGGGGGAGCGCCCGACCGAGGGCGTTCACGCCGGCGCCCAGCAGCACGGCGGTGCCGAGGACGATGAGGGGCACGGCTCGCGCGGTGCTGCGGAAGGCGAGGCCGGCGTCCAGGTTGGTGAAGTCCCGGAAGATGCGCCCGGCCGGCGACGGGTCGGCGTAGGGGTGGCCGCCGATGCCGACCACGACGCCCACCCCGATGAGCAGCACGAAGAAGGCCCGGTGGCGGAAGCGGGTGACGAGGGCCGAGACGAAGGCGAGGATGGGCAGCCCGTAGCTGAGGGGCGCGCCCCAGCTCATGTAGCCGATGCTGGGCAGGATCCACTGGCCGAACTTGTCGTTGCCGTAGAAGAACCAGTAGCCGAGGCCCCGCAGCAGCTCGGGGGCCGACGAGGTGACGGCGACCGCCTGATAGGTCTCGGTGTAGCGCAGGATGGGGATGCCGAAGCTGCCCTGGATGGCGAGGCCGGCGATCCACCACAGCGAGGTCAGGACCGTGAGCACGCCGATGCGCAGCACGGCCCCGAGGGCCGCTTTGAAGCGGACCTCACGCTCGAAGAACACGGCCCACACCACCCACAGCAGCGGGCCGAGGCCGACGAGGATCAGCGAGGTGGCGTTGATGGCCCCGACGGTGAGCACCACCAGGGCGAACAGGGCCGGGTGGCGCCACCCGCCGTGGCGCAGCGCTCGGGCGGTCAGGGCCACGAGCCAGGGGAGCGCGGCCCAGGGAAGCAGGATCACCGACAGGCGGGCGGCGTAGGCCAGCAGGTAGGGGCTGAGGGCGTACGCCAGCGCGGCGACGATCAGGCCGAGGTCCCAGCGCCGGGTGGCCCACGCGCCGGTCGCCCGTCGTGGCGGCAGGACGTCCCAGTGCAGCGAGCGCAGCAGGTAGAGCACGCCGGCACCGGCCGAGAAGAGCACGGTGCCGAGCCAGAGCCGCTGGGCGACCCAGTCGGGAAGGCCGGCGGCGTCGAGCACCCAGTAGAAGGGCCCCAGGGGCCAGAGGTAGCCGATGTTCTGGTGGGTGACCGTGCCGAGGCCGATGCCCGGGTCCCAGAGGAAGGGGGCGTCGTGCAGGAGGCGCCCGGGATCCAGGTACAGGTAGGTCTTGGTGTCGGCACCCACCCGCCCGGGCTTGGTGAACAGCAGGGGCAGGTAGGTGACCGCGGCCAGGACCAGCAGGGGTACGGCGCCGACCAGGCGGGTGGCCCAGCCGGCGCCGGCGTCGGAACCGTCGGCCGCCCCGTCGCCCCGCTCGTCGCCAGGGCGCGGCCGTCCGGCCACCGTGGTGGAGGCGTCGTCGCTCATCGCAGGTTCGGGCACGCGGGCAGGGAGGGGATGCGTCGACTCCGTGGGGGCTGCGGACGGCCGGAGGACGGGCGGGAGCCACCGCCCCGAGAGCCGTCGCCGGGGACGCCATGGTACTCCCGACCCCCTGAGTAGGATGGCGCGCCGTGCCCCAACGCCTGCGGTCCTTCTCCGCCCTGTTGGTGGCCATCGTCGGGCTCGCGTTCGCGGTGCGGGTCCTCGCCACCCTGGTGGGCTACCAGCACCTGCCGCTGGGCCTCGACGACAACAACTGGTACCACACCCAGAGCCTGCTCCTCGCCGACCACGGCGACCTCTACGACCCGTTCGCCTGCCTCGATTCGGTGCGCGAGCCGGGGATGAGCAACGACCAGGCGGTGGCCCTCTGCCGTGAGCGGGGCGTGCTCGAACCCTCCGCCGGGCACCCGCCGGGCTACCTCGTCTACCTCGCCGGCGTGGCCAAGCTGGGCTTCGAGACCACGCTCGAGCAGCGCATCGCCGGGTGCCTGCTCGGTGCGCTCGCGGTGGCGTTCGTCGGCCTGGTGGGCCGGCAGGTGGCCGGACGCCGGGCCGGGCTGATCGCGGCCTTCCTCGCCGCCGTGTACCCGAACCTCTGGATCAACGACGGCCTCATCCTGGCCGAGTCGCTCTACACGGTGTTCGTGGGCGTGGTGCTCCTGCTCTGCTACCGCCTCTGGCGGTCGCCGACGTGGGGTACCGCCGCGCTCCTGGGAGTGGCCATCGCCGCGGCCACCCTCACCCGGTCCGAGGGCCTCACCTTCCTGGCCTTCGTCGTGGCGCCGCTCGTGGTCGTGCTGCCCGGCGTCACCTGGGGGCGCAAGGCCGGTCTGGCCGTGGTGACGGGCGTGGTGGCGCTCGCGCTCATGGCCCCGTGGGTCGCGCACAACCTCGGCCGCTTCACCGAGCCCGTGTACCTGGCGTCGGGCACCGGTCGGGTCATGGCCTACGGCAACTGCGACGCGACGTACTACGGCGACAAGCTCGGCTACTGGGACGACAGCTGCACGCTGAAGGACTTCCCCGACGGCGACGAGTCCGTCGTCGACGCCGCGCACCGCGAGCTGGCCACCGAGTACATGTCCGAGAACAGCGGGCGGCTCCCCGTGGTGGTGGCCGCCCGCATCGGCCGCATGTGGAGCCTGTACGCGCCCATCCAGGGAGCCAACCTCGACATCTTGTTCGAGCGGCGTGGGGCCGTCCCGGTGCGGACGGGCCTGGCCATGTACTACGTGCTGCTGGCGTTGTCGGTGGTGGGTCTGGTGGTGCTGTTCAAGCGGAAGGTCACGATCATCCCGTTCGTCGGCATCGCGGTCATGATCACCTTCACCGCGGCGGCGTCGTTCGGGGTCACCCGGTACCGGACCCCGGTCGACTTGATCCTGCCCATCCTGGC
>CAYYDZ010000030.1:11987-15198 GCA_964470715.1 uncultured Microthrixaceae bacterium | reverse complement strand
TCGGCCTGGCCGTGATCGGGCTCGTCGCGCTGGTCGTGCGCTGGGTCGAGATCCTCTTCGTCCGGCCCGAGTGCGGTCCCGACGGGCAGGGGCCGGCGGGCTGTGTCGCCATCGTGGCCGGCATCAACGACCCGCTCTACGTGCACCTCCAGGGCAGGGCCATCGCCCAGGGACACTGGTTCGTCGACCCCCTGTGGCTCCGCTCGACGGGTGAGGCCGTGGCCAGCGCCCAGAAGCCGCCGTTGTACCCCTTGCTCCTCGGCGTGGTCTCCTCGTTCGGTCTGACCAGCATCACTGCGCACCGGCTGTTCTCGGGGGTCCTCGGCGTCGTCTCCGTGCTGCTCATCGCCACCGCCGCCCAGCGCATCGGCGGCCGTCGGGCCGGACTGGCGGCGGGCGCCATCGCTGCGGTGTACCCGATGTTCTGGGTCAACGACCTGCTGCTCCAGACCGAGTCGGTGTTCGCCGGCGTGGCCGCCATCGTCTTGTTGGTGGCGTACCGCTTCTGGCGGCACCCGACGACGGTCAACGCGCTCTGGCTCGGCCTCGTCGTCGGTCTGGCCACGTTGACCCGCGCCGAATCGGCCCTGCTGGGCCTGTTCCTGGTGCTGCCGCTGGCCCTGCGGGCCACCGAGCTTCGCTGGCGGGACCGCGTGCTGCGCCTCCTCGTCAGCGCCCTGGCCGCGGTGGTGCTGGTGGCGCCGTGGGTCGGCTGGAACCTCTCGCGCTTCAACGAGCCCGTGTACGTGTCCACGGGAGCGGGCGCAGTGCTCAACACCGCCAGCTGCGACCAGACCTACTACGGGGACAACCTCGGCTACTACGGCGAATGCTTCGACCTGGCCACGGTGCCCGCCGCCACCCAGCGCCGCATGTGCGAGCGCATCGGCCTCGACGCCGGGTGCTTCGCCGACCCCGAGCAGTTCGCCCGGGTGCAGGACTCGCTCCAGGACCGCCACGTCTACGACGAGTCCGAGCGCGAGCTCATCGCCCGGGACCAGGCGACCGCCTACCTCGCCGACCACACGTCACGCCTCCCCGTGGTCATGGCCGCCCGGGTGGGGCGCATGTGGGACCTGTACCGCCCGGCCCAGAACGTGCGCTTCAACGACCGGCTGGAGGGTCGCGGGGAGCGGGCGTCCCAGGTCGGCCTGGTGATGTACTACCTGCTCTGGCCCCTGGCCCTCTGGGGGGCGGTCTGGCTGCACCGCCGCCGCACCACCCTCATCCCCCTGGTCGCACCCATGCTGGTGATCACCGTGACGGCCGCGCTGGCCTTCGGCACCACCCGCTACCGGGTGCCCGCCGACGTCGCCCTGGTGGTGGCCGCCGGCGTGGGCGTCGCCGCCCTGCTCTCCCGGTGGCGGGCGCCCAGCGGCCAGAATGGAGCTCCGGAGACCGAGGTGGCCGAATGACCGACGCAGCAGACGAGACGAGCCCCGCTGGGGAGCAGCACGCCCTCAACACGGAGCTCCTGAACGCCGAGCTGCCCGACAAGCGCTTCGAAGGCCCCGACTACCTCGAGTGGCTCTACGACCGGAACCCCGAGGGCGGCGGCATCTACGAGGGGGTCGACGAGGACGGCCGGCGCATGGCGCACTACGCCCTCATCCCCCAGTGCTGGCGCAACGCCGGCGGCCCGGCCTTCGTCTGCTTCTCGCTCAACGCGGTCACCCGGTCGGGCGCGCAGCGCAAGGGGTACTTCGTCCAGATCGGCCACCGCATCTACGAGCGGGCCCGCCTCCAGGGGGCCAAGGGCATCCTCGCGGTGCCGAACGAGAAGTCCACGCCGGGGGCGCTGAAGTACCTGGGCTACCGATTCCTCGGGCCGTTGCCCGTCCGGGTCCTGCCCCCGATCGGTTCGGCGAAGGGCTTCGAGAGCCGCGCCGTGGACGAGGCGTGGTTGGCCTCGGACGAGTTCGCCGCCCTCGCCGAAGAGATCGACCAGCACGCCGCCTCGGGGTGGACCCAGGCCTGGACGCCCGAGCAGCTGCGCTGGCGCCTCGCCCAGCCCCGCGGCGGCTACGTGGTCCACGTCAGCGACGAACTGCTCGTCGTGTCCGTCGAGCACCGCTTCATCGGGCTGCCGTTCGCGGTGATCTTGAAGCTCCTCCCGCGTCGGCCCCTCGCCGACGGAGAGACGGTCTCGTCGCGCGGCGCCATCGCCGCGGCCTGCCGGTACCACCGTGCCCCTGCGGCGGTCTACGCCGGCTTCAACGCCCATGTGCGCGTGCGGGGCGTGCGGCCGCCCCGGCGGATCCAACCCGCCCCCCTCAACCTGTTGTTCCGTAGCCTGTCCGACGAGGTCCCGCAGGAGACCTTCACCCTCGACACCTACGAGTTCCTCGACTTCGATGCCTACTGACACCGGGAGGTCCCGGGCCGGCGACCGTGCCCCGGTGACCTTCAGCTTCGACATCGAGCCGCACCGGCCCGATCCCGCCGAAGACACGAGCTACCCGGTGGTGACGCGCCGCGTCTACGAATGGCTGGCCGAGCGGGGGATCCGCGGCTCCGTCTTCGTGGTGGGGACCACGGCGGTCGCCCACCCCGAGCTGGTCACCGCCGCCGTTGCCGCCGGTCACGAGGTCGGCCTGCACTCCTGGGATCACACCCCGCTCACCGAGCTCTCCCGGGACCGCTTCACCGAGGAGACCCGGCGCGGCAAGGAGCTGCTCGAGGACCTCACCGGCGCGCCGATCGTCGGCTACCGCGCCCCCACCTTCTCGTTGGTGCGCGAGACGGCCTGGGTCACCGACGTCCTCACCGACCTCGGGTTCAGCTACTCGTCGAGCGTGCTGCCCGCCCGCAGCCCGCTGCACGGCTTCCCGGGCCTGCCCCGCGACCCCTTCACCTGGCCGAGCGGGCTCGTCGAGCTGCCGTGCCCCATCGCCAAGCTGGGCCCGGTGGCTGCCCCGTACATGGGTGGCGTGTACCTGCGGGTCCTGCCGTGGTCGCTGGTGAAGCTGACGTGGCGCCTCAACGGTGGTGGCCCGGCCCCGCTCACCTACTGCCACCCGTACGATTTCGACACCGAGGAGCCGTTCTGGGTGGTGCCGGGCACCGGCCGCCTCGGCAGCCGCCTGCTGTGGATCGGCCGGCGCACCATGTTCGACAAGCTCGACAAGCTCTTCGCCGACGGCGCCGGCCCACCCCTGTGCGAGCTGCTGCACACCGCCGACCCCGCCGGCGCCCACGTCCTCCCAGGAGT
>CAYYDZ010000030.1:10799-11887 GCA_964470715.1 uncultured Microthrixaceae bacterium | reverse complement strand
GAGATGGTGCACCACCTGCCCGAGGCCAAGGTGGTCGACCGCATCGAGTACGTGTCGGGCCTGGCCCGGGGCAAGCGGGTGATCCACGTCGGTTTCGTGGACGCGGGCTACGAGGACATGCAGGCGGCCACGGGCACGTGGCTGCACGAGCACCTGGCCGCGGTGGCGAGCTCGATCGTGGGCATCGACGTCGACGAGGCCGGGGTCGAGCGGGCCAAGGCGCGGGGCTACGAGGCCTACGTCGCCGACGGCCGGCAACCCGATGTGCTGGCCTCACTGGGCATCGAGCCGGCGGAGCTCCTCATCGCCGGCGAGGTCATCGAGCACCTCGACGACCCCGGTTCGTTCCTCGACGGTCTGCACGGCCTCCTCGCCCCCGGCGGCACCCTCGTGCTGACCACCCCGAACGCGTCCGGGCTCCTCAACGGGTTCGCGGCCATGGCCGGCGCGGAGATCAACCACCCCGACCACGTGGTGCTGTTCAGCTGGCGGACCCTCACCAACCTGCTCGCCCGCCACGGGTGGGAGCACGTTCGCACCGCCACCTACGTGCCGGCGGTGAAGCAGGCCAAGGGCCAGGGCCTGTCGGGACGCGTCCTCGGCCTCGCCGGCCGGTTCGTGCTCTTCCTCGAGCGCAGCATCGGCAGGGGCTGGGCCCCCTTCGTGGCCGATGGCCTGATCGTCGAGTCCCGACCCGCACCCGACCGGCTCCCCTGAGCCCGCGCTCGGCCGCGAGCGCCCGGCGGCCCGCCTCAGGGCTCGAGGTCGCGCTCCTGGGTCTCGGCCCGGAGGAGGGCCAGTTCCTCGGCGAGGGTGCGGGTGCGGTCCTCGAGGCGTGAGAGCTCGTAGGAGAAGTGCACGATCACGAGGAACAGGAAGGCGATGGCGGCCAGGAAGATGATGGCGGGCTCGTAGCTGATGCCGACGGTCTCGGAGATGGGCACGAGGATGTCCGGGTAGATGGCGAAGGCCACCATGGCCGCCCCCACGCCGAGCCAGAGCAGGGCGTACTTGCCCCGGAGGTGGCCGCGGCGCACGAGGCGCAGCAGGAACAGCAGGGTGAGAGCGGTGAGCACGGCCACCAGGAT
>CAYYDZ010000030.1:5225-10699 GCA_964470715.1 uncultured Microthrixaceae bacterium | reverse complement strand
GCACGAGGCGCAGCAGGAACAGCAGGGTGAGAGCGGTGAGCACGGCCACCAGGATCCGCCCGCCGACGCTCATGGCGTGGACGTCGTCGACCGGCTGCGTGCTGTCGTCACCACCCAGGAACAGTGCCACCCGGGCGATCATGGCGATGCCTCCGGGGCCGGGGTGTCAGCGGGCGGGCCGGGACGCCGGGACCGCGGCGCGGCAGCGAGGAGCACCACGAAGAGGCGTAGGTAGTGGTACACGAGGCGCCACGTGCGGTTGGACGGCGCGCCCAGCTCGCGGTTGCGCATGGTCACGGGGACCTCGACCACGTCGTAGCCGGCCCGGACCGTCGAGAAGAGGGCCTCGACGGACTCCATGTAATCCGCGGGGTACGTCTCGGCGAAGAACTCGAGCACGGGCCGGGCGAAGGCCCGGAAGCCCGAGCTCGTGTCGCTGAAGTCCTTGCCGGCGATGCGGCGCATGGTGACGGTCAGCACGGCCATCGCCGCCTTGCGCAGGCGCCCGACCCTGTAGCCGGGCGGGCGACCGTCGAAGAAGCGGCTGCCGACCACCATGTCGGCGCCGGCATCGAGTCCGGCCAGCAGGGCGGGCACCTCATCGGGGTGGTGCTGGCCGTCCGCGTCGAACTGCACGGCCCGCTGGTAGCCCTTGCGCACGGCGTAGCGAAAGCCCGTGCGCAGGGCGCCGCCGATGCCGAGGTTGTAGGGGAGCTGCAGCACCACGGCCCCACCGGTGCGGGCCACGGCGGCGGTGGTGTCCGACGACCCGTCGTCGATGACCACGACGTCGGCGTCGGGGTACGCCTCGGCGAGCTCGGCGAGCACGCCGGGGAGCGCCTCCTCCTCGTTGAAGGCCGGGATGATGAACAGCAGGTCCGCCGGCCCAGGTGTCGTCATGACGGCGCCACGCTACCGGCCGGCGGCGAGGGTCGGCGCCGGCGTAGGAGGGCATCGAGGGCGGCAGCTGAGAGCACCACGACGGCCACCTCGGCGGGTATGCGGAAGCGCACGAGGCCGTAGAAGGCGACGGCGGTGGCGGTGATGACCACCGCGGTCAGGACGAGGGGCAGGACCATGCGGCCCCGGCGACGGAGCACGACGGCGCCGTAGATCGAGGCCGGGACCATCGCCCACCACATGAGGTAGCCCCACCAGGAGGCCCACCCCTCGCGTCCCTCCCCGGTGGTCTCGAGGTCGCCCTCGCTGTACTGCACCATCTGACCCGGTGCGTACACGCCCCAGATGCGGCCGACCCGGGCGGCGGCGACCACCGGGAACCGCTGCTTGTGGTTGAGGATGTAGTCGATGCCGGCCTTGCGGAACGCAGCAGACACCTCGGACTGGTCGGCGCACGACCAGGCATCGTCGGGAAGGGGATCGCAGCCCTCGCGGACGGGCGGTGGGGTGGTGACGGGGACCGTGAACGGGCAGGCGAAGGACCAGAGCCCGACGCCGTCGCCGTAGTAGGTGGTGTCGCAGTTGGCGCCCAGGATGGTGAGGCCGTCGTTGGTGGACAACAGCACGGGCTTCTCGAAGCGGCTGAGGTTGTAGGCCGTCCATGGCACGACCACGGCGACGGCGCTCACGCCGGCGACGGCCACCACACCGAGGCGCTGCCACGCAGAGCGAGCACTGGTGAACCACACCGTGGGCAAGATGACGAAGGGAAGGAGGAAGGCCGACTCCGCCCGGGCGAGGATGGCGATCCCGCAGAGCAGCCCGATCACCGCGAGGCGCCCTGCGGTGTAGCGGCCCTTGGCCCGGTAGAGCGCGAGGAAGATCGCCACGATGGTGAGGGTGGCGAGTGATTCGGACATCACCACGCCGTCGTTGAGCCACAGGTTGGGGTAGACCGCGGCCAGGCCGGCGGCGAGCAGGCCGACGCGGCCGCTGGCGCTGACGGTGCGCCCGAGGACCCCGATGCCGGCGACGACGAGGGTGCCCACGACGGCCATGGCCAGGCGCTGGACCAAGAGGCTGGTGCCGAACGCCCAGGCCACCGGGGCCATCGCCAATGCCGTGAGCGGCGGGTGGTCCGCGGCGGGGCCCCCGGCGAAGGGATGCACGAACCCGCGTCCCTGGGCGAGGCGGATCGCCTGCGACGAGTAGTAGATCGCGTCGCCGATCGCAGGCTCGTCCCGCTTGAAGACCAAGATGTAGGCCACCCGTAGGACGAGCGCACCCACGGCGATCACCGCGAGCCACCGCAGGAACCGGCGGCGGGAGAAGGAGTCGACGCCGGGCCCGTCGGCGCCGTCGATCTCGTCGGCGCGGTCACCGGTGTTCTCCGCCCGGTCGCTCATTCCGGCCCCCTTCCTGGCTCGGCAGCAGACCCCGAGACGCCAGTGGTCGCACGGGGTGCGCTTGGAAGGGCGGCGGCCACCACGAGCACGACCATGGCCAGGGTCGGTCGGTGGGCGGCCGCGACGGTCGACACCCAGCCGAAGCCGGCGAGGCTGTCGAGGCGGGCCTGACGCACCACCACCGCCGCGGTCACGAGGGCCAGGCCGACAAGGCCGACCGCGGCAACGAGCCGGGACCGGCGTGCCAGCACGAGGGGGAGGCTCACCAACAGCACGGCGAGCCCCCAGATCGGCGCCACGACGAGGGTGGCGGCCACGGTGGCGACGGCCCAGACGACATGGTGGCGCCGATCGTCGCGCGCCCAGGGCCAGGCCAGGGCGGGCTTGTCGTCGTCGCCGAGGCTGCCCGCGGCCACCGGGTCGCGCCGGCGGTCGACCAGGACGAGCACGATGCAGGCCACCACGGCGGCCAGGGAGAGGGCCAGGCCGGCCCACGTCCAGCGCTGGGGTCGCCACCGCAGGTCCACGGTGGTGGCCTCGTCGGACGGGGGCAGGTACCACCCGTTCATGCCTCCGCTGACGAGCTCGGGCTCACCCAGCGATCGGCCGTCGACGGTGGCCGTCCAACCCGGGTTCCACCCCACCCCCTGGTCCAGCCAGCAGCCCTCGGGGCACGCGCCCACGGTGACCGTCTGGTGGGCGCGCCCACCCTCGACGGTGACTTCGATGGTGGGCGGCGCGGGGGCCGCGACCGCGGCCTCGGCGCCGGCGTTGGTCAGCACCACGCGGTCGACCTCGAAGCCTGTCGTGGCGCCCGGGGTGCTCGCGATCTCGTGGGCCCCGGCGTCGAGGGCGAGGCGGTCCTCGGCCCCCGGACCGCAGCGGGTGACGTCGAGGGCGTCCCCGGCGAGGGCGGCCCCGGTGGTGCCGCGGACGCGCAGGGCCAGCGGCTCGCCGTCGACGGTCAGCAGGTCGTCGCGACAGCCGGTGTCGAGGCGTTCGGGGAGGGCGTCGGCGGCGAGACCCGGGCCCGCGATCTCGGCGATGCCGGACGGCAGGAGGGTGATCTCGCCGTAGCGCCGATCGGTGGCCGTGGCGCCGTCGGTACCGGTGACGGTGACGGTGAGCGGCCCCGCCTCGTCGGCGAGGGCGCCGGGGTCGATGCGCACGCGCTCGGCCGCCTCGTCGACGGCGACGGTCTCGCGGGCGTCGCCGCGGGCGAGCTCGACCTCGGTGACGGCCGCCAGGTGGTCGCCGGTGGCGACTCGGAGCGACAGCTCGCCCAGGCGGCCTTCGGTGGGGATGGTCAGCGTGGGGCCGGGGCCGACGCCGAACGGCGTGAGCCACGCCGTGTCCGGGTCTCCGTCGACGGCCGCCCAGCCGCCGGCGGCGAGGTCGCCGACGAGGTGCTCGCTGCTGCTGGCGGTCTCCACGCCGAAGAGATCGGCGACGACGGTGTCGGTGGCCCTGCGATCGAGACGGCCGGTGGTGTCCGGGGCGACCTCCTGGGGTGCCCCGAGGGTGAACGACCGGACGAGGGCGCGTTCGGGGTCGGCGCGCCACCGGTCGAGGGGATCGGCGCGCAGGCGGGTGAGGACGATGGCCAGGGGGCTGTCCGCGTCGGCCTCGGCCAACAGATCGGCGGGAACCTCGACCACTTCCCGGCTGGGCCCCAGGGCGGTGGTCACCTCGGCGAAGCCGACCGGACCCTGGTTGGGATAGGCGCCGGCGGCCGGGCCGATGTTCGTGCCGGTGATCTCGAGCTCCCACCAGTCGGCGGGCTGCTCCAGGTCGATGGGTTGGCCCTCCCCGTCCCGTGAGGCCTCGGTGAGGGCGATGAGACGGTCCTCGCCGGCCGAGGTGGTGAGGCGGATCTCGGTGATCCAGCGGGTGGCGTGGGGGACGCGGGCCTGGAGGACCGTGATGGCGTCCACGGGCTCGTCGGCATCGATGCGCAGGCGCTGACCGAGGGGGTCGGCCCGGTCGGCCACCACCCAGGCCGTGGCGGGGTCGCCGTCGACCGCCTGGGCGGCGCGGACCTCGGGCCGGTAGGCGTTCGGCTCGCCGTAGGCGCTCGCCGTTGCCCGCACCGGTCCCGACTGCCGGGCGGTCGTGACGTTGGCGTCGCGTTGGTCGGGGAACACCTCGAGGCGGTGGTCGGCGGGGTCCTCGTCGAGCAGGCCGGGGTGCTCGCCGTCCTCGGTGAAGCCCCAGACGTCCTGGCTGCCGCGCCACTGGCGGGCCCGTAGGCGGTTGGTGTCGGTGGCGACGAGGAGGTCGGCGTCCTCGACGGCGGCGGTGAGGTCCTCGGTGGCGGCGGCGTAGCGCACGGTCTCGTGGCCGTCGACGAGACCGGCGGCGGCGGCGTCGACCACCCCGTCCCCGCTCCCGGACACGACCACCGTCCCGACGCCGGCGCGCACGACGGGCTCGGGGTCCTCGACCGGGATCAGCGCCAGCGGGGGGACGTCGTCGCCCAGGGTGCCGTCCGCCTCCAGGGCGAGCGCCTCCTCGTCGACCATGGCCGCCGCCGGCGGGTCGAGGGGCGCCAGGTTGGGCGCCTCGGCGCCGTAGGGGACCGGTGCACCGAGGCCGTCGGCCGCCTGCCCGCCGTTGCCGAGGAGCGCCCACGTGGGCTCGGGGCGCGGGGTCTGGTAGCGCTCGAAGGCGATCTCGGGGGTGACCAGCACGGTGTCCGCGCCGAGCAGACGGGCGACGGGACCGACCGCGGCACGCTCGGCCACGCCCGCCTGGAAGCGATCGTCCAAGGCGTAGAGCGTGTCCATCGCGGCGGGGCTGCCGAGGGGCAGGAGGTCGCGGGTGACGAGGGGGCGGTCGCTGACGCCAGGCAGCACCGGGTCGACGGTGTGGCCCCACCGGTAGGTGGAGAACTCCATGCCCGGTACCTGGAGGACCCGATACCCGTCCGGTAGCGCATCGAGGTCCCGGCCGGCATCGGTCCACCAGGACGGGACGTCCTGCGGGCGGTCGAGGTCGGGGTCGACGAAGCGGCCCGTCCACGCCGGCGGGAGGTTGAGCACGGCCAGCACCATCACCGCGACCGCGGCGAGCAGCCCGGTCCGGGCGCGATCGCGGCCGAGGGCGGTGATCAGGGCGCCGGCGCCGAGCGCGAGCGCGAACACGACCATGGGTACGGCCCGGGTGCTG
>CAYYDZ010000030.1:0-5125 GCA_964470715.1 uncultured Microthrixaceae bacterium | reverse complement strand
GGCGCCGGCGCCGAGCGCGAGCGCGAACACGACCATGGGTACGGCCCGGGTGCTGCTGCGCAGCGCGAGCACGAGCGTGGATCGGGACGACCCGGCCAGCGCCGCCCCCACCGGGGAGGGGTCATCGATGGGGTACGCACCGACCGCCAGGAGCATCCCGGCCGCGAGGCAGAGCGCGGCGAAGCGCCGCTGCGACCAGCGCACCACCACGAGGCCGGCCATGCCGACGACGACCAGGGCGAAGCCGGTGGCGAGGAGCAGCGGGCTCTCCTGGTAGGCACGAGCGGCCGTCGTGGCGGCCGTGACGGGGTCGCCGACGTAGAAGAGCCAATAGCCGAGGCCTCGCAGGACCTCGGAGCTCACGGCCGTCGAGGAGACCGCTTCCAGCGTCTCGCTGAAGGAGAGGGCGGCCGCCCCGTAGCGGGCCTGGACGGCGAGGGCGGTCATCCACCAGAGCGAAACCCCGAGCGAGAGCGCTCCGAGGGTGACGACCGTGCGCCCCGCCCGACGCCACGAGATGAGGTCACGAGCCGCCGCGTCGATGAGCCACAGGACGGGCACGGGGGCGATCATCAAGAGCGCGGTGGCGTTGATGCCGCCGACGGTGGCCACGATCAGCGCGAAGAAGGCGGCGTCGCGCCACCTCGTTCGGGTGGCGGCGCCGATGGTCAGCCCGACCAGCCAGCCCAGCGCCGCCCACGGCAGCAGCAGCACCGAGGTCCGCGAAAGGTAGGGCAACACGTACGGCGAGAGCTGGTACACCACCGCCGCGGCCAGTGCCGCCGTCGGGGCCAGGCCGAGGCGGCGTGCCGACCAGCGCAGGCCGGCGCCGGCCAGCAGCAAGATGGTTCCCAGCCAGAGCCGGTGGGCGATCCAGTCGGGCACGCCCACGCGCTCGAGCAGCCAGTAGAAAGGGCCGCTGGGCCAGAGGTAGCCGATGATCTGGTGGGGGACCCAGCCCGCGAATTGGCGGGTGTCGAACGACCAGAGGGCGTCGCCCATCTGGCGTGCCGGGTCGAGGTAGAGGTAGAGCTTGGTGTCGGCCGGGATGCGCCCGGGTGCCGCCGTGAGGGCGGGGACGTAGGCCAGCAGGGCCAGCCCCGCGACCTCCAGCGCGGCGCGGCAGCGGCCCGCGATCACGGGATCGCGCCGTAGACCCCGTAGAGGGCGGTGAGCGTCACCAACCCGGCGGCGCAGAGCGAGATCAGCAGCGTCCACCCGTCGTGGGACCAGCTGGTCTCGTCGTCCTCGGGCCACCAGGCCCCGGCGGACAGGAAGAGCGGGAAGGCCGTGTACACGAAGCGCGGCCGGGCGGTGACCGTCTCGGGGATCAACATCAGCGCGAGCACGACGGCGACGTAGGCCACCATGGGCCACGGCAGGCGCTTCTTCCATGCGGTGAAGAGGAGCGCGAACATGGCGAACAGCGACGTGGTGGTGAGGACATCGGTGGGGGAGTTGAGGGGGTGGGTGAGGAACCCGAAGGTGTCCTGGAGGGCCGTCGCCCCGAAGCTGGTGCCCTCGGCCCACGCCTCGGTCTGCACCCGGAACCAGGCCCAGTTCTCGTCGGTGTGGACCCGCAGGTACCACTGGAAGGCGATGAAACCGAGAGGTGCCAACACCGGGGCGATCAGCGAGCGCCACTCGCGGTCCTGCCAGATGGCGATGAGCGCGGCCACTCCGCAAGCGGCCACGAGGGCCACGCCGTTCGGGCGCGTGGCGGTGGCGAGTGCGGCGAAGATGCCCGCGAGCAGCCACTGTCGCTTGTAGAGGAACAACAAGCAGGCGGCGGCGAGGGCGATGAGCAGGGCCTCGCTGTAGGCGAAGCTCAACACGAAGGCTCCCGGGAACATGGCCATGAGGACCATCGTTCGCTCGGCGGGCTTGATGCCGAAGACCGTGCGGGCCAGGAGGCCGACCATCAGCACCGCGACGGCACCCAGCAGGGCGTTCACCACGATGCCGGCCAAGACCTCGCTGCCCGGGAGCACCCGATCGAACACGCCCACGAGGGCCGGGTAGAGCGGGAAGAAGGCCGCCCGGGCCTCGACCTGGAAGTAGGTGATGTTCTCCGGGATCCGCTGCGGGTAGCCACCCCGCACGATCTCCATGTACCAGTTGCCGTCCCACGAATCGAGCACCTGGACGATGAAGGTCTGGGCGCCCTCGGGGCGGGCCACCCCCTCGACGTTGGCGTCGACGCCGCGCTGGGCGGCCACGATGCCGGTGCCGGCCAGCACCATGATGCGCGACACCAGGTACGCGAAGAGCCCCTTGACCATGGCCCGTCGCCAGGCACGCTTCTCTTCGAGGCGCGCGGTCTTGTCGCTCTCGCCGACCTCGATCGCTTCGCCCTCGTCGTCCACGTCGGACGTGTGGGTGTCGTCGGTCTCGGTGGCGGTGGAAGTCATTCGGGGAGCGGGCCACCGGGCGGGACGGGGCCGAGAGAACCTACCACGACCCCCTCCGGGCCCAACTGCAGGGGCCGAGGACCAGTGGGCCGTCAGGCGGCGGGCTCGGCGGCGGCGCGCCGGATGATGAGGATGTCCGCAGTGCGGAAGCTGGCGATGCGGGTGGACCACGAGTCGACCACCGCCCGGCCGCCGTCGCGGCGGAAGAACGTGGTCATCTGCCCCTCCTGCTGGTACGCGTCGGCGCCGTCGATGCGCTCGACGGAGCGGTCGGTCAGGGTCACCTCGAAGCTGGGCTGGTAGTGCTCGGTCATCGCCGTCGTCCTCCTCTCGGTCGACGGTACGACGGCGGGCCTGTGCATCGATAGCCCCAGAAACCTGTGGATAACTCTGCTCAGCGGTCGCGGAAGTCGTTGGGCCCCATCCGGGGACCCTTGCGCTCCGGGCCGATGCGGGCGGCCTCGATGAGGCGCACCACCCGGCCGCGGTGGCCGCGGAACGGCTCGAGCAGCTCGAGCATGCGCTCGTCGGTGGCCCGCTCCTCGCCGGCGAGCGCGAAGGCCACCTGGTGGGGAACGTGGTAGTCGCCGACGCTGACCGCGTCGGGGTCGCCGAACGCGATGAGGGCCACCTCGCCGGCGCTCCAGGGGCCGATCCCGCGCACGCGGGCGAGCTCGCGCTGGGCGTCGAGGGACGGGCGCTCGAGCAACCGTTCGAAGAGGTGGGCGTTGGCCGCGACCCGGCGCAGGGTGTCCGCCCGCTTGCGCTCGACGCCGAGGACGTGCAGTTCGTAGTAGGGGGTCCCGGCCAAGATGCCCGCCTCGGGGGGGAGCAGGAGCCCACCGGGACCGGGCGCCGGTTCACCCAGCTTCTGCACGAGTTGGCGGTAGGCCCGACGGCTCTCGAAGCCGGTGACCTTCTGCTCGAGCACGGTCGGGATGAGGGTCTCGTACACGGCGTTGCAGCGGCTGATGCGCAGCCCGGTGAAGCGCCGGTGCAGGCGGGCGATGAGCGGGTGGTCGGTGTGGAACGCCGTCGGGTCGTCGTCGGCGCCGAGCAGCGCGGGTGCGTGCTCGAGCGCCCATTCGGCACCCGGTCCCCAGGCCTTGGCGTCGAACACGGCGCTGTGGGTCCGGCTGCGCCCGTCCCTGCCCACCACGGCCAGGGTCGCGGGGCCGTCGGGGGTGCGGGTGGCCCGCCAGAAGCCCGCGGCGCCGAGTTGGCAGGCAGGGTCGTAACGACCTCGGCGCAGAGCCGAGAGCGTCAGGCCGAGGTCGACCGGGGTGTCGAGGGAGATCGTGCGCGTCCGCGCCCGGTCGCTCAGGGGTCCGCTCCCTCGGCGGTACCGTCCATCGCCACCGCCTTGGCCCAGCGGTAGTCGGCCTTGCCGCTGGGGCTGCGCTCGATGTGGTCGAGGCGCAGGATCGCCTTGGGGAACTTGTACCGGGCGATGTGGCGTCCGCACTCCTCGAGCAGTTCGTCGTCGGCGACGTCGGCGCCATCTCGCAGCCGGACGAGGGCCACGACCTCCTGGCCCCAGCGCTCGCTCGGGCGGCCCACGACCACTGCGTCGAACACCTGGGGATGGGACTTGACGGCGTGCTCGACCTCTTCGGCGAACACCTTCTCGCCGCCCGAGTTGATGGTGACCGACTCCCGTCCGTGCAGCTCGATGAGGCCGGCGTCGTCGTAGCGGGCGCGGTCGCCGGGCACCGCGTACCGCTCGCCGTCGATGGTGGGGAACGTGGAAGCGGTCTTGTCGGGGTCTCCGAGGTAGCCGAGGGGGACCCGGCCCCGTTGCGCGAGCCAGCCCTCGTGGTGGTCGTCGGCGTCGAGCACCCGGGTCAGGTCGGCGCTGACGATGGCCGCGCTGGCCGTCGGCGCGAACCGCCCGGTGGTGGAACCCTCGTCGCTCTTCGCGCTCGTCGAGGTGACGCCCTGGCGGCCGGACTCCGACGAGCCGAGGATGTCGACGATGGTCACGCCCGGGAGCAACTCGAGGATCTCGGCCTTGGTGGAGGCGCTGAGGATGGCGCCGCCCGTCAGGAGGAAGCGCAGCGGCTCGAGGTCGCGGGGGTGGCGGCGCAGCTCGTCGACCAGGGGCCGGGCGAACGCGTCGCCCACGATGAGCAAGGAGGTGACCTGTTCGCGCTCGCAGGTGGCGAACACGTCGGCGGGGTCGAGGTGGTGGGGATGGTCCTGCACCACGATGGTGCCGCCCGCCAGCCAGGCGCTCAGCGCGTTCCAGTGGGCGGCGCCGTGCATGAACGGGGCCGCAGGGAGGGCCCGCAGTCGCGCGCCTGGCTGGGCCGCCTCCACGACCTCCGCCACGCTCTCGAACTCCACGCCGTCGCGGCGGCGGAACGCCAGCGCCGCAGGGAGGAAGTCGCCTTGGCGCCAGAGGACGCCCTTGGGCATACCCGTGGTGCCTCCTGTGTAGAGCACATAGCGGTCGTCGGGGGACCACGACGCCACGAGGGCGGGATCCAGGTCGGGATCGGCGGCGGCGAGGGCGGCGTCGTAGTCGAGCGCACCGTCCAGCAGGGGTTGCCCCGAGCCGTCGTCCACCTGCAACAGCAAGGGCGGCTCGTCGAGGGACTTCAGCACCTCGGCCAGGGTCGGCGCGAAGGCGGCGTGGAAGATCACGGCGCGCGCCCGCGCATCCCGGAGGAGGTAGGTCAGCTCCTCGGCCACGTACCGGTAGTTGACGTTGA
>CAYYDZ010000029.1:21937-25015 GCA_964470715.1 uncultured Microthrixaceae bacterium | reverse complement strand
AGGCCGGCGGCGAGGCAGTCGGCGGCGACCTGGCGGGCGTCTCGCCCGTCCAGCTCTGCGGCCAGCAGCAGGCCGAGGCCGCGCACCTCCGTGACCGCCTCCAGCGCCAGGAGCCGCTCGGTGAGGTGGGCGCCGGCCGACCGCGCCCGGGCGGGCACGTCCTCGGCCTCCATCACCGCCAGCACGGCGCGGGCGGCGGACGCGGCGAGGGGCTGGCCGCCGTAGGTGGTGGCGTGGTCGCCGGGCTGGAAGACGTCGGCGACGTCGGCCCGCGCCCAGCAGGCCCCGATGGGCACGCCGTTGCCGAGCGCCTTGGCCATGGTCACCACGTCGGGCACGACGTCGAAGTGCTGGTGACCGAACCAGCGGCCGGTGCGCCCGAGGCCGGTCTGCACCTCGTCGACCATGAGCAGGAGTCCCCGCTCGTCGCAGAGGGCGCGCACGGCCCGGAAGTACTCGGCCTCGGCCACGTTGACCCCGCCCTCGCCCTGCACGGGCTCGAGCAGCACCGCGGCGACCGTGGGGTCGATGGCGCGCTCGAGGTCCTCGAGGTCGCCCCAGGCCACGTGGCGGAAGCCCTCGGGCAGGGGCTGGAAGGTCTCGTGCTTCTCGGGCTGGCCGGTGGCGTGCAGGGTCGCCAGCGTGCGCCCGTGGAACGAGCCGTAGGCGCTGACGACGCCGTAGCGGCCGTGCCCACCCCACTTGCGGGCCAGCTTTATGGCCGCCTCGTTGGCCTCGGCGCCGGAGTTGGCGAAGAACACCTTCCCGCCGCCGCCGAGGAGGCGGTCGAGGGCCGCGGCCACCTGGCGGCCCGGCACCGTGGCGAACAGGTTGGAGACGTGCAGCAGGGTCCGGGCCTGCTCGCACAGCGCGTCGGCCACGACGGGGTGGGCGTGGCCCAGCGAGACCACGGCGAGGCCGCCGAGGAAGTCGAGGTAGCGCTTGTCGGTGTCGTCCCAGAGCTCGGTGCCCGCCCCGCGCACGAAGGTGACCTGCGCCGGCGGGTACGTGGTCATCAGGGGCGAGGCGGTGGTCATGTCGTTGCTCCGGTCGTGGGTCCGGTGACCATGGTCCCGATCCCGGCGTCGGTGAACAGCTCGAGCAGCACCACGTGGGGCACCCGGCCGTCGAGGATGTGGGCCGACCCGACGCCGTGCTCGACGGCGTGGATGCAGGCGGCGATCTTGGGGATCATCCCGCCGGTCATCACCCCGTCGTCGACGAGGTGCTGGAGGTCGGCGGTGGTGATCTCGCTGACGAGGGTGGACGAGTCGTCGGCGTCGAGGCGCAGGCCCTCGACGTCGGTGAGGTAGATCACCTTGTGCGCACCGAGGGCCTCGGCCACCGCGCCGGCGCCCGTGTCGGCGTTGATGTTGTAGGCCTGACCGGCGGCATCGGTGCCGATGGTGGAGATGACGGGGATCAGGTCCTCGGCGAGCAGGCGCTGGACGATCGAGGGGTTCACTGCGGCGACGTCGCCCACGAAGCCGAGGGCGGGGTTGCGGGCCGAGGCCTGGATGAGGCTGGCGTCGCCGCCGGAGAGGCCCACGGCGAGGGGGCCGTGGACGTTGATGCCGGCGACGATCTCGCTGTTGATCTTGCCCTCGAGCACCATGCGGGCGACCTCGAGGGTCTCGGCGTCGGTGACCCGCAGGCCGTCGTGGAACACCGACTCCTTGCCGAGGCGCGCCAGCAGCTCGCCGATCTGTGGGCCGCCGCCGTGCACGATGACCGGCTTCGCGCCCACCCGCTGGAGCAGGACCACGTCCTCGGCGAACTGGCGGGCCAGCGCCTCTTCGACCATCGCGTTGCCGCCGTACTTCACCACCACGATCTGCCCGGCGAGGCGGGTGATGTAGGGCAGGGCCTCGACCAGGACGCCCGCGATCTGCGTGGGGTCGGTGATGGGGGTCGGGTGGGCGACCCCGCTCACGACGTGCCCATGTTCTCGTCCACGTACGCGTGGGTGAGGTCGTTGGTGAGGATGGTGAAGCGGCCGGCACCCAGGCCGAGGTCGACGTTGATGTCCAACTCGGGCTCGGCCATGTGGTCGGCCACCGCGCCCGTGTCATGCTCGATCTCCACGCCGTGGCGGGCCACCATCACCCCGCCGTAGCAGACCGACAGCAGGGCCTGGTCGAAGTGCACGCCGGCGCTCCCCGCCTCGCTGGCCAGCCGGCCCCAATAGGGGTCCTCGCCGTACCACGAGCACTTGCACAGGGCGCTGTCGGCGATGCGGCGGGCCGCGGCCTCGGCGTCCTCGTCCGACGCCGCACCGGTGACGTGCACCCGCACGAGCTTGGTGGCCCCTTCGGCGTCCCCCGCCATCTGCTCGGCGAGGTGGAGGCACGCGGCGGCCACGGCATCACGGAAGGCACCCGGATCGGGGGCGCCGGCCCGGCCGCTGGCCAGGAGGAGCACGGTGTCGTTGGTGGACTGGCAGCCGTCCACGCTGAGCGCGTTGAAGGAGTGGGCCACGCCTTCGCGGAGCGCGACCTGGAGATCGGCGGCGTCGACCGCGGCGTCGGTGGTGAGCACCGCCAACATCGTGGCCATCTTCGGCGAGAGCATCGCCGCGCCCTTGGCCATGCCCCCGACGACCCAGCCGTCGCCCTGGACGACGGTCTCCTTGCGGTGGGTGTCGGTGGTGAGGATGGCCTCGGCGGCATCGACGGCACCCTGCGGGCTGCGGGCGGCGGCGAGGGTGGGCAACGACGCGGCCATGGCCTCCACCGGCAGGCGGTTGCCGATCAGGCCGGTCGAGCACATCAGGACGTGGTGGGGGGCGCAGCCGAGCTCGGCGGCCAGGCGACCCACGAGGTCCTCGGCGTCGGCGTGGCCGGCCTCGCCGGTGGCGGCGTTGGCGTTGCCGCTGTTGAGCAGCACGGCGGCGGCCTGGCCCTGCGCCTGGCGCAGGTGGGCCTGGCACAGCTGCACGGGCGCGGCGGTCATCTTGTTGGGCGTGAACACGCCGGCGGCGGCGACGGGCTGGCCGTCCTCGGTGGCCACCAGGGCGAGGTCGAGGGCCTCGGGATCCTCCTTGACCCCGCCGTGGATGCCGGCGGCGACGAACCCTGC
>CAYYDZ010000029.1:7454-21837 GCA_964470715.1 uncultured Microthrixaceae bacterium | reverse complement strand
GGGCCTCGGGATCCTCCTTGACCCCGCCGTGGATGCCGGCGGCGACGAACCCTGCTGCGGCGGTGACGCTCATGGGGACTCCTCGATCGGGTGGGCGACGGCTTCTGGCTCCCGAATCGACTGCCCGAGCCGTCGGATCGGGAGCCAGAACGAGCCCGTCGGGTGGGTCGTGGCGGGTGAGGTCACGGGTAGAGCCCCGCGGTGGGCAGGCCGGTGGCCTCGGGGAGGCCGAGGGCCAGGTTGGCGCATTGCACGGCCTGGCCGGAGGCGCCCTTCACCAGGTTGTCGATGGCGCAGAGGGCCACGACCCACCCGGTGCGCTCGTCGGCCCGGGCGGTGACGTGCGCCGTGTTCGAACCCAGCGTGGCCTTGGTCGACGGCGAGCGCTCACTGACCACGACGAAGGGCTCGTCGGCGTAGGCCTCGTCGAGCGCGGCCAGCACGGCCTCGGTGGTCGTGGGCGCCGCCGGCCGGGCGTAGCAGGTGGCCAGGATGCCCCGGTTCATCGGGGCGAGGTGCGGGGTGAACAGCACCTCGGTGCCGAACACCATCTCCATCTCCGGCGTGTGGCGGTGGCCCAGCAGGCCGTAGGCGGTGAAGTCCTCGTCCACCGTGCAGAAGGTGGTGTTCGCCTTCGGGGGCCGGCCGGCGCCGGACACCCCGCTGGCGGCGTCGACCACGATGCCGGTCGGCTCGACCAGCCCGGAGCGCACCAGCGGACCCAGCGCGAGGTTGGCCGCCGTCGGATAGCAGCCCGGCACCGCGATGGCCGCGGCGCCGGCGAGCTCGTCCCGGTAGACCTCGGGCAGCCCGTAGACGAAGCGCTCGAGCAGCTCGGGGGCGGCGTGGGCCTCGCCGTACCACTGCGGGTAGAGGGCCGGGTCCTTCAGGCGGAAGTCGGCGGCGAGGTCGACCACGTGGGGCACCCGGTCGAGCAGGTCGGGCACCAGCGCCTGCGAGGCGCCGTGGGGCAGGCCCAGGAACACGAGGTCGAGCCCCTCGACCGCAGCGGCGTCGTACGCACTGAAGACGAGGTCGCCGTAGGCCGCCGCGAGGCTCGGGTAGAGATCGGCCACCGCGGTGCCGGCCTGGCTGTCACCCGTGGCCACCACGAGCTCGAGGTCGCGGTGGCCGGCGCAGAGGCGCAGCAGCTCCGCGCCCGTGTACCCCGACGCCCCGACGATCCCGACCTTGCTCATGCTGCCTCCGCGCTCATGCGCAAGAGCATACGGAGCTGCGCATTTCTATGCAAAGCCATTCCTGCAGCCGTCACCCGGATGCCGAAGGCGCCCCGAGGGACGAGGGGCCGGTGTGACGCCCGTCAGCGCAGGGTGGCGCCGTGGGCGGACTCGACCGCGTCGATGAGGCGGGTGCGGGCCTCCCCCACCTCGGCGTCGGTGAGGGTGCGGTCCGGGGCCTGGAAGCGCAGGGCGTAGGCCAGGCTGCGACGGCCGTCGGCGAGGCCCTCGCCCCGGTAGACGTCGAAGAGGCGGACGTCGGCCAGCAGGTCGCCGCCGGCGGCCCGCAGGGTGGCTTCGACCGCTCCCGCGGGCACGGCCTCGTCCACCTCGAAGGCCAAGTCGATGTCGCTCGACGGGTAGCGGCTGACCTCGCGGTAGCGGCGAGCGCCGTGGGGCAGGGCCAGCAGGGCGTCGAGGTCGACCTCGAGCCACGCCACCCGCTCCCCCAGGTCGTAGGCGGCCACCACCCCGGGGTCGATCTCGCCCACGAGGCCGACCCGTTCGCCGGCGACCACCACGTGGGCCGTGCGGGTGGGATGCAGGCCCGCGGAGGAGGCCTCGATGCCTTCGGGATCCAGGGTGGCGTCGCCGAGGCCCAGGGCCTCGGCGACGAGGCGCCAGACCTCGACCGCGGCCGGCGCCTCGGCCTCGCCGAGGATCACGGCGAGCACCTCGCGCTCGTCGGGCAGCTGCTGGCCCTCGGGCGGGACCCGGAAGACGTGGCCGATCTCGAACAGGGCCACCCCCCGGTTGCGGTGGCGGGCGTTGTAGGCCAGCGCGCCGAGCAGGCCCGGCCGCAGCGAGGGACGCAGGACCGACTCCTCGGCGGCGAGGGGGTTGGTCACGGTGACCCGGGGGCCGTCCAGACCGGCCTTCACGAGGTCGTCCGGAGCGAGGAAGGGCAGCGGCAGCGCCTCGCTGATGCCGAGGCCGGCGAGGACGTGGCGGAGCTGGCGGCGCTCGCGCTGGCGCTCGGTGAGGCCGCCGGTGTGGACCCCGGGCGGCCGCCGGCGCGGGATGGCGGCGTAGGAGTGGTGACGGGCCACCTCCTCGATCACGTCGATCTCGGTGGCGACATCGGGGCGGAAGCCGGGCGAGGTCACGGGCTGGACGTCGCCCTCGGCGGGGGCCACGTCGAAGCCGATGGGCCGCAGGTAGCCGGCGATCTGCTCGTCGGTGAGCTCGGTGCCGAGGATGGCGTTGACGCGCGGCGTGCGCACCCGGATCGGGGCCACCTCGGGGAGGTCACCCCGCTCGTCGATGAGGCCCGGCGCCACCGTCGCGCCGGCCAGGGTGGCGAGCTCGCAGAAGCGGGCGAGGGCCAGGTCGATGCCGAAGGGGTCGATCCCTCGCTCGTAGCGCATCGAGGCCTCGGACCGGAGGCGCAGGCGCTTGGACGTGCGGGCGATCATCATCGACGGCCACCACGCCATCTCGAGCAGCGCCGAGGTGGTCGACTCGGAGATCTCGGTGGAGGCACCGCCCATGACGCCGGCGATGCCGATGGGCACGTCGTCGCCGTCGGTGATCAGGGTGTCCTCGGCGAGGACCGACCGCTCCACGTCGTCGAGGGTGACGATGCGCTCGCCGTCGCGCGCCGCCCGCACCCGCAGGGTGCCGCCGGCCACGAGGTCGAGGTCGTAGGTGTGGTTGGGGTGGCCCAGCTCGAGCATCACGTAGTTGGACAGGTCCACGATGCTGTTGATGGGGCGCATGCCGAGCGCGGTCAGCCGGTTGGCCAGCCACTGGGGCGAGGTGCCGACGGTGATGTCGCGCAGGACGCGGGCCCCGAAGCGCCCGCAGCGGTCGGCGTCGACGATCTCGACCCGGGCGATGCCGTCGACCGACGCGCCGGACTCGGCGAAGGTGGGCGTGGGCAGGGCGAACGGGGCACCGAGGCGGGCGGCCAGGTCGCGGGCCACGCCGGCCACGGACATGGCGTCGGGCCGGTTGGGGTTGATCTCGAGGTCGTAGAGCACGTCGGACTCGACACCCAGGGCGTCACGCAGCGGGGTGCCCGGCACGAGGCCGTCCGAGAGGACGAGGATGCCGCCGGCGTCACCCCCGAGACCGATCTCGGCCGCGGAGCAGAGCATGCCGTTGGACCACTCACCGCGCAGCTTGCGCCGGGCGATCTCCATGCCGTTCGCCATGACGGTGCCGAGGGTGGCGAGGGGCACGAGGTCGCCGACGGCCATGTTGAACGCGCCGCAGCAGATCTGGAGGGCCTCGCCGTCGCCGGCGTCCACGTCGACCAGCTGGATCTTGTCGGCGTCGGGGTGCTTGCGCAGCTCGAGGACGCGGGCCACGACGATGCCGTCGAGCCCCTCCCCGAGGTGCTCGATGGACTCGACGGCCATGCCGAGGTCGCTCATCACCTCGCCGAGCGCGACGGGGTCACCCTCGATCGGCGCGAACTCGCGGAGCCAAGACAACAAAACCTTCATCTCAAGACCTACTTGACCGGTTCATCGACGTTGCGGAGCGGAGCGGAGCAGCGACGAGTGCTTTGATCGGATGCCGAAGGCGCTCCGAGGAACGAGGAGCCAATGTGACGCACCCTCAGAACTGGCTCAGGAAGCGGATGTCGTTGGTGAACAGCTCACGGATGTCGTCGATGCCGTGGCGGTTCATGGAGAGGCGGTCGGTGCCGAAGCCGAAGGCGAAGCCCGACCACTCCTCGGGGTCGTAGCCCACGTTGGCGAACACGTTGGGGTGCACCATGCCGCAGCCCCCGAGCTCCATCCAGCCGGTGCGGCCGCACGTCTGGCAGCCTTCGCCGAGGCAGAACAGGCAGTTGATGTCGTACTCGGCGGACGGCTCGGTGAAGGGGAAGTACGACGGGCGCAGCCGCGAGTGGATGGCGCCGCCGAAGTAGGCGGTGGTGAAGGCCTCGAGCGTCCCGGCGAGGTCGGCGAAGGTGATGCCCTTGTCGACCACGAGGCCCTCGATCTGGTGGAACACCGGCATGTGGCTGGCATCGGCGGTGTCCCGGCGGTACACCCTCCCCGGCATGATCGAGTAGATCGGGGGCGGGCCGCCCTCCATCACCCGGATCTGCACGGGCGAGGTGTGGGTGCGCAGGACGGTGCTCTCGGGCGGGCCGAGGTCCACGTAGAGCGTGTCCCACATGCTCCGGGCCGGGTGGGACTCGGGGATGTTGAGGGCCTGGAAGTTGTACCAGTCGGTCTCGACCTCGGGGCCCTCGGCCACGGTGAAGCCCATGCCCACGAAGACGTCCTCGAGGCGGTCGTGGGTCTGGGTGACGAGGTGCAGGTGGCCGAGCGAGCGATCGGCGATGGTCTCGGTGAGGTCCAGGCGCTCGGCTTCGAGGCGTTCGAGGCGCTCGCCCGCCTCCAGCACCCGGCGGCGGCCGTCGAGCGCGGCCTGCACCCGGGCGTTGGTCTCGTTGAGGGCCTTGCCCGCAGCGCGCCGCTCGTCCTCGTCGAGGTCGCGCAGGCCCTTCTTCAGCTCGCCGAGGGCCGAGCGCTTGCCCAGCAACTCGGAGCCGAGGGCGTCGAGCTCGGCGAGGGTGGCGACGGCGCCGGCGCGTGCCTCGGCGTCGTCGCCGATCCGTGCGAGCTGCTCGATCATCGACACCGGCGGGGAGCCTCCTGGGGACGGGGAGCACCGACGATAGTGAGCGACGGTCGGCGGGCGGTCATCGGCGACAAGGCTAGGGGCGGCGGTCCGCCGTGGGACCCCCATTTGGGCTCCCGGAGCGGCGCTGGCGGGCGGCTTCGAAGCAGAGCACCGCGCCTGCGGCCGCGACGTTGAGCGACTCGGCCCGCCCCTCGATGGGGATGCCCACCACCTCGTCCACGCCGGACTGCACTTCGGGGGGCAGACCCGCGGCCTCGTTGCCGAGCAGGAGGGCGATCGGACCGGTCAGGTCGCAGCGGTCGTAGGCGAGCTCGGCGGAGGCGGCGGTCGCGATGACCCGCAGCCCGGCGCTCCGGAGCCCGGCCAGGGCCTCGCCCGCGTCGGGCACGAGCGCGACCGGCAGATGGAACAGGGCGCCCACCGAAGCGCGGACGCACTTGGGGTTGAACACGTCCACGCTGTGGCCGGCCACCACCACGCCGGCGGCGCCGGACGCCTCCCCCGTGCGCAGCAGGGTGCCGGCGTTGCCGGGGTCGCGGACGTCGAGCAGCACGACCACGGGGCGGGCCGGACCGCCCTCCGCGCGCGCCGCGGCGAGCACCGCCTCGAGCGGGGCGTCGCACCACGGCGCCACGGCCACGACGGGCTGCGGCGTCACCACATCGGTGACGCGGGCCAAGGTCCCGGGTTCGAGCTCGTGCACCTCCACGCCGGCGGCACGCGCCCGGGCCAGCAGGCCGGCGTCGGCCCCGGCCTCGTGGAAGAGCGCCTCGATGGGCACGCCGGCGGAGAGCGCAGCATCGACGACGTGCGGGCCTTCGAGGACGAAGGCCCGCTCGTCGACACGTGCTCGGTGGCGCCGGGCGAGCCGGCGCACCCGCTGGACGCGGGGGTTGCGGGCGGAGAGCAGGGTCACGGCCGGACCGTCGGGGCGGCCGGGGACCCGCCTCGCCCGCAGGGCGGGATCAGCTGGCGGCCGCGCTGGCCTCGTCGGCCACCTTCACCAAGGCGCTGAACGCGGCGGCGTCGGTGACGGCCAGGTCGGCCAGGACCTTGCGGTCGACGTCCACCTCGGCGAGGCGCAAGCCGGAGATGAAGCGGCTGTAGCTGGTGCCGTTCTCGCGGCAGGCCGCGTTGATGCGCTGGATCCAGAGCTTGCGGAACTCGCCCTTGCGCGCCCGCCGGTCGCGGTAGGCGTACTGCAGCGAGTGCATGACCTGCTCGTTGGCGGCGCGGTAGCTGCGGCTCTTGTTGCCGTAGTAGCCCTTGGCCCGCTCCAGTGTGGCGCGGCGGTGCTTCTTGGAGTGGACGGCGCGCTTGACTCTGGCCATCGGGAGTCCTTTCGAGAGTTCGGGGGGAAGGTGCAGGACCGGCGGAGACGCCGGCGGGGGCTCAGATGCCGAGCTGGCGCTTGACCTTGGCGCGATCGCCGGCGGTCAACTCGGTCTCACCGGCCAGGCGTCGGGTGCGCCGGGACGACTTCTTCTCGAGGATGTGGGCCCGGTAGGCCTTGCGGCGCATGATCTTGCCGGACCCGGTCACCTTGAAGCGCTTCTTCGCGCCGCTGTGGGTCTTCATCTTGGGCATGTCGTCGTCTCCGGTGGGTTCGGGGGACCTAGGTGGGCTCGGCCGGCGGTTCGGCCGCGGCGGTCACCTCGGTGGTGAGGGGCGGGGTGGGTGCGCTGGGCGCGGGATCGGCGGGGGGCTGCTGGCCGTCGGCCTCGATGCCAGGCACCGAGGTGGCGCCGAGGACGGGCTCGTCCCCGGCATCCTTGGCGGCGGCGTGGGCCTGCTGGGCTTTGCGGTCGGGTACGAGGACCATGGTCATGTTGCGACCGTCGACCTTGGGCACGACCTCGACCCGACCGGTGTGGGCCACGGCGTCGGCGACGTTGTCGAGGATCCTCTTGCCGAGCTCGGGGTGCTGCATCTCCCGGCCGCGGAACATGATCGTCACCTTGACCTTGTGGCCCTCGTCGAGGAAGTGCTCCACCTTGCGCGTCTTGGTCTCGAAGTCGCCGGCACCGATCTTGGGCCGGTACTTCATCTCCTTGACCACGACGTTGGTGCTGTTGCGGCGGGATTCCTTGGCGCGCTGGGCGGCCTCGTACTTGTACTTGCCGTAGTCCATGATCCGACAGACCGGCGGGTTGGCCTTGTCGGCCACCTCCACGAGGTCCAGGTCGAGGCCACGGGCCATCTGCAGGGCTTCGGGCAGGGGCTTGATGCCGATCTGCTCGCCGTCGGGGGCCACGAGTCGTACCTCACGGGCCCGGATCTTCTCGTTGATCCGAGGCTCGTTGTTGGCCGGGGGCGCAGCTATGGCCGATCACTGCTCAATGCGCAACTCCTTGAGATGGGGGCTGGGAAGGACGGGTGCTGCCGGTGGCGGACGCCTCGAGCCTCGCCACCCGGGGGTGAAAAGCACGAAAGGCGGACGCCGGGAAAGCCGACGTCCGCCGACCCACCGGCGAGCCGGTGAGGGGAGGTTCCATCGACCCGGGCGCACCAGGGGTGGCCGGGTGGGGACCCGAGGGGCCCCGCTTTCCGATTCAGTTGTGGTCGTACACTACCAGCCATGACCTCGATCAGGACAGGTGGGATGCCCCGATGAGCAGTCTCTGGACACCAGGCGGTGAGGTCCCGGTCGACCGAACTGCTCCGCGGGTGGCCGAGCCGACCGGCGACGATGGCGCCGCCGGCCCCTCCGACGCCGCCGTGGACGCACTGGCGGCGATGCTCGACGCCCTTCCGCCGGATCAGCGAGCCGAGTTCCAGCAGGCCCTCGGCGAGCTCTCGGAGGAGGAGCGCCAGCAGTACTTGGAGCGCCTCGTGGAGATGGCCGACACCCAGCAGCGAGTCGTCGAGTCCCCCATCGAGGTCATGGTGGGCAACCACGCCGTCGGCCTGTTCGAGCTGGCCGCGCTGCACCTCCAGCAGCAGCCGCCCAACACCGCCCAGGCGAAGGTGGCCATCGACGCCATGACCGGCCTGCTCGGTGCCGTCGAGGGGCGCTTGGGCGAGCACGAGGCCGACATCCGGGCGATGCTCAGCCAGATCCAACTCGCGTTCGTGCAGGTCCAGGGCGCCGGCACCCCGGCGGCCGAGGCCCCCGACGCCTGACGTCTTCGCCGACGGACGGCCCTTCTTCGAGGCCGTGGCCGAGATCGTGCCCGGCCTGCTCGACGGCGCCTCGATGAAGGCGTCGGGGTGGAGCGTGAAGGTGTGGTTCGACGAGCCCAAGGAGCACTACGAGGTGCAGTGGCTCCAGGGCCGCGACGTCGAGGTGGGGTTCCACGCCGAGCATCGGGACGAGAGCCGCAACGACGCCGTCCTGGCGGCCCTGCGTGCCGGCGAGGCGGGGTGGCGCGCCGAGCTCGGCACCGAGCCCGTGGCCGGTACGTTCGTCGGCGGCCGCCCCGAGCACTGGCGCCGGGTCTCCGAGGTGTGGGAGGGCCCCGACCTGGCCTCGGTGGACCTCGCCATGGAGGCGGCCGACCGCCTGGCCTCCTATGTGGAGGCGCTGGAGCCGCTCCGCCGGGTGTAGCCACCCGCTCGCGCCCGGCGGCGACGATCGTGGTGGCGCCTCAGTGCAGCGAGCTGCCGGGGCGTTCCTCGTCGAGCACCAGACCCATGATCACCGCATCCCAGAGCTCACCGGTCTTGCGGGTGTAGTGGCGGCGTAGGTAGCCCTCCTGGACGAAGCCCATGCCTTCGTAGAGCCGCCGGGCGGCGTCGTTGTGGGGCCAGAGCTGGAGGTCGACCTTGTGGGCGCCGGCGGTCCGCCCCCAGTCGATGGCTTCGGTCAGCAGCGCTCGACCCACTCCCCTGCCCCGCCAGCCGTCGGCCACGCACATGCCCAGGTGGGCCACGCCGTAGGGGGCCAGCTCGATGCCGAGGTTGGCGATCAGGGTGCCGTCGGCCGCGATCGCGACGAAGGCACCAGTGCCGGGCCTACCGGGTCGAAGACGGGCGCGGTCTCCTTCCTCGTCGAGGGGCAACTCGGCGCCGATCCACCGCCCCTCTCCTGCCACCGCAGCGCGCAGCACCATCACCGCGTCGAGGTCCTCGTCCGCCATGGGGCGGATGGTGAAGCCCGCCCCGTCAGTCACCGCGGGCAGCGGGTCGCAGGTTGGTGGCCTCCCAGCGGCCCATGCGGCCCGGGACCACTTCGAAGTCGACGGCCGCCCCCACCTCGATGGTGCGGGTGCCGTCGGCGATGGCGGTGCAGTGGAAGAAGTGCTCCTGGCCGTCGGCGTCGTCGACCACGGTGCCGATGCCCCGGGGGTCGTCGAAGCTCGTCACACTGCCCGTGGGCATCGGTGGCGCTCAGCCCTTGGGGAGCTGGCGCAGCAGATCGACCATCTCGATGGCCGTGACCGCGCACTCGTAGCCCTTGTTGCCGGCCTTGGTGCCCGCCCGTTCGATGGCCTGCTCGATGGTGTCGGTCGTGAGGACGCCGAACACGATGGGGACGCCCGTCTCGAGCTGCGCCGCCTGCACCCCCGAGGCGCACTGCCCGGCGACGACGTCGTAGTGCCCGGTGGCGCCCCGGATCACCGCGCCGAGGGTCACGACGGCATCGACCTCGCCCGAGGCGGCGAGGCGCTTCGCCACGAGGGGGATCTCGAACGATCCCGGCGCCCACACCTCGGTGATGGAGCCCTCGTCCACGCCGTGGCGGAGAAGCCCGTCACGGGCGCCCGCAAGCAGGCGCTCGGTGATGAGGTCGTTGAAGCGTCCGCACACCAGCGCGATGCGCATGCCCGCTCCGTTGAGGTTGCCGCTGTAGGACGTCATCGTCGAGACCCTTTCCGGTCGTCCGGGCCCAGCGCCCGGTCGTACGTCATCGAGGCCCTGCCCGGTGCGTTGCGACCCCTGCCGTTGTCACGCATCATCGAGGCCCTCCAGCAAATGACCCATGCGCTCCCGCTTGGTGCGCAGGTAGTTGATGTTCTCGGGGTTGGGGATGGACTCCAACGGCACCCGCTCGACGACCTCGAGGCCGAAGCCCTCGAGGCCACCGTACTTGGCGGGGTTGTTGGTCATCAGGCGCATCGTGGTGATGCCCAGGTCGACGAGGATCTGGCTGCCGATGCCGTACTCGCGGTTGTCGATGGGCAGGCCCAGCTCCACGTTGGCGTCGACGGTGTCGGCGCCGGCCTCCTGGAGGGAGTACGCCCGCAGCTTGTGACCGATGCCGATGCCCCGGCCCTCGTGGCCGCGGAGGTAGACGAGCACGCCCAGCTCCTCCTCGGCGATGCGGGCCATGGCCGCGTCGAGCTGCAAGCCGCAGTCACAGCGCAGGGAGCCGAAGATGTCGCCGGTGAGGCACTCGCTGTGCACGCGGACGAGCACGTCGTCCTCGCCCTGCACCGCGCCGCGCACCATGGCCACGTGCTGCTCGCCGTCGAGCAGCGACTCGTAGCCGTAGCAGGTGAAGTCACCCCACTCGGTGGGGATGCGGGCCTCGGCGGTGCGCTTCACCAGCTTCTCGTTCTGGCGGCGGTAGCGGATGAGCTCGGCGATCGAGATCATCTTGAGGCCGTGCTCGCGGCTGAACTCCAGCAGGTCGGGCACGCGGGCCATGGTCCCATCGTCCATCACGAGCTCGCACAGCACGCCGGCGGGGTACAACCCGGCCATGCGGGCGAGGTCGACCGCGGCCTCGGTGTGGCCGGCCCGCTTGAGGACGCCGCCCTCCGAGTAGCGCAAGGGGAAGATGTGCCCGGGTCGGGCGAGGTCGGCCGGCCGCGTGGCCGGGTCGATGAGCGACTGGATGGTGGCGGCGCGGTCGGCGGCCGAGATGCCGGTGCTGGTGCCGTGACGGACGTCGACGCTGTAGGTGAACGCGGTGCGCTGGGCCTCGGTGTTGTGGCTCACCATGAGGGGGATGTCGAGCTCGTCGAGGCGCTCACCCGTCATGGGCACGCAGATCAGGCCCGAGGTGTGGCGCACGAAGAAGGCGATCTTCTCGGGCGTGGCGTGCTCGGCCGCCATGATGAGGTCACCCTCGTTCTCGCGGTCCTCGTCGTCGACCACGACCACGATCTCGCCGCGGGCGATGGCCTCCACCGCCTCGTCGACGGTGTTGAAGGGGTTCTTGTGCTCGGCCATCAGGCCTCCAGTGCGGGGGTGTTTGCAGGGGTGTCGGATGCGTCGGGGGGTGACGCGGGGATCGTGAGCAGGCGCTCGGTGTACTTGGCGATGACGTCGACCTCGAGGTTGACGAGGTCACCGGGTCGGCGGACACCGAGGGTGGTGACCTCGGCCGTGTGGGGGATGACGGCGACGGTGAAGCCGTCGGCGAGGGGCTCGACCACGGTGAGGCTGACGCCGTCCACCGTGATGGAGCCCTTCTCGATCACGTAGCGGAGCAGGTGGTCGGGCATGCGCACCCGCAGGTCGGGCACCGGGGCGACGACCTCACCGACGGCGTCGACGTGGCCCTGCACCAGGTGGCCGCCGAGGCGGTCCATGAGGCGCACGGGGCGCTCCAGGTTCACCGGGTCGCCCGCCTTCAGGCCGCCGACGCTGGTGCGCCTGAGGGTCTCGTCGCTGACGTCGGCTTCCCACCACGTGGGCGGGTCGGCTGGGTCGAGGGCCACGATGGTGAGGCAGCAGCCGTTGACCGCGGTCGAGTCGCCGAGACCTGCGCCGTCCAGCACGGCGCCGGCGGCGATGCGGATGCGCACCCCGTCGAGGCTCGGCTCGACCGACTCGACGGTGCCCAGCTCTTCCACGATCCCGGTGAACATCAGTCGGTCTCCTCTCGATCTCGCACGCTTCTGGCGCCCGATCTACTGGCCCCAGGCCGCACATCAGGCGCCAGAACGATCGTGGTCGAAGGGGCGAGCTCGAGGCGCAGGTCGGCGCCGACCTGGCGCACCGACCGGATCTCGCCCCGCCACACGTCATCGATGGTGGCGGCGCCCGGACCGGCGAACAGCCCGCGAGCGTCGTCGCCCCCGAAGAGCGCCGGTGCCAGATACAGCACGTACCGGTCCACCAGGCCCTCGCGATGGAACTGGCCGGCCACGCCGGCGCCGCCCTCGACCATGGCCTGGAGCACGCCGCGGCCACCCAGCTCGTCGAGGACCTCGGTGAGGGGGCCGTCGAGCTCGAGCGCGGGGAGCACCTTGGCGCCCTCGGGCGCCCGACCGAGCACCACCCGCAGGGGGTCGTCGCCCTCGGCGTCGCGCACGGTGAGCGATGGGTCGTCGGCCCGTACGGTGCCGGCGCCGACGATGACGGCGTCGCTCTCGGCCCGAAGGGCGTGCGCATCCGCCCGGGCCTCGGGACCGGTGATCCACTGGCTGGTGCCGTCGGGCGCGGCGGTGCGACCGTCGACGGAGGCCGCCAGCTTCAGCACCACCCACGGGCGCCCCGTCGTGCGGTGCTTCACGTAAGGGGCGAGCTGCTCGGCCACCGCATCACGGCCGACGCCCTCGACCACCTCGACGCCGGCGTCGCGCAGCTTCTGCGCGCCCTGGCCCACGACCTTGGAGTCCGGGTCCTCCAGGGCGAAGACCACCCTGGCCACGCCGGCGTCGATGAGGGCGTCGGCGCAGGGGCCGGTACGCCCCTGGTGCGAGCAGGGCTCGAGGGTGCAGTGCACCGTGGCGCCGCGGGCCCGCTCCCCGGCCGCGGCCAGGGCGACACGCTCGGCGTGGGGACCACCGGGGGGCTGGGTGGCGCCTTCGAAGGTCGTGCCATCGGCGGCGGTGAGCACGCAACCCACCCACGGGTTGGGCGACGTGGAGGCGCGCACGGCGGACGCGAGTGCCATGGCCCGTGCCATCACCTGCTCGTCCTCCGACGTGCCGTCCACTCGTGGTGCTCCTCAGCGTGCGCAGGCAAGGGTGCGCGCGCCGGGAGGTCCGGCGTGGTGGCACCCTCGCTCCCATCCGGACTGTGACCGTCGGCTCCGGAACTCCCCCGGATCGGCCCGGGCCCGAGGGCCAGGGTTCGCAGGCTGTACTGCCGGTCGGGACTTTCACCCAAAACCCCGCGAGGGGTGTCTTCAAATTTAGAACCGATTCTAATTTTGCCGGACGCTCCGGTCAAACCCCAAGCGTACGGTGCCCCTCGCGGTGTGGGCGCACCGGGCGGTCACCGTTGCACCGTACAGCGCAGAGACGTACAGTTTGGCTGGTGACGACCAAGACCGAGCGATGGAACCTGCGAGTGACCCCTGCGCAGGACGCGGTCGTCCGCAAGGTGCTCGACGAGTCCGGTGAGTCGCTGAACGACTTCGTGGTCCGCCACGCGGTGCAGGCGGCTCGCGACGATCTCGCCGACCACCGGGTCTTCGTGGTCGAGGACGACGCCTGGAACGAGCTTCAGCAGCTGCTCGCCCGTCCGCCGGAGGCCAAGCCGGCGGTCACCAAGCTGCTCGCCAACCCCTCGGTGCTCGAACCTCCGTCGTGAGTGTGCTGCGGGGGCCGCTCCCGCTCAGTGCCGATCACGAGGTCGACGGGTTCCGGTGCGGCGACCCGGTCCTGGAGGGCTGGTTACACACAAGAGCGCTACGCAACCAGGTCGAGGGCGCTTCCCGGACCTGGGTGGTCCTCGACGGGAGCACCGTCGTCGCCTTCTACGCGTCGAGCACCGCCGTCGTCTTGCGCGCGACCGCCCCTGGTCGGGCAGCTCGCAACCACCCCAATCCCCTGCCGGCCCTCCTGCTCAGCCGGCTGGCGGTCGACCAACGCCACCAGGGCGAGGGTCTCGGGGCGGCGCTCCTGAAGCACTTCCTGTTGAAGTCGCTCGAGGTGGCCGAGCTCGTCGGCGTCCGACTCCTCCTCGTCCACGCGGCGACGCCAGAGGCTGCCGCCTTCTACGAGCACCACGGCTTCGACCCGTCCCCCCTCGACGAGCTCACCCTCCTCCTGCTCGTGAAGGACGTAGCTCCCTCCTGAGACGCCTGCGCCGGCGCCTCAGTGCTCGCGGTGGCCGGCGAGGAGGCGGAGGGCGTGGGGGATGACGTCGAGGACGGCTTCGAGGGTCTCGATGCAGCCCTTGGTGCTGCCGGGGGTGTTGAGCACGAGGCTCTCCCCCACCGTGCCGGCCACGGCCCGGGAGAGGCGCCCCAGGGGGCTGACCAGGCGCATGGCCTCGGCCAGTCCCGGCGCCTCGCGCTCGAGCACCTTCAGGGTGCCCTCGGGGGTGAGGTCGCGGGGGCCGAAGCCGGTGCCGCCTGTGGTGACCACCAGGCCGGCGAAGCCATCGGTGAGGTCGCGCAACACCGCCGCGACGGCCTCGATGCCGTCCTCGGTCACCCGGCGCTCGACGACCTCGAAGCCGTGGGCGGCGAGGTGCACGGCGAGCGCCTCACCCGACTTGTCCTCCCTGGTCCCGGCCACGACCCCGTCCGACACCGTCAGCACCTTCGCGAACCCGTGGTGGCCGTCGTCGTCGGTGCTCATGACCTCACCGTAGAGGGCGAAGAACGACCAGATTCACCCTTCTGGGACCAGAAATGCGCTCTCACCGATCCGTTTCTGTGCCCAGAACGGGTCGCCACGGCACGAGTGGCTCGC
>CAYYDZ010000029.1:0-7354 GCA_964470715.1 uncultured Microthrixaceae bacterium | reverse complement strand
GACGGATCTCCACGCCCGGGCTCACCGTTCTGGGACCAGATCTCCGCTCTCACCGGTCCATTTCTGTACCCAGAACGGTTTCTCGAGGGCTCGAGTTGGGCTCGCCGGCGAGGCGGACGTTCAGGCGCCGAGGCGGTCGTCGTCGGTCCCGTGGGCGCCGTTGCACCAGGCGTCGGCGGCCTGGTGACCCTTGCCCTCGGGCTGCACCTCGACCAGCGCGATCGGTCCGTCGCCGGCGCCGACGAGCACCTCGCCGCCGGCGTGCTCGACATCGCCCACCGCCAGCCCGGGCGCCGGGGGCGACTCGACGAGACGGGTGCGGTGCACCTTGAGCCGCCGGCCCCTGAAGGTGGTCCACGCGTCGCCCACCCGCACCTGGCGGTGGATCTCGACGGCCGACCGGGACCAGTCGATCTCGCGCTCCTCGGGACGGATCTTCTTGGCGTAGGTGACGTCGCCCGCCTGGGGGACGGGCTCGCCGAAGCCCTCGGCCAGCGCATCCAGGAGCAGCGACGAGCCGAGATCGACCAGTTCGTCGCGCAGCTCATCCAGGGTCACGTCGGGGTGCACCCAGCACTCGGTGCGGGCATAGACGGCACCGGCGTCGAGCTCGGACACGACCTCCATGAGGCACACGCCGGTGTGCTCGTCGCCGGCCAGGATGGCCCGCTCGACCGGGGCCGCGCCCCGCCATCGGGGCAGGAGCGAGAAGTGCAGGTTCACGAGCGGCACCGCGTCGATCACGTGGTCCTTCAGGATCTCGCCGAAGGCCACCACCACCCCGAGCTCGGCGCCGACCGAGAGGATGTCGTCGACGTCGTGGCTCACCGGGATGCCCAGTTCGAGCGCGGCCGCCTTCACCGGGCTGGGCTGGAGGTCGCCGCCCCTCCCCCGCCGCTTGTCGGGCCGGGTGACCACGAGGGCGACGTCACGGCCGTCGTCGACCAGCGCCTGCAGCGGTGGGACGGCCAGCGCCGGCGTACCGAGGTACACGAGGCGCTGCGGCGAGGACGAGGGTGGGACAGGGGGCACGGGAGCGGGCCGACGGCGCGAAGCCGGGCTCAGGGGAGGCGCAGGCCGCCCTGGGTGGCGCGGGGCCGGGTGGCCTCCGCGGCGGCGAGGGCCTGGGCCCGCAGCGTGCGCAGCGCGTCCTTGCGCTCGTCGTCGTCGAGGCGCTCGAGCAGCAGCACGCCGTCGAGGTGGTCCATCTCGTGCTGGAAGAGCCGTGACAGCAGTTCGTCGGCCTCGAGGGACACCTCGTTGCCGTCCAGGTCGTAGCCCGTCAGGTGGATCTGCTTCGGCCGGATGATCTCCCACGACAGGCCGGGCACGGAGAGGCACCCCTCCTCGTAGGCCCACTCGCCGCTGCTCTCGGAGATGACCGGGTTGACCAGCACCGCGGGCCCGTCGCCGGCGTCGTAGACGAACAGCCGCTTCTGCACGCCCACCTGGGGGGCGGCGAGGCCGAGGCCGGGGGCCTCGTACATCGTGGTCAACATGTCGTCGGCGAGGCGGACGAGGGCGCCGTTGATGTCGTCGACCTCGGCGGCGCGCTCGGTGAGGACCGGGTCACCGAACACGCGGATGGCGTAAGGGGGCATACGTCTTCAGGCTACCGAGTAGAAGCGCAGGGCCACGTTGCCGTAGCGGCGGGCATCGAGCAGCTCGAGGTGCTCCAGCGCCGGCTCGTCGTCCACTTCGCGAGGGTCGAGCTGGAGGACCACACAGGCGCCTTCGGCGAGCAGGGTCTCGCTGTGCTTGTCGATGAGGGCCAGGGACTTCCCCCAGAGCTCGTGCCACTGCGGAGGCCCGGAGAACACCAGGTCGAATCGCCTCGTGCCTCCTCCGTCGGCACCCCTTCGGGATCCGACTTCGGCGAGCGACGCGGCTCCGCTCCGCTCCGCCACCTCCCGGGAGTGGCGATCGAGCCAGGAGAACACGTCGGCGCGCTCTATGACGGCACGATCGGCGAGTCGGGTCTTGGCGAGGTTGGCCTTGATGACCTCGACCACGGCCCGGTCCTGCTCGACCAGCACCGCCTCGGCGGCGCCCCGGCTCAGTGCCTCGATGCCGACGCCGCCGGTCCCGGCGAAGAGGTCGAGGAACCGGGCGCCGCGGACGTCACGGCCGAAGATGTTGAACAGGGCCTCCTTGGCCCGGTCGCTGATGGGGCGCGTGCCCTCCGACGGCGGTCCTTCGAGGCGGGTCCCCCGAGCCGAGCCGGCCACGACGCGCATGCCCGCATGCTGTCGGACGCCGGCGCCCGCGTCGAACCGGCCCCGCCCTCCCGTTCCGGGACCACGCGGCTGCGCCCCATGACAGCACGGTGGTCCCAGAGCGACGAACCCTTCCTTTCCGCGACCACGCGGCTGTGGCCCACCACAGCACGGCCGTCCCAGAGCGGTGGGTCGGCGCCTCAGCGGAGGGGGTCGACGGCGAGGCGGAGGCGGCCGGGAGGGCGGGGCGTCGCCCCGAGGGCGTCGCAGAGGGTGCGGTGATCGGGGGCGCGCAACAGCCACTCGCCGTCGCGGGGGCCGAGCACGTCGACCCCGAGGGGCGTCCCGAGGGCCTCGACGTAGGCCTCGGCGGCGGCGCCCGAGACGGTGGCAGACGCCGAGAAGGGCGGGTTGGCCAGCGCCCGTCGGCGCTCCCGGTCCGCCGTCGCCACGCGGCCCGGATCGGCGTGCAGCGCGGCCGTCACGACCTCGTGCTGTGGCAGCCGGGTCTGCAGGACAAGCCGACCGCCGTCGGCCCGTCCCCCCAGGAGCCGAGCGGCTCGGGCCAGCAGCGCCAGGGCCTGCTCTGCAGCGCGGTAGCGGGGCGCCAGCAGCTCTTGGTCGAGGTCGAGGAAGGCCACCACGGCCGCGTCCGGCACCTGGTGCAGGACGGCCTCGGTGCCGACGTAGATCCGCGCCGGGGGCAGGTCCTCGCCGGCGGTCTTGGCACTGACCTCGACCACGGGCTCGCCGGCGAGGGCCTCGAGCTCCTCACGGGCCCGGCTGATGCCCGCCCGCAGGTTCTTGAAGCTCGTGGCGTGGCAGGACAGGCACACGGTCGGGCGCTCCAGGCCGCAGTGGCGACAGGTGAGGGTGCCGACCTCGTCCTCCGCGGTGGACGAGCCACAGCGCTCGCAGCGGGCCAGCTCGCCGCAGCGCACACAGGCGAGAAGACGGGCCCGCCCGACCCGGTTGAGCACGCACAGCACCCGTCCGCCCGACCGTAGGCGCTGGACGAGCAGCGGCGAGTAGAGCCCGGCGCGGCCCGGGTCCTCCTGGCGCCGGTCGACCACGTCCACCACCGGCCAGCCAGAGCGCTCGACCTGGCGCGACGGCGGGAGCAGGTCACCCCACGCCTGTGCTTCGAGGGTGGGGCATGGCGAGACCAGCACGCACGGCACCCCGGCCCGCCGGGCCCGCTCGATGGCCACGTCCCGGGCGTGCCACGTGGGCGTGCGCTCCTCCTGGTAGCCCTCGTCGTGCTCGTCGAGCACCAGGACCGCGGCGAGGTCGTGCATCGGGGCCCACGCCGCCGCCCGGGCGCCCACGACCGTGGCGCCACCGGCGGCCACCGCCCAGTCGCGGGGCAACAGGGCCACCGACACCCCCGAACGCCGCAGGCGCACGGCGAGGGCCCGCGCCGATCCGAGCGCCGGGGTCAGGACCAGCGCGTTGCCCTGCGCCGCCGCCGCCAGCACGAAAGGAAACGGATCGATCGACGGGGGCAGGCGGACCACGGCGCGCTCATGGGTGAACGCGTCGCGGGCGAGGTCGTCGGTGACGATGGGTACCGGGGTGCCGCGCTCGGGAGCCGCCGGGATGCGGGCCACCACCCGCTCGGGCGACGCGGTGCGCAGGAAGGGCACCCGCCGACCCGCCCAGCGCCACGCCGCCCAACCGGCGAGCTCGATGACCTCGGCGCTCGGGCCTCGACCCGAGATCTTGGCCAGGGGACGCAGGGCGACGTCCGCCGGCGGCTCGACGTCGACCGCAGTGACCCATCCCCCCACGCGGCGGCCGTGGAGGTCGATGCGGACGAGGTCGCCGACCTGGACGCGGCCCCCCGGCAGGAGCAGGCGGTCGGGCACGAGGTAGTCGAACTCCCGCTCGATGGCGGGCACGTCGGGCAGGACGCGCACCACCACCGGTCGGTCGGCATCGACCGATGGGGCCTCGTCCGCCGAGTCGGCCTCGGGCTCGTCCTCCACCGCGTCCTCGGGCCCCGGACGGCTCGGCGCCGGCGCACCACCGTCGGACGCGAAGCCGAGGTCGACCTCCGCCTCGTCACCGGCCGAGGCGACGCCGGAGCGCTTCGACGGGGCTCGCCCCGGAGCGGGACGGGTGGCGCCGGGGTCGAGGCCCAGGTCGAGCTCGAGGGCATCAGGCGCCGGACGCGCGACGGGCGCGTCCCGAGGGACGCGCCGCGCCGGTGGTTCCGCCCCGGAGGGCGGTGTCGTGGTGTTCCCGGCCGTCAGAGGCCGAGGGCGGACTTCAGGGCGTCGACCCGGTCGGTCCGCTCCCAGGTGAAGCCGTCGCCGTCGCCCGTGCGACCGAAGTGCCCGTAGGCCGCGGTCTGCTGGTAGATCGGCCGGCGCAGGTCGAGGTCGCGCAGGATGGCCGCGGGACGCAGGTCGAACACCTCGCGCACGGCGGGCTCGATCTTGGCCCGGTCGACGGTTTCAGTGCCGAAGGTCTCGACCATGATCGACATGGGGTGGGCCACACCGATGGCGTAGGCCACCTGGACCTCACAGCGGGTGGCGGCGCCCGAGGCGACCACGTTCTTGGCCACCCAGCGGGCGGCGTACGCGGCCGAGCGGTCGACCTTGCTGGGGTCCTTGCCCGAGAAGGCGCCGCCGCCGTGGCGACCCATGCCGCCGTAGGTGTCGACGATGATCTTCCGACCGGTGAGACCGGCGTCGCCCACCGGGCCGCCGATGACGAAGCGGCCGGTCGGGTTGACGAAGACCTCGTAGTCGTCGCCGGCGAACTGCTCGGGGATCACGGGACGGATCACGTGCTCGATGAGATCGGGGCGGATCATGGAGTCACGGTCGATGCCGTCGTTGTGCTGGGTCGAGACCAACACGGTGCGCAGACGGACGGGCCTTCCGTCCTCGTAGTCGAAGGTGACCTGGGTCTTGCCGTCGGGCCGGAGGTACGGGATGGTCCCGGCCTTGCGGACCTCGGCGAGGCGCTCGGCCATGCGGTGCGCCACGTGGATGGGCAGCGGCATCAGCACGTCGGTCTCGTCGCAGGCGTAGCCGAACATCATCCCCTGGTCGCCGGCGCCCTGCTTGTCGAGCTGGTCCTCCTCGCCGGACTGGCCCGAGCGGACCTCCTCGGAGTCGTCCACGCCCTGGGCGATGTCCTGGGACTGCTCGTCGATGGACACCATGACGCCGCAGGTGTTGCCGTCGTAGCCGAACGACTCGCGGTCGTAGCCGATGCCGTTGATGGTCTCGCGCACCACGCGTGGGATGTCGACGTACGCGTCGGTGGTGATCTCACCGGCGACGATCGCGATACCGGTGGTCACGAGGGTCTCACAGGCGACGCGGCTGGCCGGATCCTGCGCCAGCATGGCGTCGAGGATGGCGTCGGAGATCTGGTCGGCCATCTTGTCGGGGTGCCCCTCGGTGACCGATTCCGAGGTGAAGGTCCAGCTGGTCACGTGTGTCGCTCCCTAGGTGGTGGTGGGTGGTGAAAGGTCTGGAGACCGGTTGGCTCGGCTCGAGACGACGGCATCGAGCACCGCCCGTGCGACCGCCCGCTTGTCGCTCAGAGGGACGTCCCGCTCGATTCCCGAACCCGACATGATTAGCACCTGGTTGGTGTCGTGTTCGAACCCGACCGCGGGCGCCGAGACGTCGTTGGCGACGATGAGGTCGGCCCCCTTGGCCGCCAACTTGGCCCCGGCGTTGGCCCGCAGGTCCTGGGTCTCGGCGGCGAAGCCGACGAGGGTCTGACCGGGGCGCTTCCGCCGGCCGAGGGCGGCGAGGATGTCGGGGGTCGGCTCGAGGACGATCTCGGGGATACCGCCGGCCTTCTTGATCTTCTGTTCGTGGCGCACCGCAGGGCGGAAGTCGGCCACCGCGGCGGCCATGACCACCACGTCGGCGGCGTCGCTGCGGGTGAGGACGGCCTGTTCCATCTCGGCGGCGGTCTCGACCGCGATCGCCTCGACACCGGCGGGGACGGGCCGTCCGGCGGTGGTGACGACGGTGACCTTGGCGCCCCGGGCGGCGGCCTCGTCGGCGATGGCGTGGCCCTGCTTGCCCGATGAGCGGTTGCCCAGGAACCGGACCGGGTCGAGGGGCTCGCGGGTGCCGCCGGCGGTGACGAGGATGCGCAGCCCGGCGAGGTCCTGGGGGGCCAGCAGGCGCTCGACCGCGGCGACGATGTCCTCGGGTTCGGCGAGGCGGCCGGCGCCGACGTCGCCGCCGGCGAGGCGACCCTCGGCGGGCGGCACGATGGTGACGCCTCGCTCGGCCAGCGTGCGCAGGTTGTCCTGCACCGCAGGGTGCTCCCACATCTCGGTGTGCATGGCGGGGCAGACCACCACGGGTGCCCGGGTGGCGAGGAGCGTCGCGGTGAGCAGGTCGTCCGAGAGCCCGGCCGTGTAGGCCGCCAGGAGGCGGGCCGTGGCCGGCGCCACCAGCACGAGGTCGGCGCCCTGACCGAGGCGCGTGTGCGGGATGGGGCTGGCCTCGTCCCACAGGGACGTCTGGACGGGCTCGGAGGCCAGCGCGGAGAAGGTGACCTCACCCACGAAGCGGGTGGCCCCCTCGGTGAGGACGGGGCTCACGTGCGCCCCCGCGTCGACGAGGCGCCGGCAGACCTCGACCGCCTTGTAGGCGGCGATGCCTCCGGTGACGCCCAGCACGATGCGGCGGCCCTCGAGGGCCGCGGGCATGACCGGGTGCTCCTACTCGGTGTCGGTCTCGGCGTCGCCCGCCGCGTCGGCCTCATCGGCGACGGCCTCGACCTCGGGCGCCGGCTGGGGCACGACGCCGATGATCTTGTCGGCGGCGATCTCCTCGAAGGCGATCGAGAGGGGCTTGCGGGCCAGCGAGGTGACCTGGGGCGGGACGGCGGAACCGAGGCCCTCGCCCAGCTGGTTGAAGTAGGAGTTGATCTGCCGCGCCCGCATCGAGCCCAGGGTGACCAGGGTGAACTTGGAGTCGACCTTGGAGAGCAGCAGCTCGATCGGCGGGTTCATCATCGTGTTGTGGCGCGACGGCATGGGGACTCCTCAGACAGCGGGCGTGCCAGGATACCAGCCGGACCCCCGAAGACCAGAGTCCCTGCGGCGTCTCAGGTGCCGGTGGTCAACCCACGGGCGCCGGCGATGAGCG
>CAYYDZ010000028.1:0-25080 GCA_964470715.1 uncultured Microthrixaceae bacterium | reverse complement strand
CCGAGTGGAGGATGTGCCGGGCACGGGTCACGTCCTCGGCGAAGCGGAACTTGGCTGCCATGGTCAGCAACACGCCTGCTTGATCGGCAGCCTGGATCATGGCCTGGGCGGTCTTGACATCGACGGCCAACGGCTTCTCGCAGAGCACGTGCACGCCGCGTGCCAGGAACTCCAGGGCGAGGTCGCCGTGGGTCGCGGGCGGGGTGGCGATGATGACGCCGGCGGGCTCGACGGCGTCGAGCAGGGCACCGTGGGAGGCGAACGAACGGGCCTCGCCGAAGCGGCGGGCGAGGCGAGCGGCGGCGGCCTCGTCGACGTCGGCCACAGCAACCACCTCGACGCACGAGGAGGCGGCGATCACGTCCACGTAGGACTGGGCGATGCGCCCGGCGCCGACGAGGGCGAGGGGCACCTTGCGGCCGGTGGTGGGTGCGGTCATCGGAGGTCCTCGGTGAGCTCGGCCACGGCGTCGGTCAGGGCGCCGGCGAGGTGGTCGACGTGCACATCGGTGAAGCGCTCGTTCCAGGGGAGGACCAGCACCGACGCCAGGTAGGCGAGGGTGCCGGGAAAGCGCTCGTCGGCGTAGTCCACGGCGTCGGGACGAGCGAGGGTGAACGGGAAGCGGCTGTCGCCGAAGGTGCGTTGCTCGGCGATCACCTTGCAGCGGAAGGCCGGCTTCTGGATGTAGCGCGGCGCCGAGGGGATCTCCACGGCCCGGAGCGCGGCGGCCAGGGCGTCGGGGCCGCCGGCGAGGCGCTCGCCGTCGACGTGCAGGGCGTAGCGCCAGTACACGGCGGTGTCACGGGCGGCGACGAGGGGCGCCTCGAGGGCATCGAGGCCCGACAACTGCTTGGTCAACCGGTCGGCGGCGGCGATGCGGCGCTCCACGCCGGCGGGCAGCTTGGCCAGCTGCGCTCGGCCCACGGCGCTGGCCAGTTCGGTGGTGCGGTAGTTGAGGGCGACGAACTCGTGATCCGGGTTGGCTTCGCCGTAGGGCCAGGCCTTGTTGACGAAGACCCGCATGCGGCGGGCCAGGGCGGGGTCGTCGGTGATGACGAAGCCGCCCTCGCCGGTCGTGATGTGCTTGCCCTGCTGGAGGCTGAAGCAGCCGATGGCACCGATCGTCCCCACGAGGTCGTCGCCGCTGCGCGCGAGGTAGGCCTGGGCGCAGTCCTCGATCACGGGGATGCCCCGCTCGTCGGCGAGGGCCATGATCGGCCCCATCTCGCAGGGGTTGCCGAACAGGTGGGTGACCACGATGGCGCGGGTCCGCTCGGACAGGCACGGGGCGATCGTGGCGGCGGTGACGTTGCCGGTGCGAGCGTCGACGTCGGCGAACACGGGGATGGCCGCCTGGTACAGGATCGGGCTGATGGCGCCCATGTCGGTGATCGACGTGGTGACGATCTCGTCGCCGGGTTCGGGGTCCAGAGCGGCGACGGCGGTGTGCACCGCCGCCGTGCCCGAAGAGAGGGCGACCGCATGGTCGACATCGAAGAGCCCGGCCAGCTCGGCCTCCAGCTGGGGCGTCTGTGCGCCCTTCGTCGCGGTCAGGGTCCCCGAGGCGATCACCTCGGCGAGCAGGTCGACTTCTTCGGAGCCGAACGTCCGCCCAGACGCGGCCTGGTCCGACGGGAGTTCCATGGGCGTGGTCACCGTTGTCCCGTCGGCTGCAACGGTCCGTGGTTGAAGGGACCGGTCCCGTCACAATGGCCGGATGAGCCACGACCGCACCGAACGCGTCGCCGTCGTCCTCGGCACCCGTCCGGAGATCGTCAAGCTGGCGGGCCTCGTCCGCCTCCTGGGCGACCGGGCCTGGGTCGTCCACACCGGCCAGCACTACGACGCCGAGCTCTCCGACATCTTCTTCGCCCAGTTCGGCCTCCAACCTCCGCTCGATGCCCTCGACGTCGGCGGACGCACACGAGGCGCCCAGATCGGCGAGGCCACCGCACGCCTCGACGCCCTCTTCGGCGACGAAACGCCTTCCGCCGTCGTCGTGCAGGGCGACACCAACAGCGCCCTGGCGGGGGCACTCGCCGCCAACGCCCGCGAGGTTCCCGTCATCCACGTCGAGGCCGGACTGCGCAGCCACGACCGGGCCATGCCCGAGGAGCACAACCGCGTGCTCGTGGACCACCTGGCCGACCTCTGCCTGGCCCCGACCGAGACCAGCCGGGCCAACCTCCTCGCCGAGGCCATCCCGGACGATCGCATCGAGGTGACCGGCAACACCGTGGTCGAAGCGGTGCACGCCCTGCTGCCGGGGCCCGAGGCACGCCAGGCCCTCCTCGACGCCCACGGCGTGGCCCGCGAAGGGTTCGTGCTCTCCACCTTCCATCGGCCCGAGAACGTCGATGACGCCGACCGGCTCCGGGTCATCCTCGAGCAGCTCGTCTCGCTGCCGGTGCCCGTCGTGGTGCCGGTTCACCCGCGCCTCGCCGCCCGGGTGGAACGCTTCGGCCTGCAGTCCCTGTTGGACCGCCTGCGCCCTGTCGCACCTCTGGGCTATCAGGAGTTCCTCGGCCTGTTCGCCGAGGCCGCGCTCGCAGTGTCGGACTCCGGGGGGGTGCAAGAGGAGGCCAGTGTCGTCAAACGCCCCGTCGTGGTCGTGCGCCGCTCGACCGAGCGCCCCGAGGTCCTCGGCAGCTTCTCCGTCCTGGCCGGTGTCGGTGGTGAGATCGCCGCCGCCGCGGCCCGGTGGCTCGACGACCCCGCCGCCACGCACGAGCGCCTCAGCACGCTCCCTTCTCCCTACGGCGACGGGACCGCCAGCGTGCGATCCAAGGAGGCCATGGCGCGCCGGCAGTGGTTCGACGAGCGCGGGAAATAGTCCTTCAGACCCATCTTCGTCACACCGATGACTCGGACGTCACCACGCACCTGGGACCTGGTGACCGACGAAAGAAGGACTGCGATGAAGAACCACGAAAGCCCCCGCAGCCGGGCACGGATCGCCGCTGTGGGCCTCTGCGCCGCCCTCGGGATCGGCGTGCTGGCCTTCGGTGGCGGGTCGGGCAGTGCTGGCGCCGCCACCGCCGCCACCGTCCCCTCGCCCTACGCCGGCCGCATCGGCATCAACTCGCACTCGTTCTGGCTCGGCGCCGACGACGCCACCCGCCAGTTCGCCGCACTGATGGCCGCGGGCGTCACGAGCACCCGCGAGGACATCGACTGGGACCACACCGAGCCCAGCCGCGGCAACTTCGACTGGAGCCGCAGCGACAACCTGTTCACCGCGGCCTCCCGCTCGGGCATCGACGTCCTCGGTGTCCTCGACTACTCGGCGTCGTGGGCCTCGTCGCAGCCTGGGAACCCACGGGTGATGCCGGCCAACGACACCGACTTCGCCCGGTTCGCGAGTGCGGTGGTCGGTCGTTACGGTCCGGGAGGACGGTTCTGGGCCCTGCACCCGGAGATGGCGCCGCAGCCGCTGCGAGCCGTGGAGGTGTGGAACGAGCCATGGGGCTTCTGGACCTGGGCCGGCGAGGTCGACGCCGCTCGCTACGCCCGCCTCGCCCGAGCCGCGACCACGGCGATGAAGGCCACCAACCCCGAGGTCGAGGTGCTGATCTCGGCGGATCTGCTCGAGGCACGCCGGGATGGCCGGATCGTCGGGTGGATCGACGGCGTCCTCGACGCCGACCCCGGCCTGGACGAGCTCATCGACGGGTACAGCATCCACCCGTACCACTACGGCGGCCCCGAAGACGTCCGGCCCGACCCCCGATGGGACTACGGCAAGGTCGCGTTGATCCGCCAGGTCACCGCGGCCCACGACGCCAACAAGCCCATGTGGATCACCGAGGTCGGATGGACCACCGCTCCGAACGTCGACGACCGGGTGTCGGAGGCGACCCAGGCGACCTACACCGAGCAGGCCGTGGTGCGCGCCTTCCGCGAGTGGCCGTACGTGAAGCGGTTCTACCTCTACAGCTACGACCGGGACTCTGGGAACACGACGGACCGCGAGGGCTACTTCGGGGTGCGCCACCAGGACGGGAGCTACAAGCCGGCCTGGACCGCTCTGGTCGACCTGCTGGCCCCTCGCACGGTCACGACATCGACCACGGCAGCGCCCACCACCACGACGACACGGCCCACCACCACCTCGACCACGACGCCGCCCACCACGACGCCGCCCACCACGACGCCGGGGCCCGCGGTGCTGGGGCCCGCCCAACTGGCGGTGCGGGTGCTCGGACGGATCTTCTACTACGACCCGGCCTTGACCTGAGCACCCTCGTCGGCGCGACGGCGCCACCCGGGAAGCTGAACAGCGCGCCCCCGAGGGGCGCGCTGTTCGGTTCCAGGGTGCGGAGAGCGGCCCCAGGGTGTTCGCCCCACCCCGGGGCGGAGGTTCAGGCCGACGCGCCCGACTGGTTGGCCCGGCGCTTGCCGAGCGCCACGAGGCCCGTACCCGCGGCCACGACACCGACGCCGACGACGGCGAGCGTCACGGTGTTGTCGCTACCGGTGCGGGGCAGGTCGTTCGTGTTGGTGACCTCGGTGACCTGCACCGACGTCGGTGTGGTGCTCGGGGTCGGGTAGTCCTGGGCCGACGCGGGAGCTGCGACCACTCCGACGAGGAGGAGCACCGCGAGCCCGCCGGCCGCAAGGAGCGCCCGCAGGGGGCGGATCTTCGAAAATCGCTCAAGTTGCGCTGCCATGGTGACGATCCCTCAACAGGTCGTGGTCTGTGTTCAATTTGCACAGTACACGCGACCGGCCGGTTCCGCCACCCTAAGTGAGAAATCTCTTCACGGGGTGCGTTCGTGGCCTGGCAGCCCTCCGATGGGCCGGGTCAGGGAGCGGCACGCAGCCGGACGGACTGGCGGGGCGTGTCCCGGTCGTTCCAGCGAAGCCCGTCGGGGCCCCACCACTCGATGTGGGGGACCCGCGCCGACGGCCCCACGGTCACCGAGGTGACGTCATCGGGCACCACGAACGCCACCCGCCACTCGATGGTGTCACCCTGGGAGATGATCACGGGGATGGCCAGCACCTGCGTGTCGCCGTCGGTGCCGGCGGCCACGGCCTCGGCCTGGGTGGTGTCGACGAGCGCCGAGGTCCCCGGCATGGTCAACGACAGCCAGCCGTCGTAGCGGCCGTACTCGCCCTCACCGGCGACGTAGTCCGGTTCGCCGTCGGGCACCTCGTTGGTCACCGTCAGTCGCACCGACACCACGGTGCCCTCGGCCACCCGCCGGGTGCGCAGCCGGCCCCGAACCTGCTGGAACTGGTCGAGCTTGTTGCCGCCTCGGTTCATGAGGCCCACGAGGACGTCGTGCTCCCCCACCGCGCCGCTCACCCCGGCCTGCTCCCACGCCCGTTGGCGGCTCGCATCGGCCGACCACAGCATCAGGTGGCGACCCTCGACCGCATCGCGCAGCGCCTGAGCGAGAGCCGGCAGGTCCGGCGAACTGCCGTCGAAGGCCTCGAGCACGGCTCGAGCGATCTCGGCCAGCCGATCGCGACGGTCGGCTTGGTCGGGGTCACCGGTGTACTGGTCGTGCAGGAGGAGCCGCACCACGTTGTCGGCGTCCACGGTCTCGCCGCCCACCTCGACCGGGCCGGTTGCCCGCAGGAGGGCCTCGAGGCCCACCACGTCGATGGCCAGCACACCGTCCGCGTCAGCCTCCCCGGCCGCCGCCCACATGCGGGTGGCCATCTCGGCGTTGGGCGGGAATCGGGGCGACAGCGCCAGGTTGCGCCACTCCCGGTTGGGGTGGGCGAAACCCCACAGGTCCTTCAGGTCCCGGTCGCGATAGGGGACACCGACGTCGAGGTGCAGCGAGCCCGAGGGCTCGAAGTCGGAGAGCTGGAGGCGCCCGTCCTGGAAGTCCACCCGGCCGACGGAAAGGAACATCCCCGACGCCGCCCGCATCTCCGCATTGTTGGCCGCCATGACCAGGTAGGAGGACGGGCCCTCCAGGATGTCGGCGAGCGCGTTGGCGGCGTCCCGGGTGTACAGCAGCGCCAGCTCGACGCTGTCCTTCTCGGTCGCCAGCTCGTCGCGCCCGCGCGCCACGGGCCCGATGAGGTCGTTGCGGGGGCCCAGGGGGATGGTGGCGATGCGGGCCGAGGTGCTCTCGGCGATGTCGGCGAGCTCGCGCAAGGTCGCGACACGGGCCGTGCCCGGGGCGATGTCGCCGTCGAGGGCCTCGCGGGCGGCCCGCGCCCCCTGCACCCCGGCGGCGGCCACCTCGCCGGCGGCTGCCGAGATGGAGGCGAACGAGTCGAGCTGGCGGCCGACCAGCGGCACCATCCGCAGCGGGGTGAGCAGCGGTGAGCGCGCTCGGTCCCGCGCCGACTCGAAGTCCCGCTGGGCCGATTCGATCACCGGGAGCGCGGTGCCGTCGAGCAGGTCCCGCGGGTCGGGGTCCTCGCGGAACTCGGCGAGCTGGTCGCTCCCCGCCCGCGCCTCGCGTCGGGCCATCGCCAGCCACACCCCGCAGAACACGAGGTAGGCGCCGACGACGGCGACGCCGACGAGCGCCCAGCGGGCGCGTGGGGAGAGGCGGTTCACCCGTGACCCGTCGGCCGGCACCGGCTGCACGTGACGCCTTGGCTCAGGCGTCGGCGGCGATCAGTAAGGCGGGTACTTGGAGCAGAGGGTGCCGACCTCGTCGCGTACGGCGGCGAGCTCGGCCTCGTCGGCCCGGTGGCGCAGGGCCCGGGCGATGAGCGAGGCGATGGTGGCCATCTCCGGCTCGGTCATGCCCTGGGTGGTGACCGACGGCGTGCCGATGCGCACGCCACTGGTGACGAAGGGCGAGCGGGGGTCGTCGGGCACGGTGTTCTTGTTGAGGGTGATCCCGGCCCGGTCGAGGACCGTCTGGGCCTCCTTGCCCGTGAGCTCCTCGTCGAAGGGGCGCAGGTCCACGAGCATGAGGTGGTTGTCGGTGCCGCCGGAGACGAGGCGGAAGCCCTCGCGCCCGAGGGCGTCGGCCAACGCCGCCGCGTTCTTCACGATCTGGGCGGCGTAGTCCCGGAAGGCCGGCTCGGCGGCCTCACGGAAGGCCACGGCCTTGGCCGCGATGACGTGCTCGAGCGGTCCGCCCTGGAGGCCCGGGAAGATGGCCTTGTCGATGGCGGCGCCGTGCTCGGCCCGGCTCAGGATGCACCCGCCGCGGGGGCCACGCAGCGTCTTGTGGGTGGTGAAGGTGACGACGTCGGCGTGGCGCACCGGGTTGGGGTGGGCCCCACCGGCGATGAGGCCGGCGATGTGGGCGGCGTCGAACATGAACAGCGCCCCGACCTCGTCGGCGATGCGCCGGAAGGCCTCGGGGTCGATGGTGCGCGAGTAGGCGGTGGCGCCCGCCACGATGAGCTTCGGGCGGCATTCGCGGGCGATGTCGGCGATGGCGTCGTAGTCGAGGCGCTCGTCGCTCGGGGTGAGGCCGTAGGGCACGAAGTTGTACAGCCGCCCGCTGAGGTTGACCGGTGAGCCGTGGGTGAGGTGACCGCCGTGGTCGAGGGACTGACCCATCACCGTGTCACCTGGATCCAACAGGGCGAGGTAGACCGCGATGTTGGCGTTGGCCCCGGAGTGAGGCTGGACGTTGGCATGCTCGGCGCCGAAGAGGGCCTTGACCCGGTCCCGCGCCAGGTCCTCGACCTCGTCGACCACCTGGTTGCCGCCGTAGTAGCGCTTGCCCGGGTAGCCCTCGCTGTACTTGTTGGTGAGGACCGAGCCGGTGGCCTCCATCACCGCCGGCGAGGTGAAGTTCTCGCTCGCGATGAGCTGGATGGTGGTGGTCTGGCGCTCGACCTCCTGGTCGATCAGGCCGAACAGCTCGTCGTCGCGGTCGGTGCTGAAGGGCATCAGGGGGCCTTTCCGGGCGAGGTGGCGGGTCCGTTGCGTTCGAGGTCGGTGATCTGGGCCAGTCGGCGCTCGTGGCGGCCGCCCTCGAAGGGGGTGGCCAACCAGAGGGTGAGGATCTCGGCGGCGAGACCGTCGGCCACGATGCGCCCGCCCATCGACAACACGTTGGCGTCGTTGTGCTCGCGCGACAAGCGGGCGGTGTAGAGGTCGTTGCAGAGGGCGGCGCGCACGCCGTCGACCTTGTTGGCCGCGATCTGCTCGCCCTGGCCGCTGCCGCCGAGCACGATGCCGCGGTCGGCATCACCCGCCACCACCGCGGCGCCGACGGCGGCGCAGATGGGCGGGTAGTCGACCGACTCTTCGCTGTCGGTGCCGAGGTCGACGGCTTCGTGGCCGAGCTCGGCGAGCACCGAGAGCAGGTGGACCTTCAGGCGGAACCCCGCGTGGTCCGAGCCGATGGCGACCCTCACGACGGCACCGGGGTGGCCGGCGCCACCGGGGGCGGCGGCGGAGGCGGCGGAGGCGGCGGGGGTGGTGGAGGGGCCAGGGCGTGCACGGGCCAGAGCAGGTCGCTCAGGCTGCTGACCAGCGCGTCGAGCTCGTTGGCGGTGCGCTCGTAGTGCTCGATGGGCCGACCGATGGGGTCCGCCACGTCGTCCTCGGACGACGCCCCGAGGTGGTCGGTGGCCCGACGACCCTCGGCCGCACGAGCCAACCAGGCCTCGGTGGACTCGTCGGCTCGGCGGGGCCCGATGGCCCGGCCGCGGCGAACGAGCTCTTTCAGGGTGAAGGCCCGGGGGGCGACGTCGTTGACCAACACGACGGCCTCGCGCACGTGCAAGCGCTCCATCCCGAGGACGAGATCGGCGCCGCGCAACATGTCGGCGTCCATCACCCGGCTCCGGTGGCGCGTGAGGTCGTGGCCCTTGCGGGCCGTGACGGTGACGCCGTGGGGTGAGGCGGGCTGTCCGTCCTTGAAGAGCCCGGCCGAGGACACGTGACCGGGAACGCCGCGCACGGCCATCTGGTAGGCCAGGAAGGCTTCGGCCATGGGGGAGCGGCAGATGTTGCCCGAGCAGAGAACGAGGACGTCGATCTGGCGATTGTACGGAATGTCCCGCCCCTTCCTAGCTTGACCGGATGGTCAAGGTAGCGGACGGGCGCACCCCGGTGATCGTGGGCGTCGGGCAGGTCGAGAACCGGGTCGACCGGGGCGACGAGGAGGTCGAGCCCGTCGAGCTCATCGCCCGGGCCGCCGAGGCCGCCTCCCTCGACAGCGGGGGTCGTGACGTGTGCTCGGCCATCGACTCGGTGCGGGTCGTCAAGCTGCTGTCGTGGCGGTACCGGGACCCGGGAGCGCTCGTCGCCGCGCGCATCGGCGCCCGTCCGCGCCAGAGCGTCTGCACCACCGATGGCGGCCAGACACCCCAGGCCCTCCTCAACCGCACCGCCTTCGAGATCGCCGCCGGCGACCTCGACCTCGCCCTGCTCTGCGGTGGCGAGACCTGGCGCACCCGCGCCGCGTACCGGAGGCGCAACGAGAAGCCGCCGTGGACCACCGAAGGGGAAGACACGCCGCGGGCCGAGAGCTTCGGGACCGACCTCGACATGATCGACGCGGCGGAGGCGGCGCAGGGCGTCGTCCTGCCGGTGCAGATGTACGCCATCTTCGAGATCGCCCTGCGGGCCGCCGCCGGCCGCACGCCGGCGGCGCACCTGGCCCACCTCGGGCGCCTCTGGTCCGGGTTCTCGCAGGTGGCGGCGGCGAACCGCCACGCCTGGATCCGCACGCCCATGACCCCGGAGGAGGCGGTGACCCCCACCGCGGGGAACCGCCTCATCGGCTACCCGTACACACTCGTGATGAACTCGAACAACAACGTCGAGCAGGCCGCCGCGGTGCTGTTGTGCTCGGTCGAGAAGGCCCGGGCCCTCGGCGTCCCCCCCGACCGCTGGGTCTTCCCCGTGGCCGGCGCCGAGGCCAACGAGCGGGCCCACGTGTCGCAGCGCAACGACCTCTGCTCCTCCCCCGCCCTTCGCACCGCCGGTCGGGCGCTGTTCGCGGCCGCCGGCACCGGGCCAGAGGCCATCGGTCCCGTCGACCTCTACTCCTGTTTCCCCTCGGCGGTGCAGATCGCCGCCGGAGAGCTGGGCCTCGGACTCGACCGCCCCCTCACCGTGACCGGCGGCATGGGCTTCGCCGGCGGTCCGTGGAACAACTACGCCACCCACGGCATCGCCACCATGGTGGACCTGCTTCGCCGGGAGGCGCCGGGGACGCTCGGCCTCTGCAGCGCCAACGGCGGGTTCACCACCAAGCACGCGCTGGGGCTCTACGGCACCGAGCCCCCCGAGGGCGGCTTCCACCTCGCCACGACCCAAGCCGAGGCCGACGCGCTCGCCGCGCCGGGTCGCGAGGTCGCCCCGGACGACCACCGGGGGCCGGTGACCGTCGAGGCGTACACCGTGATGCACGGGCGCGACGGAGACCGCGAGGTCGGCTTGGCCGCGGGCCTGCTGCCCGACGGGCGCCGGGCCTGGTGCTCGACCCGCGACGCCGACACGATGGCGACCCTCATCGACGAGGAGTGCTGCGGCCGCTCGGCGCAGCGTGGCGCCGACGGCACCCTCACCCTGGACTGACCGCGCGCCCGAGGCGCCGGCCGGCCGAGTCGTGCTCGGCCGACGGGTGGATCAGGCGCCGTCGCCCGCGGTGCGGGACGCGTTCTCCTGGAGGCGGGCGTTGAGCAGCGACATCACCCGTTGGCTGGCCTTGGGCATCTCCTCGAGGAGTGCCCGGAAGCTGCGGGTGTCGAGGCCGAGCAGTTGCATCGGCGTCTCGGCGACCACCGTGGCGATGCGGGGTCGGTGCTCGAGCAGGGCCATCTCCCCCACCATGGAACCCGGCCCGAGGCTGGCGATGTGTTCACCGCCGAAGTACACGTTGGCATGGCCCGTCTCGATGACGTAGCACTCCTGGCCGGGGCGACCCTGGTCGGTGAGCACCGCGCCGGCCTCGGCCTCGACGTCGTCGACCAGCTCGGCGACCCGCGCCAGCTCGTCGGGGGTGAAGCCCTCGAAGAACGCGATCTTCGACAACCGCTCCGCGGCCTCGGTGGCCTTCTTCCTGCGAACCATCATTCCCCCTGTTGCCCGACCGGTCCGTGGTCGGCCCAGGGTAGACCCCGCAGCCCCCCGACGTGGCCGGCGCGGCCACCGACGGGAACCAGACCGGTATCGTCGGTCGTCTGTTCCAGAGCGAACGGCTCTCGACCAAGGGGGAACGGTGAAGCGCAGCAGCGGGCACTCGAAGCGGGCGACCAGCAAGCTGGTGGCCATCATCCTGGCGGGCGCCTTGGCCGTCTCGCTCGTCTCGTGTTCGTCCGACGACGGCGGGGACAGCGGCGCCACCGCCCCCACGGATCCGGCGGCCAACCTGACCGAGGAGGAGCAGGCCCTGGTCGATCAGGCCCAAGCCTGGCTCGACGACGCCGCCGCGGTGCCCGACGCCACCTTCGAATCGCTGGTGTTCAGCGGCCTCACCCGGTCGCCAAGCGTCACGCACGTCACCTTCGCCCAGGAGTACGACGGACACGTCGTCCAGGACGCCGAGGTCACCGTCCACGTCCGCGACGGCGGGGAGATCGCCGGGGCCAACAACGCCCTCGTGGACGCCCAGCCGAGCGCCGACGCGGCCGAGGAGGTGCCTGCCGACCAGGCCAAGGACAACGCCGGCAAGGCGGTCCAGGGCACCCCCACCGAGGTGGACGACCCCGAGCTGGTGTGGGTGCAGTCCGGCGACGAGCTCGTGCTGGCCTGGCGGGTCGGGGTGCGCACCACCGATCCCACCGGCTCGTGGCGCGTGCTCATCAACGCCACCACCGGCGACACCATCACGGCCGCCCAGGTGGCCACCGACCGTGACCGCCTCGGCCCCGCCCTGCCGGGCGACGCCGCCGTGACGAGCGCCGCCACCTCGGCCGGCAAGGGCACCGCGGCGCAGGCGAGCGGCGACCAGTGCGACCTGCCCGACGCGCCATCGGCCTGCGTCTTCCTCCCCGACCCCATCTACGCGTCGGGTGGCCAGCTGACCGATTCCTCCGAGGCCAACCAGTTCCTCAGCGGCGAGCAGATCCAGGGCCTCGACGACCCGTCGTCGGGCCAGCTCGTCGGCGAGTTCGTCAACGCCGACCCCGAGGGCGCCCCCGTCGACACCCCCGACGAGGCCGACGCCCAATGGGGCCAGGGCCGGGGCCAGGCCGGCTTCGAGAGCGCCATGGCCTACTTCTGGATCGACCGCGTCCAGCGCGAGCTCCAGGACCTCGGCTTCACCGACGTCCGCAACGAGTCGTTCCCCGTGTTCGGCGTCGACCCGCAGACCGTCGACAATGCCTTCTACGACGGCAGCGAGATCGTGCTCGGCGTCGGCTCGGACGGCATCAACGAAGGCGAGGACGCCTCGGGCATCATCCACGAGTACGGCCACGCGATCCTCGACCAGCAGGCACCGGGCCTGCTCCAGGGCCAGGAGGCCGGGGCCTACCACGAGGGCTTCGGCGACCTGCTCGCCTTCCTGTCCACCGTCGACCTGCGCACCGGCAACGACCAGGTGGACCAGGGCTGCCTGTTCGCCTGGGCCGAACAGGGCACGTGCATCCGCCGGGTCGACGACGACAAGGTGTACCCCGACGACCTGGTGAACGAGGTCCACGAGGACGGCACCATCTACACCGGCGCCATCTTCGACATCTTCAGCGGCCTGCTGGCCAACGAGGGGATCGACATCGCCGACTGCCCCGGCTCGGACCAGTGCAGCGAGGTCCGCGACCGGGTCCTCACCACCCTGCTGGCCTCGAACTTCTACCTGAACGCCAACGTCACGCTGCCCGACGTGGCCGCCGCCTACCAGACGACGAACAACGCCAACTTCGGCGGGGACGACGCCGACCTGATCGAGGCGGCCTTCGCCGACCACGGTCTGGCCGGCGGCAGCAGCAACACCATCGACGCCGACGGCAACGACACCGGCACGGCCAACGACAGCACCGCCTCGGTGGCTTTCGAGATCAGCCACACCTACCGGGGCGACCTCGCCGTAACGGTGGGCGTCAGCGATCCCGACGGCAACGACCTGTGCGAGCCCATCGTCATCCACGAGCCCGACAGCAGCGACGGCGCCCAGGACCTGTCCGGCCAGGTCGACGTCAGCGACAGCGAGTGCGCCCAGTTCCTGCCCCCGAGCGACGACCAGCTCTGGTTCCTGCGGGCCGAGGACACCCTGCCCCAGGACGAGGGCCAGATCGTGAGCTTCACGGTCTTCGACGGCGACACGCCCTTCCCGGCCTCGGGGCTGCCCAAGCCCATCGCCGACGGTGACCCGTCGGGCACCTTCGCCATCACCAACGGCGGCACCGACACCGTCGACACCAGCACCGGGACCACCGACGACGTCGGTGACGGCCCGTTCATGAGCCTCGAGCTCACCCACACCTACACGGGCGACCTCTCGATCCGGGCCGGCGTCGGCCAGTCCGACGGCACCACCCTGTGCTCGGTCCAGGTGCTCGAGCCAGACCCGAACGAGGGCGGCGACGGTGGCCTCTCCGGCGACATCGACCTGTCCGACTGCGCCGACCAGTACCCGCCCGACGCCGAGCACCTCTGGTTCCTCCAGGTGATCGACACCGCCGACCTCGACAGCGGCACCATCGACTCCCTGTCCCTCACCGGGCCCGACGGCCAGACCTTCGACTTCGACAACGTCCCCGCCGACATCCCCGACAACGACCCGAACGGGCTGACCCTGTTCACCGACGGCTCGGGCGGCGGCTCGTCCACCACCGAGATCGGCGCCGGCGGCGCCCCGACGGCGTCGATCACCATCGACCACTCGTTCCAGGGCGACCTTGCCGTGACCGTCGGCGTGCTCGACGCCGCCGGAAACGTGCTCTGCGAGGAGCCCTTCGCCACCCCGGACCAGAACAACAGCGAGGACGGCCTCGACGTCAGCGGGCCGGTCAGCGACTGCGCCGCCCAGTACCCGCCGTCGACCGATCGCCGCTGGTACCTGTTCGCGGCGGACACGCTCGAGCAGGACACCGGCTCGGTGGTCTCGGCCACCCTCGAGGGCGACGACGGCCAGACCTTCAGCGTCGACACCTCGAACGCCGCCATCCCCGACGCCGACCCCGACGGCCTGGTCCTCTTCTTCCAGTAGCTCGTTCTCGAGGCAATGCCCCCCGGTTTCCGGGGGCCATTGCCTCGAGTTCGGCGGGTCAGGCGAGGGTGGCGCGCAGGGCGGACTCGGTGATCGCGCCCTCGCGCAGTACGCGCAGGTCGGGGCCGGTGAGGTCGACCACGGTCGAGGCGGTCCCGGCGCAGGCGCCACCGTCGAGCACCACGGCCACGTCTCCCACGAGCGAGGCGGCCGCCTCGCCCGCCGTGGCCGGCGTCGGCTCGCCCGTCCGGTTGGCACTGGTGGTGGCCAGCGGGCCGACGGCCTCGGCCAGGGCGGCGATCACGGGGTGGTCCGGCCAACGGACGCCGATGGTGGCGTGGGGCTCGCCGAGGGGGAGGTCCACGCCAGCTCGTCTCGGCAGCACCATGGTGAGCGGGCCGGGCCAGAACGCGTCGGCCAGCCGGCGGGCGGCGCCGGAGAGGTCCGCCAGCGCCTCGACCTGCTCGATGCCGGCGACGAGCACGGCGATGGGCGTGTCCGCCGGCCGCCTCTTCAGCGAGAACAGCCGGTCGACCGCGCCGGGCACCGTCGGCAGCGCCGCCAACCCGTACAACGTGTCGGTCGGCACGACGATGGCCTCACCCGCCCGCAAGGCGAGGACCGCCTGCTCGACGTCGTCCTCGGGGGGTGGTGCGGGTCGGGCGGCCACCCGCGCCACGATACGAGCGACCGGCCTCCCCTACGCTCCCGGCCAGCGCTCCCGACGCAGGGTCCTCCTGGTGGTCGCCTCCTGTGCGCTGCTGCTGCTCGGGGCCTGCGCCTCCTCAACCAAGGCGGGCGACGAGGGCGCGGGGGCGGCCGGTGAGGTCGGGGGCGACGTGGGCGTCGGCGAAGCCGGCGGCGCGGGCGAGGGCGACGGCGTCGTCGGCCTGGGAGGGGGCCAGCTCGACCACGAGGGCCGCGGGCCGGCGCAGCCAGACGGGGGCGCCGGCCACGATCTCCTCGATGGCCTCGAGCCCGGTCGGGCCGGGAACGAGGGCGCCGACGGGCTCCCAGTCGGCCACCTCGGCGGGCAGGGGGTCGGCCGCCGCGACGTAGGGCGGGTTGGAGATCACGAGGTCGAGGGTGCCCTGCAGGTCCCGGGGCAGGGCGTCGAACCACGATCCCTCGACCAGGGTCACCCGGGTGCCGGCGTGGCCGATGCCGGCGAGGTTGGCCCGGGCCACGGCGAGCGCGTCGGCGGACACGTCACCCGCCCACACCCGCGCGGCAGGTCGCTCGACCGCCACCGACAGGGCGATGGCGCCCGAGCCGGTCCCGAGGTCGGCGACCCGTGGCGACTCGGCGGCCAGCGCATCGAGCTCCTCCAGCGCGAACTCGACCACCTGCTCGGTCTCGGGGCGGGGGATCAGCACCCGGCGGTCGACCATCAGGTCGAGGGTGCGGAACGACCACTCGCCCAGCACGTACTGGAGGGGCTCGCCGGCGAGGCGCCGCTCGACCATGGCGTCGAAGAAGCCCATGGCCCGCTCGCTGGCGGGTTCGGCCAGACCGAGGGCGTACTCGGCGCCGTCGAAGCCCGCCGCCCGCTCGATGATGCGGCGCACGCTGACCTCGGGCGACTCGATGCCGACGGCGGCGAAGCGGGCCTCGGCCTCCTGCGCGAACACCCGCCAGGGCGTCCCTTCGCCGTCCGCCGCCCTCACGACCCCTGGAGCTGGGTGGCCCGCTCGTCGGCCACCAGCGCGTCGACCACGTCGTCGAGCTCGCCGGCGAGGATCTTGTCCAGCTTGTACAACGTCAGGTCGATCCGGTGGTCCGACACCCGGTTCTCCTTGAAGTTGTAGGTACGGATCTTCTCGGAGCGACCGCCGCCGCCGATCTGGTCGCGGCGCTGGTCGGACGCCGCCGCCGCGGCCTCGTCCTGCTTGGCCTTGAGCAGCCGGGAGCGCAGCACCTGGAGGGCCTTGGCCCGGTTCTGGATCTGGCTCTTCTCGTCCTGCATGGCCACCACGAGGCCCGTGGGCTTGTGGGTGATGCGCACCGCGGAGTCGGTGGTGTTGACCGACTGCCCGCCCGGGCCCGACGACCGGTAGACGTCGATCTGGAGGTCGTTGGGGTCGATGTCGACGTCGACCTCCTCGGCCTCGGGCAGCACCGACACCGTGGCCGACGAGGTGTGGATGCGCCCCTGGCTCTCGGTGACGGGCACCCGCTGGACCCGGTGCGGGCCGCCCTCGTGCTTCATGCGGCTCCACACGCCGTCGCCCTTGAACAGCAGGGTGATGTCGCTGAAGCCGCCCATGTCCGAGGGCTGGCTGCCCAACACCTCGCACTTCCATCCCATGCGGCCGGCGTACGCCTGGTACATCTCGGCGAGGTCGCGGGCGAAGAGGTTGGCCTCCTCGCCGCCCTCGGCGCCGCGGATCTCGACGATGACGTTCTTGTCGTCGTTGGGGTCCCGAGGCAGCAGCAGGGTCTTGAGCTCGTCCTCCAGTCGGGCGATGGCCGCCTCGGCCTCGTCGGCCTCGTCGCGCATGACCTCGCGGTCGTCGCCGGATGCGTCGGAGAGCATCTCGCGGGCGGTCTGCAGGTCCTCGGTGGCCTGACGCAGGTCGCGGGCGCGGAGCACGATCTCCTCGAGCTCCTTGTACCGGCGCGCCACCTCGCCGTAGCGGCTCTGGTCGGCGATCACGGCGGGGTCGGCCAGGCGCGCCTCGACCTCCTCGTACTCCCGCTCCAGGTCGCCGAGCCGCTCCAGCATCGTTCTCAGGCTACGGGAGTGAGGTCGTCACGCCAGTGGCCGGCCATGGCGACGACCTCGGCGGGCTCGGCGAGCGCGGCGGCCAGGTCGAGGGTGACAGGGTGGGCGTCGCGCTCGGGTACGACCAGTACGAGCCGAGCGTCGGGCGCGTGCCACTGGCGGGCGTCCGCCGCGGTCGGCACCAGGTCGAGGTCGATGCCCGCCGAGCACACCACCAGCACCGGCGCACCGTGCTCGTCGACACCGAGGGCAGCGGCGGGGGCGGCGTCCTTGACGTTGTCCCGGGGCAGGGGCGGGTCGACGGGGGCCAGCGAGGCGGCGCCGACCACCTCCGGGCGCTCGATGAGCAACGCCCGCAGCCACCGTTCGGCGGCCAAGCGGTTGAGCGGGTGGGGCGAAGCGTCCGGGCGGCGTTGCGCCAGGACGGCGTCGACCACCGAGGCGAGCGCGTCGGCGGTGGGCAGCCGGCCGTGGATCATGGTGAAGGCCTCGCGGTCGTGGCGGCCGACACCGACTTCGAGGCGGGCCTCGTCGTCCTCACCCACCACCACGCGGGCGATCTCCAGACCGAGGACCTCACCGGCCACCACCCCGTGCTCCACCACCACCGTGACCCCCGAGTCCTCGAGGAGGGCGACGAGGTCGTCTGCTCCCGCCGGCGCCGGCGCCCGCTGCGGGTAGGGGGCCGGTTCGGCCGCGTGCAGGGCGCGGCCGTCGACCCGCCAGACCGTCGGCGCCGCCCGGAAGGCGGCGGCCCGACGGGCCACGACGCCGGCGGCGGCGGCGTCGTCCACCAAGAGGTGGAGGTCGCCCACGCCCTGGCTCCGGGCCCAGGCCAGGCCCCCGCCGAGGATCCGGTGGGGCTGGTCGTCGGCGAGCACCCAGCCGGTGTCGCCCTCGACCAGGGCGGCGCCCCCGCCGAAGGCGGTTGGTGTGCGGTCGGCCTCGCCGAATTGCTCGCGTACGAGCGCACCGAGCTTCGCGCCCACGAGCGCGGCGCGGCGTTCAGGATCGAGGCTCATCGCTCGGCGCACGTCCGGCCGCGGGCGCCGTGCCCACGGCCGAGCGGCAGGGTCAGGACTGCTTGGTCTTGCGCTGCCCGTACCGACGCTCGAAGCGGTCGATGCGCCCACCCGAGTCAACCAGCTTCTGCTTGCCGGTGTAGAAGGGGTGGCACTCGCTGCAGAGCTCGACGTGGAGGTCGGCGCTGGTGGAGCGGGTCTCGAAGGTGTTGCCACACGAGCACTTCACGGTGGCGAGCACGTAGTCCGGGTGGATGTCAGCTTTCATCGGAGCCCTCTTCGCTCAGCGGGTTCGTCATGATACCTGGCCGGGGTCGTCGACCCTCAGCCGGCCGGGGCGGCCTTGGCGATCTCATCGAGGAACGCCTCGTTGCTCTTGAAGGTCTTCATCCGGTCGATGAGCAGCTCGAGGCCGGCGCCGGTACCCCCGTCGAGGGCGTTGAGCACCCGGCGGAGCTTCCAGACCTGCTGGAGCTCCTTGGGCTTGAAGAGCAGCTCCTCGTGGCGGGTCGAGGAGCCGTCGACGTCGATGGCCGGGTAGATGCGCCGCTCGGCCATGCGCCGGTCGAGGCGAAGCTCCATGTTCCCGGTGCCCTTGAACTCCTCGAAGATCACCTCGTCCATGCGCGAGCCGGTGTCGACCAGGGCCGTGGCCAGGATGGTGAGCGAGCCGCCCTCCTCGAGGTTGCGGGCCGCACCGAAGAACTTCTTGGGCGGGTAGAGCGCACCGGTGTCGATGCCGCCCGACATGACCCGGCCCGTGGTCGGTGCCGCCAGGTTGTAGGCCCGTGCCAGCCGGGTGATGCCGTCGAGGATGATGACGACGTCCTTGCCCGTCTCGACGAGCCGCTTGGCCCGCTCGATGGTGAGCTCGGCCACCTGCGTGTGCTCCTCGGTGGGCCGGTCGAAGGTGGACGCCGCCACCTCGCCGTTCTTCACCCAGCGGCGCATGTCGGTGACCTCTTCGGGCCGCTCGTCGACGAGCAGCACGATGAGGTGCACCTCGGGGTTGTTGGTCTCGATGGACCGGGCGATCTGCTTCATCACCGTGGTCTTGCCCGCCTTCGGGGGCGACACGATGAGGCCACGCGTGCCCTTCCCGATGGGAGCGATGAGATCGACGATGCGTGCCGTCATGTTGTAGGGATCGTTCGGTGCCTCGAGGCGCAGCTTGTCGTCGGGGAACAGCGCGGTCAGGTCGTCGAATCGAGGACGGGCCCGCGCCTCGTCGGGGGTCTGGCCGTTGACCTCGTCGATGTGGAGCAGCGCCGGGTTCTTCTCGTTGCGGTTGGCGGGCCGGCTCGCGCCCTTGACCCGGTCGCCTTTGCGCAGCGAGAACTGCCGGACCTGCTTGACCGAGACGTAGACGTCGTCCTTGCTGGCCAGGAAGCCGTGGAGGCGCAGGAAGCCGTACCCCTCGTCGCGCAGGTCGAGCAGGCCTTCGACGGGGATGGGCTCGCCTTGCCACGGCTCGTCACCGCCCGGACGATCGTTGCGACCGCGACGGCGCCGGCGGCGGTTGCCGGCGTCGACCTCGTCGCCGCCACCCTGCTGGACGTGGCCGTTGCCGTGGCCTCGGTCGTTCCCGTCGTCGTTGGCGTCGCGGTCGCCCGGGTCGCGGCCCTGCTCGGTGCCGGCCTTGCCCGAGCCACCCTGGCCGCCGTCACCCTCGGCGCCGGCGCCGTTGTCCTGGCCCCTGGCCTTGCCCTTCTCCTTGGGTTCCTTGGGCTCCTTGGGCTCCTTCACCTTGGGTGCCGCCACCTTGGGTGCCGCGGCGCCCTCCGCCCGGTCGACGTCGTGGGCGCCCGAAGTGATCCCCTCGCGCTCCCCGCCGTCACCCTCCGGCGCAACACCGCCCACCGGGGCGCCGGACACCGCTGACTCGCCGCCGTCCTCGTCGCCGCCCTCGGTCACGCCCGCGAGCTCGAGGATGAGGTCGACGATCTTGCCCTTGCTGGCCCGGGAGCCGGGCTTGCCGCCCATCGCTTCGGCGATGGTGAACAGCTCGTCGCGGTCCTTGCGCTCGAGCGCCGTTCGCTCGAGGTCCGTGGACTCCACGCTCATGGGGTTCCTACTTTCTTGTGCGAGCCATCGCGGGTGGGGGGCGAGCCGCACCGGTCCGGCAGAGGGGAGGTCCGCCGAGCGGGAGGTCCGCCACCGCAGCCGCCGCAGCGGTTCGACCCGTGCCTCGGGAAATCGTCTGGCACCGGGTGGTGGAGCGGGCCCGTCATCGACGGCTGTTCCAGGCTACCAGTTGCCGCCCGTCGGGCAATTGGCGGGAAATGGCTCGGCACGGGTGGGCGCCGGCCGCGAGACTGCCCGGCGTGGGGAACCCGAACGACGCGCCCGTGCTCGAGGCCCACGGCCTCGTCAAGGCCTACAAGCGCGTGCGTGCGGTCGACGGCGTCAGCATCCGCGTCGGTATCGGCGAACGGGTCGGCCTGCTCGGGCCCAACGGCGCCGGCAAGACCACCACCCTGCTGATGCTCCTCGGGGCCATCACGCCCGACAAGGGGTCGGTCACCATCGCCGGCCACCGCCTCCCGCGCCACCGCAGCCGGGCCATGCAGCACGTCGGCTTCGCCGCGGGCTACCTGCCCCTCCCCGACCGCCTGCGGGTCAACGAGGTGCTCGGCATCTTCGGCCGCCTCTACGGGATCGACGACCCCACCCGCGCCGCCATGGTGGCCCTCGACCGCTTCGGCGTCACCCACCTCTCAGGGGCCATGTGCGTCGAGCTCTCGTCGGGCCAGCGCACGATCGTGGGCATCGCCAAGGCGATCATGCACCACCCCCAACTGCTGGTCCTCGACGAGCCCACGGCGTCGCTCGACCCCGACGTGGCCCTGCGCGTGCGCTCCGGCCTCCAGTCCCTCAGCGACGACGAGGGCATCGCCCTTCTGGTGACGAGCCACAACATGGTCGAGGTGGAAGAGCTCTGCGAGCGGGTGGTGTTCGTCCAGGGCGGCAGGGTCGTGGCCGACGGCACCCCGTCGGAGGTGGCCGGCGACGGCTCGTTGGAGGAGTTCTTCCTCGCCCTCGCCCGCAACGACGAGCTCGACAGCATCGGGACCCACCGCGGCGCCGGCGGCCACGTCGGCGCCCTCGATGAGGAGGAGTCGGCCCGCCCATGACCTCCGCCGCCGACCCCACCCCTTGGGACCTCGCCCCGACCCAGCACCCGCGCCGTTGGACGCGCATCAAGGCCATCGCGATCCGCCACGCCTATGTGTTGAAGCGCAGCCCGCACCGCTCGTTCGACGTGTTCGTGTGGCCCGTGGTCGACGTGCTGCTGTGGGGCTCGCTCGGGGTGTTCGTGGCCCAACAGGGCGAGGCCGGCCAGTCGGGTGTCGAATACCTGCTTGCGGGCATCTTGTTGTTCCACGTCCTCTACCAGAGCCAGATCGCGCTCTCCACGGGCTTCCTCGAAGAGGTGTGGTCCCGCAACCTCCTGAACTTCATGACCACGCCGGTGTCCGAATGGGAGTACGCCGTCGGCGTCGGCCTGTTCGGCCTCGCGAAGGTCGTCACCGGTCTGGGCGTGGTGGTGCTCGCGGCGTTCGGCTTCTACGCGTTCTCGATCTTCGACGTGGGCTGGGCGCTCCTGCCCATCGGCACGGTGCTGCTCATCGCCGGCTGGTCGATCTCGCTGTTCGTCATCGGCCTGGTGCTGCGCTTCGGCCAGAGCGCCGAGGTGCTGGCGTGGGGGATCCTCTTCGTGGTGATGCCCCTGTCGGGCATCTTCTACCCGGTCGACGCCCTGCCCACGGTGCTGCAGCCGCTCTCGGTGATCCTGCCGACGACCCACGCGTTCGCCGCGGTCCGCATGGTCCTAGATGGCGACCCCATGCCCTGGGACCAGATCGCCCTGGCCGCGGTGGGCTGCGTGCTGGTCGCCGTCGCCGGCCTCTGGTTCGTGGCCCACATGCTGAAGACGTTCCGCCAACGGGGCTACATCACCCGATTCAGCTGAGCCGCCGGTCCGCCCGGCCGGCGTGACCGGTGTCACCGTCCAACGATGACGTTCGGCACTGACCGCGACGACGGCGCGGCGCGACGTTGAAGGCAAAGACAACCGCAGGGCGGTGATCCTCGATGATCCGCAAGCTCGTGTGCTCGACGTTGGTCGCAGTGGTACTCGGAGCGTTCCTGGCGGTGATCCCCGTGGCGGCGCCGGTGGCTCAAGCGGCCGACCTCCCCCCGGTGTTCTCCCTCAAGTGGGGTTCGAACGGCACTGGGAACGGCCAGTTCAACAACCCGTTCGGGGTGGCGGTCGACTCGTCGGGCGACGTGTACGTCGCCGACACCAGCAACTACCGCATCCAGAAGTTCTCCTCCGCGGGCGCGTACCTCACCCAGTGGGGCACCAACGGCACCGCCAACGGCCAATTCATGCTTCCCTACGGGGTGGCGGTCGACGCCTCGGGCGACGTGTACGTCGCCGACACGTCCAACAACCGCATCCAGAAGTTCACCTCCGCGGGCACCTACCTCACCCAGTGGGGCAGCTTCGGAACCGGTGACGGCCAATTCGAGTTCCCGGCAGCAGTGGCGGTCGACGCCTCGGGCGACGTGTACGTCGCCGACTCATCCAACAACCGCATCCAGAAGTTCACCTCCACGGGCACCTACCTCACCCAGTGGGGCACCAACGGCACCGGCAACGGCCAGTTCCGCTACCCCTATGGGGTGGCGGTGGACTCGTCGGGCAACGTGTACGTCGCCGACTCATCCAACAACCGGGTGCAGAAGTTCACCTCCACGGGCGCCTACCTCACCCAGTGGGGCACCAACGGCACCGGCAACGGCCAGTTCAGCGTCCCGGACGGGGTGGCCGTCGACTCCTCGGGCAACGTGTACGTCTCCGACACCTACAACAACCGGATGCAGAAGTTCACCTCCACGGGCGCCTACCTCACCCAGTGGGGTACCACTGGCACCGGCAACGGCCAGTTCCAGCGGCCGATGGGGGTGGCGGTCGACGCCTCGGGCAACGTGTACGTCGCTGAGTGGAGCAACCATCGGGTGCAGAAGTTCGTGCCGCCGGCGCCGGCAGTGACGATCGCGAAGTCTGCCGATGAGGGGACCGTGGTTGCCGGCGCCGTGATCCACTACCACGTGACGGTCACCAACACCGGCCACCTCCCCCTCACCGGGGTGACCGTGACCGACACGAAGGCGCCAGCCTGCGCCGGCACCCTCACCGACATCGCGGTGGGCGCGAACCGAGTGGTCGACTGCAACTACACGTCGACACCGTCGGACATCGGGCTGTACCAGAACAGCGCGACGGTGGACACGAACGAGACCGACGCGGTGACGTCGAACACGGTGAACGTCAACGTGACCGCGGCGGCGCAGTCCGAGGACCCGCCGGTGTTCGTGCGGACGTGGGGCACCAGTGGGTCGGCCAACGGGCAGTTCAACCAGCCGTTCGGGGTGGCGGTGGACGCGTCGGGCAACGTGTACGTCGCCGACCTCTCGAACGACCGTGTGCAGAAGTTCTCCGGGGACGGGACGTTCGTGACCGCGTGGGGTACGACCGGATCCGGTGATGGCCAATTCAGGTACCCGATGGATGTCACGGTCGACGCCTCGGGATATGTGTACGTGACCGATCAGTCCAACAACCGGGTGCAGAAGTTCACCTCGGCGGGGGTCTTCGTGGCCAAGTGGGGGAGCAACGGCACCGGCGACGGCCAGTTCATCCTGCCCCAAGGCGTCGGCGTCGACGCTTCGGGGAACGTGTTCGTATCGGACTGGGGCAACCATCGCATCCAGAAGTTCACCTCGACCGGCACCTATCTGGGCCAGTGGGGCACCAGCGGCACCGGCGACGGCCAGTTCACCCAGCCGTTCGGGGTGGCGGTGGACTCGTCGGGCAACGTGTACGTGGCCGACTACGCCAACAACCGGGTCCAGAAGTTCACCTCGACCGGCACGTTCCTCACCAAGTGGGGCAACTACGGGACCGGCAACGGTCAGTTCAACAACCCACGAGGCGTCGCGGTCGACGGCGACGGCGACGTGTACGTGGCCGACCTCGCCAACAACCGAGTCCAGAAGTTCAACTCGACCGGCACGTTCCTCACCAAGTGGGGCACCGCGGGCATCGGCCACAGCCAGTTCGCCTCGGGCGGTGGGGTGAACGACCTCGCGGTCGACGGGTCCGGCAACGTGTGGGTGACCGACCGGTCCAACCAACGGGTGCAGCAGTTCGCGCCGGTGCCGACACCGTCGGAGGCGGCGCCGGTGTTCGTGCGGGCGTGGGGTTCGGCGGGGTCCGGGAACGGACAGTTCAACAGCCCGGACGCGGTGGGGGTGTCCCCGGTGACCGGTGACGTGTACGTGGCCGATCGGGGCAACCACCGGGTCCAGCAGTTCACCCGGGAAGGGGTGTTCGTGCGCACGTGGGGGACCGCCGGGTCGGCCAACGGCCAGTTCAACAACCCGACGGGCGTCGCGGTGAACACGGCGGGCGACGTGTACGTGTCCGACAAGGGGAACAGCCGGGTCCAACAATTCACCGCCACCGGCACCTGGGTCCGAACCTTCGGCGTCGGGAGCCTGTCCAACCCCGAAGGGATCGCGGTCGCCCCGTCCGGCGACGTGTACGTGGCCGACGCCGGCAACCGCCTGGTCCGCAGGTTCAACGCCACCGGCGCGTGGTTGGCCACGATCGGCAGCTCCGGGTCCGCGAACGGGCAGCTGTCGTACGCTCAGGGGGTCGCGGCGACCGACACCGCGGTGTACGTGGGCGACACCTACAACCGTCGCGTGCAACAATTCACCCCGTCGGGTGCCTACGTGCGGGGCTGGGGTGTCGCGGGCTCGGGCAACGCCCAGTTCCAAGAAGTCGACGGGCTCGCCGTCGCCCCCAGCGGCCGGGTGGTGGTCACCGACCCGAACAACACCCGTCTGCAGGCCTTCACCGGGACCGGCACCTTCGTCACCACATGGGGCACCGCCGGCACCGGCGAGGGCCGGTTCGTGGCCCCGTCACCGTCGGATGTGGCCGTCAGCCCCGACGGGTGGATCTACACGGTGGACCGCACCAACAACCGCATCCAGCAGTTCGCGCCGTCGCTCATCCGGGGCACCGTCACCGAGACCGGGACCGCCACGCCGCTGGCGGGCACCTGGGTGATCGCGCTGCGCGCCGCCGACTACCACCTCCTCGGGGGCACCACCACCGGTGCCGACGGCACCTACCGGCTGCCCGTCACCTCCGATGCCTACCGCCTCGAGTTCGTCGAGCCCGGCTTCTCCCACGACATCGAGTGGTACG
>CAYYDZ010000027.1:24610-25861 GCA_964470715.1 uncultured Microthrixaceae bacterium | reverse complement strand
CTAGGCGGCGGGGAAGGTGTCGTGGATGGTGCCGATGAGCTGTGGGAAGGCCCGGAAGTGCGTGCCGAGCATCGGCTTGCCCGTCGTGAGCAGCGCCACGACGAGATCCCGGTCGGGGTCGGCCCAGGTGAGCATGTTGGACATGCCGAGGTGGCCGAAGGCCCGGGGGTGGTCCCAGCCGTAGAGGCTCAGCCCCTCGTTGCCCAGCATGAACCCCGGGCTGTAGCGCATGGGCAGGCCCAGCATCCGGTCGAAGGGCGTGCCGACGTCCTGGGCCATCCGAGCGCGATCGATGGTGGCCTCCTCGAAGACGCGGACGCCGTCCAGCTCGCCGCCGTTCAGGAGGCACTGGTAGAAGGCGGCAGCGTCGCGGGCGGTGACGATGGTGTTGCCCGAGGGGACCACCGCGGTCAGGAACCGTGGGTCGTTCGACATGCGGAGCATCCGCCCCCAGGGGGCGCCGAGGGCGCGGTGGAACAGCACCTCGAGCGGCAGGACGAAGGCCAGGCCCGTCTCGACGTTGTCGGCCACGAGGTCGACGTCGGCGGGGTCGACCCCGAAGCTGAATCGGCCGAGGCCGAGGGGCCGGCGCACCTCCTCCTCGAGGACGTCGCGCAGACTGCGCCCGTCGGCGTGGCGGGCCACCATCTCCATGATGAAGCCGCCCACCACGGCGTGATACGCGGGCGCGCCGCCGATCGGGGCCGACGGTCGCAGGTCGCAGAGCACGGCCTCGGCCCGCTCGGGGTCGTCCAGCAGGTCGAGGTCGAACGACTCCCTCGGCATGATGGGGATGCCGGCCTGGTGGCTCAGCACCTGTCGCAGGGTGATCTCACCCTTGTCGTGCCGGGCGAAGTCGGGCACGTGATCGGCTACCCGGTCGTCGATCGACAGCACCCCCTGCTCTTCCAGCTTGTGCATCAACATCCCGGTGACGGCCTTGGACGCGGAGAACAGGTTGACGGGCGTCTCCAGCGTCATGGGCACGGCCCCGTCCGCACCGGGGGGCCGGTCGGGGCCGACCCCGCGGGCGTGGCCGATGGCCCGGTCGACCACCACCTCGCCCCGATGGCGGATGCACACCTGGATCCCCGGGTGCATGCCGGTGCGGTACAGGGCCTCGACCCCCTCCCACACGGCGTCCGCCTCATCGGTTCGGCCGGACTCCACGCCGCGCACCGTCACCGCGGCAAGGTCGTCGGGCACCGGCGTGCGGCGGGTGAGCGCCCCCACCGTCGTGTCGACCATCCA
>CAYYDZ010000027.1:0-24510 GCA_964470715.1 uncultured Microthrixaceae bacterium | reverse complement strand
CGTCGGGCACCGGCGTGCGGCGGGTGAGCGCCCCCACCGTCGTGTCGACCATCCATCTGAGCACCCGGGCCGTCCCCCCTCGTTGACCCCTGAAGGCTACGCGTGCGCGGGGTGGCACCTCGACCGGCGGGGGAGCGGCGGGCGGGCCATCATGGCCCCTTGACCGAGCCGCCGTTCGACCTCGCCGAGACCGACCGCCTGCTGAGCACGACCCGCAGTGTCCGGCGCCGACTGGACCTCGACCGGCCGGTGGAGCTGCGGGTGGTCCTCGACTGCATCCGCCTCGCCGTGCAGGCGCCGAGTGGCAGCAACCGCCAGGACTGGCGCTGGATGGTGGTCACCGACCCGACCAAGCGGGCCGAGATCGCCCGGCGCTACGCGGAGAACGGCACGGGCTACCTGACCCGGGCGGCTCGGGAGGCGGCGGACGAACGGGACCGCCGGGTGTACGAGAACGCCTTGGCCTTCACCAAGGTGCTCCACCGGGTGCCGGTGCTGGTGATCCCGTGCATCGAAGGCCGCTTCGACGGCGCGCCGAACGGGGTGGCGGCCTCGTCCTACGGGTCGATCCTGCCCGCGGCCTGGAGCTTCCTGCTGGCCCTGCGGTCCCGTGGGCTCGGCTCGGTGTGGACGACGCTGCACCTCTTCCAGGAGCGCGAGGTGGCCGAGTTGCTGGGCATCCCGGACACGGTCACCCAGGTGGCCCTGTTCCCCGTCGCCTACACCATCGGGACCGACTTCCGGCCGGCGGTGCGGCGCCCCGTCGAGGAGATCACGTTCGTCGACACCTGGGGAGCCACGCCCTGAGCGCCCTGGTCCTCGTGCGACCGCGACCGGCGCGTTGGGGGCAGGTCGCGCAGGACGCGTAGCGTCAGGTCCGAATGGGGGGCGACGCACGCCGCCGTGACGAGGAAGAAGGACGAACGTGGCCGAGGCGCTGATCATCGACGCATGCCGGACCCCGCGGGGGATCGGGAAGCAGGGCAAGGGGGCGCTCGCCCACCTGCACCCGCAGCACCTGGCACGGACGGTGCTGGCCGCCCTCGTGGACCGCAACGGCTTCGACACCGCCGACGTCGACGACGTGATCTGGGGCACCAGCTCGCAGGTGTGCGAGCAGTCCGGCGACCTCGGGCGCATGGCCGCGCTCGACGCCGGCTACGACATCACCGCCAGCGGCGCCACCCTGGACCGCTTCTGCGGGTCCGGTATCACCAGCGCGAACTACGGCGCCCACGCGGTCATGGCGGGCATGGAGGACCTCGTGGTCACCGGCGGCACCGAGATGATGTCGCTGCCCAAGAAGGGCCTGCTGCCCATGGGCGCCAACAACATGCACCTGCAGGCGATCCACCCGCAGTCCCACCAGGGCGTGTGCGCCGACGCCATCGCCAGCCAGGAGGGCATCCCCCGAGAGGCCCTCGACGCCCTGGCCGCCGAGTCGCAGCGGCGTGCCGCGGTCGCCATCGCCGAGGGCCGCTACGACAAGAGCCTGATCCCCGTGCTGAACCTCGACGGCACCGTCGCTCTCGACCACGAGGAGTTCCCGCGGCCACAGACCACCGCGGAGTCGCTGGCCCAGCTCGCGCCGAGCTTCCCGGCCGTGGCCGACTACCGCCACACCGAGGACAGCCTCACCTTCCGCGAGCTCATCAACCAGAAGTACCCCGACCTCGTGATCGAGCACGTCCACCACGCCGGCAACTCCTCGGGCGTGGTCGACGGCGCCGCTGCGATCCTGATGGCCAGCGAGGACTACGCCAAGGCCCACGGTCTGTCGCCGCGGGCGCGGGTGGTGGCCACCGCCAACATGGGCGACGACCCGACCCTCATGCTCAACGCCCCGGTGCCGTCGGCCCGCAAGGTGCTGGCCAAGGCGGGCATGACCCTCGACGACATCGACCTGCTCGAGGTGAACGAGGCCTTCGCCGTCGTGGTCGAGAAGTTCCTGCGTGACCTCGACGTCGACCGCGACAAGGTGAACGTCAACGGCGGTGCCATGGCCCTCGGCCACCCCATCGGGGCCACCGGCGCCATCCTCATCGGCACGGTGCTCGACGAGCTCGAGCGCCGCGACCAGCAGGTCGGCCTCGTCACCATGTGCGCCGGCGGCGGCATGGCCCCCGCCATCATCATCGAGCGCGTCTGATCCGCCGCCGTTCGGTTCTGCCAGCACGAGCGTGTTCTGGTCGACACGCTGGTGCGGGCAGAACAGGGGTGGTGGGCGCAGCGGCCCGGCGCGTCAGGGCGGGGCGTCCTCCGTCGCGACGTCGTCGAGGAGGGTGGGGGCACGAGTCGACACGGTGACGGTGCGCTCGGCGAGGGCGGCGGCGACCGCGGCCCGGCCGGCCTCGGCGACGGGGGACCACGGGGCGTTCGGGCGGAACGGCGTGACGAGGCAGAGGCGGCCGCCGTGCACGGCCCGGCGCACCTCGGGCGTGTGCAGGTGCGTGATCAGCGGGTGGGACAGCAGGCCGACGACGGCGCCGCCGGCGTCGATGGCAGCAGTCGTGGCGGCGGCGTCGAGGGCAGAGGCGAAGCCGGCGGTGAGCACGACCCGACCGTCGGCCACCGCCTCGGTGGCGGCGGCGCGGGCGGCATCGACCACGACCGGGTCCTCGGTGGCGCCGCCATCGGCCGCTGACGCGGCGACGATGGCCACGGCGGGCTCGTCGAGCAGGGCCAGCGGCCCGACCGTGTGCAGCACCGGTGGCGCCTGCGTACCCATGCCCGTCCGGAGGCGCGTGGGGTAGCGGGGGTCGAGGGCCGACAGCAGGGTGATGCCCTGGCGCTCGGCGTCCTCCACGGCGAAGGCGAAGGCCGTGGCCCGCCCCAGCAGGGCGCGGAGACGGTCGGCGTCGGGGCGGTCGGCGGGCACCTCGGCGAGCAGAGGGGTGAGGTCGCCCACCTCGTCGACCAGGGCCCAGAACTCACGTGCCTTCAGTGGCGGGGGGCCGTCGCCGGCGAGCGGGCTGGTGAGGAGCAGGGCGGCGAGGACGCCGTCGTCGAGGCGGGCCATCACGCCCGCCCGCAACGTTCCGGGTACTCGTATGGGTCGCTGACAACACCTACGAGTACCCAGAACGGGAGCGGGGGGTGGAGGGGCAGGGTCACGCCGGCGGGGTCACTCGGCGCCGGCCTTGGCCAGGGCGAAGGGGAGGACGGGGCCCGAGCCCGCGTCGAGCAGGGTGGCGGCCGCCACGGTGAGGGTCCAACGGGAGTCGACGAGATCGTCCACGAGCAGCACCGGGCCCGAAGGTACGTCGCCCTCGGGGGCGAAGGCATCCCACAGGTTGGTCACCTGCTGGGCGCTGTTGTGCATGTGGGCCTGCGGCTGGATGGCCCGGGTGTGGGTCAGCGCGGGCACGAAGGGCAGGTCGAGCGCAGCGGCGAGTCGCTCGGCGAAGTCGGCCAGCACCGGACCCGACGGTCCGGTGCCCGGCACCACCGTGACCCATGCCGGCGCCGGGTCGGGACGCCACATCCCGGTGATGGCCTGCACCGCGCCGGCGACCAGGCGGTCGTCGTAGGCCTCGCCCGCCGTGCGCGCCCGCTTCACGAGGTCGCCCCAACCGGCGTCGCCCAGCACCGAGAGGGCCCGGCCGTCCAGCGCCCGCCGGTCCTTGGGGATGTTGCCCGACACCATCTCGACATCACGGGGCCACTGGCGGCGGGGCTCGATGGAGAGCGGTGACGAGCGCAGGAAGGTGCGGGCCGCTTCGACCAGGTCGACGTCGAAGGTGAGCGCGGCGCCGGCCTCGGCGCTGCTCTGGCCCCGGCACACCGAGCAGCGACCGCAGTCGACGTCGACGGGGTCGTCCAACTCGGCGCGGAGGAAGCGCATGAGGCACGTGCCGTCGGTGCCGTAGCGGGCCATGGCGTCCTGCTCGGCGCGGCGGGCGGCGGTGACCCGCTCGACCCGCTCGTCGTCGTAGGCCCAGGGGGTGAGGGTGCGCTGCCAGGCCGAGCCCACCCGCTCGACCGCGCCCTCGGCGTCGAGGATCTTGAGCATCCCCTCCAGGCGTGACCGGCGCACGTTGACCGCGGCCTCGATCTCGGTGATCTTCACCGGGCCGCCGGCGTCCTCCAGCAACGCGATGACCTGCTCGGCCTGCTCGCGGGGCGGGAAGGCGGTGCGGATGAAGTAGTCCTGGATGTCGGCGTCCTCGTGGCCGCGCAGCAGCACGACGCGGGCCCGGTCCAGGGCGCGGCCGGCACGGCCGACCTGCTGGTAGTAGGCGATGGGCGAGCCGGGGCCCTGGTAGTGCACGACGAAACCGAGGTCGGGCTTGTCGTAGCCCATCCCGAGGGCCGAGGTGGCCACGAGGGCCTTCACGTCGTTGTTGCGCAGGGCCTCCTCGGCCACCAGCCGCTCGCCGGGCTCGGTGGCGCCCGTGTACGACAGCACCGAAAGGCCCCGGCTGCGCAGCCACGCCGCCACCCGCTGGGCGTCGGCGATGGTGAGGCAGTAGACGATGCCGGTGCCCTCCATGGCGGGCACCTCGGTGGCCAGCCAGGCCATGCGCTCGGCCTGGGAGGGCAGGTCGATGACCTCGAGCTCGAGGCTGGCGCGGTCGAGGGCGCCGCGCAGCTCGACGGAGCCCTCGCCGAGCTGCTCCTCGACGTCGGCCACCACCCGGTCGTTGGCCGTGGCCGTGCAGCCCAGGACGGGCACGCCGCGCGGCAGGCGATCGAGCACGCGGGCGAGGCGCCGGTAGTCGGGGCGGAAGTCGTGGCCCCAGTCGCTGATGCAGTGGACCTCGTCGATGACCAGCAGGCCCACGGTGCTGACGAGGTGGGGGAGCACGTTGGCACGAAAGCGGGGGTTGTTGAGGCGCTCGGGGGAGATGAGCAGGACGTCGATGCCGTCGCCGAGGATCTCCTGCTCGACGACGTCCCACTCGTCGGTGTTGGCCGAGTTGAGCGACGCCGCCCGCAGACCGATGCGCTCGGCGGCCTCGATCTGGTTGCGCATCAGGGCCAACAGGGGCGAGATGAGCAGGGTGGGGCCGCTGCCCTGGTCGCGCAGGAGGCGGGTGGCCAGGAAGTAGACCGCGCTCTTCCCCCAGCCGGTGCGCTGGACGACGAGCACGCGCTGGCGGTGGTCGACCAGAGCCTCGATGGCCTCGAGCTGGTCGGTGTGGAACTCGGCGGTGGGACCGGCGAGGCGGTGCAGCAACTCGCGGGCCCGGTCGGCGGTGGGGGCGGTGGTGTCGGTGACGCTCAAGGCGGGTCCCGGGTGGGTGGGCGACAGGTCGAGGGGCCGGTGGCCGGCCGAGGTCGTCGGGCGGCAAGCGAGGTGGGCCGAGTGCGACGGTGGGTCCCGGTCGGGGCGCTTGGCCGTGGGTGGCGGCGCCGGAGACCGATCCCACGGTTGAACCTACGCCAGGGGTGTGACGCTCGTGGTCGGCGTCGGTGTCGGCGTGGTCCGGACGGGCGCGCCCGCTGGTGGCATCAACGGCCGGGGGAGGCGACGTCCAGCCCGTGGCCGGCGGCAGCGACGAGCAGGCGCTCGTCGTAGCTGACGACCACCGGCTGGGTGCGGGGCTCGAGGGCGGTGGCGAGGTGGAGGGCGTCCAACGTCCGCAGCGCGGGTGGGCCCAGCCGTCGGGCCCGGTCGATGATCGGACGGGTCACGGGGAGGACGGCGAGGCGAGCGCAGGCCGCCTCGGCATCGATGAGTCCGACCTCGCCGAGCGCCCGCGACGCGGCTCGGGCCACCTCCACCAGGGTCAGCTCGCTGCTGATCGTGCGGGTGACCGTGCGCAGGTGCGCGACGAGCGCGTCGGTCTCGGCCTCCCGCACGCACAGCTTCACGACCGCGGAAGAGTCCAGATAGGCGACGGTCACAGCCGATCGGCTCGCTGCTCCGCCAGCGCGTCGGTGCCGGCCGTCCCGATCGGGCCCGCTGGCGGGACGAACGACGACCAGCCCGCCTCCGCCGGGCGGAGTCTGCCGCTGGCGATCAGGGCCTCGAACTCGTCCTCCGCTGGTCCGATGGGGGCGAGGATGGCCACCGGGCGTCCGCGATCGGTGACCTCGAAGGGTTCGCCGTCCTCCTGGAGCGCCCGCAGGTAGACGCTGAGGTTCTGGCGCAGCTCCCGCACGCCCACGGTGCGCATGACGCACATTGTAGCACTCAAGGCCCGAGCCGGGTGAGGGCGTCGCCGTCCCAGGAGAGCCCGGCGGCGTCGAGGGCGACCGACAGCGGGGCGTCGGGGGATCGCAGCAGGGTCGGGTCGTGCGCGAGCGCGTCGAGGAGCAGGTCGTCGGGCCGGCCGTCCGACTCGTCGTCCAAGAGGGGGCGCCGCCCGGCGGCGGCGGCGAGGGCTTTCACGAGGTGCGGCGACGGAGTCGAGGCGCCGGCACTCCCACAGGCGGGGACCACGGCGAGGGTGCCCCCGTTGAGCCCGGCGGCCAGGAGCCGGTCGGGCCTCAGCCGATCGAGCCAACCGGGCGGACCGACCAGAGAACCTTCATCGGCGGCCCTTGGGTCGGTGGGCAGGCCGAGCTCGGCGGCGGCCGTCGCCAGCTCCGGCCGGTCGCTCCAGTGGTGGTGGACGACGGCGTGGCCACCGCCGAACAAGGGGAGGCGTCCTCGGCTGCGGGTGAGCACCGCCAGGTCGACGCCGAGGTCGAGCATCCCGCGTTCGTGCTCATCGGGCGTGAGTCGATGGCTGAGCACGACCCCGTCGAGGACGGTGGGCACGTGGGCGACCAGGTCGTCGCCGGTGGCGAAGAAGACGAGCTCGTCGTCGACCACCCACTCGACCAGCGCCTCGAGGTCCTCGTCGTCGTAGCCCTCGACCCGCAGGGGGTCGAAGTGGCCGGCACGGGCGAGCACGGCGGAGATGCGGGCGACCGACATGGGCCCGACGACGCCCAGCAGCGTGGCGATGAGGGGGCCGAGCTCGGCTTCGAACTGCGCCTCGAGGTCGGCCGGGTCGGTGGTGGGGCGTGGATGGCGGCTGAGCATGGCTCAGAAATAGTATGAAATATATGGAAAAGCAATGAAAAGATCACCAACCGATCCGGCAGGCCTCCCTCGGCGACAGCAGACTGGGGAGGTGCGGTGGCGGCCCGGAGCATGGCGGAGTGCGATGGTGCTGGTGGGCCTGGCCCTCGTGGTCGCGGCGGCCTGTGGAGGCGGCGGGTCGGACGGCGCCGACCACAACCCCGGAGAGCTCTTCCCCGATCGGGCCAACCAGTACCGGGAGGACCAGGAGCGCGCCATCGGTGACGCCGCCCGCCTCTCCGGCTACACCACGACGGTCACGGGGGCGACCTACGACGGCGACGGCACGGTCACCGTCTCGGTGCGCATCGAGAACCGCGACGACGAGCCCCAGCCGATGTACGCCACCGACTGGCAGCTCGTGTCACCCGACGTCACCACCTACGAAGCCTCGTCGTCGACGCTGCCCTCGACCGGCGAGGTCGCCGACGCGCCGGTCATCGGCGACGTCGTGTTCGAGGTCGACGCCCTGGAGGCCACGGGTGACTTCTACATCGTCTACAAGCCCGACGGCCTCGACGCGGCCCGGGGCATCTGGCAGCTCCAGGTGCCGGACGGCTCGCAGCCGGCCGAGACGCCCTGAGCGTCAGGCGCTGGCCGCCGCCTTGGCGCCGGTGACGTCGAGGGGGATGCCCGTGGCGTCCTCGGACACCTTCCAGAGGGTGGCGATGGCCGCGTCCATGCCGACTCGGCGCAGCACGGGTTTGCGCACCGCCGGGCCGTTGTTGACGAACAGCGGCCCGTAGAACTCGCCGCCCTTGGCGCCGGGGTCGGTGGCCGCCCGCAGCTGGGGCCGGGCCCCGTGCTGGGGGCTCATCCCGGTGGCGCTGGCGAGGGCGTGCCAGAACGGCGCCGACGACCCACCGCCGCCCTCGGCGACCGTGTGGGCCTGCAGGTCGGTGTTGGACAGACCGGGGTGGGCGATGAGGCTGGCGGCGCGCGTGCCCGCCCGCTCGAGCTCACGCTGGAGGCCGAGGCCGAAGTGGAAGTTGGCGAGCTTGGCGCGGCCGTAGGCGGCCCACGGCTTGTAGTGCCCTTCGAGGTTCACGTCGCCGGGGTCCACGGCGCGACCGATGTGGTGCGCGGTGCTGGTGACGGTCGCGACGCGGGCGGCGTCGGCCCGCACGAGCGGTTCGAGGAGCAGCGCGGTGAAGGCCCAGTGGCCCAGGTGGTTCACCCCGAACTGCATCTCGAAGCCGTCCGCGGTGCGGCGTTCGGGCATGGCCATCAGCCCGGCGTTGTTCACGAGGACGTCGACGGTCGGGTGCGCGGCGCGGATGTGCTCGGCGGCGGCGCGGACCGAGTCGAGGCTGGCGAGGTCCAGCTCGACGACCTCGAGGTCCGCCGCGGGGTGGGCCTCTTTGATGGTGGCCTCGGCGGCGGCCGCCTTGGTCTGGTCACGGGCCGCCATCACGACGGTGGCGCCGGCGCCGGCGAGGGCCAGCGCGGTGGCCAGGCCCAGGCCGCCGTTGGCGCCCGTGACCACTGCGGTGCGGCCGTGCAGGTCGGGGATGTCCTCTTCGGTCCAGGCCATGGCAGGTCTCCTCTGTCGCCGACAGCGTGGCACGCCGATCGGGGGACCACGCGGCCGAGGCCGTCGCCCTGCGTTCACCGCACGGCCATCCAAATGCTCTTTCCGTACTTTTCAACACCTGTGGAGAGGGGTGTGGACGATGCGCGCCGACGCGTGGACGCCTCGGCGCGGTCAGGCCTCCAGCGCGGCGTGGAGCGCGACGGCGCGCTGGTGCAGGGCCGTGACGGCCTTGGACGGCGCGAGGTGGCCGACCTGCTCGGCGAGGTCCGCCACGATGGCGGCCAACTCGGCCAGCCGGTCGTCGTCTCCGTCCATGCGGATGGTCGAGAACGGGAACGCGACCGTGACCGTGCTGCGGGTGCTCACCCGGCCAGGAGCGTCCTTCGCCTTCTTCTCATGATTGTCCGGTGGCTTCGACATGCCCCCAGGATGGCGGACGGCTCAGGTCGGCGTTGGGTCGCCCGCGCCGAGCAGGGCGCGGACCTGGGCCCGAGCGGCGTCGAGGTCGGGGACGTCGCGCTCGATGGCGCCGCTCGCCCGGCAGAACACGAGGCGGGCGGCGGCCACCGGCAACCCGGTGGTGATGGCCAACGCCTCGGCGTAGGTGGCGAGCTGGAGGCGGTACCGCCCCAGCTTCTCATCGACTGCGGCCTCGTCGGCCACCGCATCGGTCTTGTAGTCGACGATGACGAGGCCGTCGGGGCCCTCGTAGAGCAGGTCGACGTAGCCTTCCACGGCCCGGGCGCCCAGGGGAGCCGCGACGTACGCCTCGCGCCAGAGGTGCCCTCCGGCGAGGGCGGAGCGCACCGATGTGGAGGTCAACGCCGAGCGAGCCAGGGCCTCGACCGTGTCGGCGAGGTCGGGAACGGCCTCGGCCACTGCCTGTTGGGCGGCGAGCTCCTCGAGCCCCTCGCCGGTGCCCAGGTCGACGAGCTGGAGGCACGCGTGCACGGCCCGCCCGATGGCGGTGCCGGCTCGGCCGCGCCGGCGGGCGAAGGCGGGGCGGCCCGACTCGTCGGTGGCGGTGGTGACGTCGTCGGCGATCTCCTCCTCGATGGCTGCGAGGTCGAGCAGGAGGTCGTCGTCGGGCGCGGGGGCGTCTGCGCCCTCGGTCGTGAGGAGTCGGGCCACGGCAGTGGCCGACAGGAAGCGCGGATCCTGGTTCCGGCGCAGCAGCGCGGCCCGCTTGGCTCGCCAGCGGGGCCGGTCGTCGAGCGCCACCTCGACCTCGTCTGCGCTCGCGCTCGCGCCTGGGGTCCGACTCGGCGGCGCGACGGGGACGTCGACCACGACGTCGTCGGGGAGCCGGCGCACGAGGTCGTCGGGGAGGTCGTCGCTCAATCGGGCGAGCGTCGCCCCGTGGCAGTCGGTGCCCTCGGCGTGATGGGTGCACACGAGCAGGTGGTCGCGGGCGCGGGTGCAGGCCACGTAGAGCAGGCGTTGGCGCTCGTGCTCGTCCATCTCGCCTTCGAAGTCGGCCTGACGGTCGAAGTGCTCGGTGGCCGTGTCTTTGCGGAATCCGATGGCCGGCCGGTCCTCGGCCCACAGCACGCTGACGCCACGGCGGCCCGAGCCCTTCCGGGTCGTGAGCCCGCTCACCACCGTGATCGGGAACTCGAGGCCCTTGGCGCCGTGGACCGTCTTGATCGACACCGCCTCGTCGTCGGTCTCGGGGAGCAGCGGCTCGTGCACGCGGCTCGACTCCTGGGCCTGGAGGTCGGCCCAGCGCAGGAACCCCCGTAGCCCTCGTCCGCCTGACTCCTCGAACTGGCGGGCCTGGTCCACCAGGAAGCGCAGGCGCCGCCAGACCTCGCGTGGCCGGCAGTGCCCCAGGCCGAGCGCGAAGGCCTGGCGCTCCTCGAAGAGCGCCTGGAGCAGGGCACTCGGCTCCAGCCACCAGCGTCGCCGGGCCAACTCGCGCAGATGGGCCAAACCGGCGACCACCGGGTGGTCGGGCGGGAGGCCGGGCGGCAGAGGCCGACGCAGGTTCCACTCGCCGTGGGCCAGCACGAAGGTGAAGAGGTCGGCGTCGGAGCAGGCGTAGAGCGGGGACCGGAGCGCGGCGACGAGCGCGATGCGGTCGGTCGGGTCGTCGATGGCCCGCAGCGCGCTGAGGGCGTCGCGGACCTCCTGGGTGTCGTACACCAGGGTGCCGGTATCGACCCGGTAGGGGATGGCGAGCGCGTCGAGGGCCTCCTCGAGGAAGCCGAGCGACGTCCGGGTGGGCAGGAGGATGGTGATGTCGGCCAGCGCCGCGGGCCGCCAGGGCTCCTCGCCGGGCCCTGGGCGCTCCCGTTCGACGAGCCACGAGCCGGGATCGTCGCGGATGGCGGCGATGGCGCGGGCGACGTCGGCGGCCTCGGCCGCTCGGAGGTCGGAGGCCTTCGTGCCCTTCGGTGACCCATGGCCGAGCAGGACGACCCGATGGTCGCCGGGTGCCTCCGTCCTGGCCGCGTGCAGGGTGCGGTACGCGGGCTGGGCGTCGGGGACCTCTTCCGGCATCAGCGCGCCGAAGACCGCGTTGACCCAGTCGAGGATGGGCTCGACCGTCCGGAAGTTCTGCACGAGAGCGACGGGGGCGCCGCCCGCGAACGCTCGGCGAGCCTGGAGGAACAGGCGGATGTCGGCGCGGCGGAACCGGTAGATCGACTGCTTGGGGTCACCCACGAAGAACAGGCGTCCACCCTCGACCTCGACGTCGGCCCAGTCGTCGGTGGCCTGGTCCACCCCGGGGTCGGCCACGGCGGCGGCGATGCGGGTCGCCACCTCGATCTGGATCGGGTCGGTGTCCTGGAACTCGTCGAGCAGCAGGCGCTGGTACCGGTCGTGCAGCGCCGCCCGTGCCCCCGGGCTGGTGCGCACCAGCTCCCGGGCGAGGACGAGCAGGTCGTGGAACTCGAGGCGGCCCTCCCGGCGCCGCCGCTCGGCCTCCGCGTGGGTGAACCGGGCCAGCCGGGCCCCGAGGCGCCGGAGCACGGCGTCGATCGCCGCGCCCCGCACGGCCCGGGCGGCGTCGTCGGTCGCGTCGACCGCCTCCTTGGCGGTCCCGACGTGCTCCCAGCACTTCCCGCTGCCGCCGCTCCCGCGTCGCCACTTGCCGGATTTGGCCTCGAGGACCTGGAGCTGGCGGTACGGGTCGTCCAGGGATCGCAGGGCCCGGACCTCGGGGAGCACCACGGTGGTGATCCGGGTGTAGAGCTTGTCGCTCGGGTCGCGGCATTCCGGGAGCAGCGCCTCGAGGGCGGCCACTGCATCGTCCAGCGGCTGCCAGTCGAGAGCGGGCAGGGGCCCGAGATCGGGCTCGTCGACCGGCAGCCGGTCCCAGTTGTCGCCGAAGACGGTGGCGACGTCTCGGAGCGACGCCTTGCCCGGGCCCGACTCGATGTGGATGCGAGCGACGTGCGCGAACCTGAGCAGGTCCTCGCAGTCGGGGTCGTCGTAGAGCTCGTCGACGAAGGCCTGCCACCGGTCCTCGAACGCGAGTTGGGAGCTGACCTCGTCGAGGACCTCGACCCGGGGTGGGAGGCCCACGTCGAGGGGGTGCTCGCCGAGGATGCGCAGGGCGAACGAGTGCAGGGTGCCGATGGCGGCCACATCGGACTCGGCGAGGGCGAGCTCGGCGGCACCGCGCGCGGGGCCCTCGGGGAGGGTCTCGAGCACCTCCTCGAGGCGCTGGCGGATGCGGTCGCGCAGCTCGGCGCCGGCCGCCTCTGTGAAGGTGATGGCCGCCAGGTGGCGCAGCGGGATCCCGTCGTGCAGCACGAGGTTGATGACTCGCTCGACGAGCTGGGTCGTCTTGCCGGTGCCGGCGCCGGCCTCGACGAAGAGCGTCTCGCCGAGCCCGGTGCGCGAGATGCGCGCGCGCTCGGCCTCGTCGACGAGGGGGGTGCGCCCGGTCACGCGCCCGGCTCCCCGCCGTCGCCGTCGCCCGCCGCGGCCGGCTCGGGAGGCAGCAGGCGCGCGAGCACCGCCAGCTCCGGGGCGCCCGACTTGGCCCGCTCGTGCTCGGCGCGGTCCCGGGGGCACAGCCGGTCGAAGTCGCAGAACCCGCAGTTGGCGTGGCGCCGCCAGAACAGGTCGAGCTCGCCCGGACGGGCCGGGAACGTGCCCGCCTCGATGCCGTCGGTGATGGCGGTGAGGACGTCGAGGAACCGGGTGCGTGCCTCGTCCGTCCACGGGCCGCCGTGGCGGTCGTAGCCGCCGGCGGCGTTCAGCATCCAGAACCAGCTCGCCACCTCGCCGCCGCCGAAGCGCTGGGCGACCGCCTCCGCGTAGAGGCCGAGCTGCAGGGTCTGACCCTGGCGCACGGGGTCGTCCGCCAGCTCGCGGTAGCCGCTGCCTCGCCCGCTCTTGTAGTCGATGACCACGTGGCCGCCGTCGGCGGTGGCGTCGACCCGGTCGATGAACCCGCGGAACGACAGCACCCGTCCCCCGCCGATGTCGAGGGTGAGCGGTGGGGCGTCATCGATGCCGAAGGGCAGCTCCACCGCGACCGGGGTGGCCGCCGCGGCGGAGCGCCGGAGCTCGTCGCGGACGAGGAACTCGGCGAGGTCGTCGAGCAGGAACTGCCGCTCCAGGCGCCAGAGGACCTCTCGCCCGGTCTTGCCCTCGCCGCGGAGCCGCTCGAAGGCGGCCTCGGCGAGCTCGAACAGGCGCGCCGCGTCGACAGGGGACCACGGCTCGCCGGGCGCCGGCGGACCGCCCGGGCGCTCGATGACCTCGCGGAGGAAGGCCTCGAGCACCCCATGGAGGAGAGTGCCCCGGTCGGTGGCGGCGATGGTCGTGACCGCCTCGGGCTCGGGTCGTTCGGCCAGCCGGAGCACCTGGCCGAGGAAGTAGCGGTAGGGGCACGCCCCCCAGGTCTGCATCGCGGTGGCGGAAAGCCGTTTGCCCCCCGAGGGGCTCGGGATCGGCAGGCCCGCCAGGTTGCCGTCCCACACGGTGAAGGCGGCGCTGCTCCGAGCGGCCTGGGCGGCGAGTCCCCGGCGCAGGTCGGGGTCGGCGACCGGGTCGCCGGTGGGATCGAGGCCCGCCTGCCGGTGGAGCTCGAGCACGGCGAGGTCGCGCTCGACCACCGAGACCGCGGCCGGCGCGGTGGCGAGGCCGTGGGCGAAGGACCGGACCTCGTCGACCACGGGCTGCCCGAGCGCCGAGAAGTCGCTGCTGCGGACGCGCGGGCCGTGCAGGGCGGTGGCCGTGTCGAGCAGCCACCGGGATGGCAGACGTGTGCGGTTGCCCCGGAGATCGCCGCGGGGGAACACGAGGACCCGGTGGTCGCGCCCTGCCGCCAGTGCCGCCAGGAGGTGCCGGTGCTGGCGGTGCAGCCCGTCGTCCCGGGTCGCCAGTTCGTCGCCGGCGAGGGCGCGGACCTCGTCGGGGAGCAGGGCGTCCTCGCCCCGGGACCGGGGAGAGGTGCCCTCCGCCATGCCCAGCACGAAGACCGCGTCGAGGTCGAGGCCGGGGGCGGTGGCCAAGGGACCGAACCACACGCCGTGACCGAACTGGCCGACCCGTCCAGCGGGAGCGTCGAGCTCGGACTCGACCGCCCGGCGGAACGTCGCCATCGAGGGATCGGGGTCGAGGGTGTCGAGGATCGCGAGGCGGGCGAGGGCCGCCTCCACCCGCTCGGCGGCGGTGATCTCGGCCTCCGGCCAGTCGTGGCGCCGCCCGGTCGGACCCAGGAGGTGGCTCACGAGCGCCTGCGCGCGGTCGGCCCGCCCGTGCCAGCCCGACGCCTGCTCCACGGCCTCGATGACCGCAGCCAGTGCGACGACCCACGCCGCGAGGTCGCGGGCCAGTTGGGCGTCGTCGTGCAGCGCGTCCAAGTGGCCGCGGCTCGTCGTCGGGTCGCCGGCGCGCAGGCGGTGCTCCTCCTCGCACTGGCCGGCGAAGGCCTCGAGCTTGGTCGACCAGTCGTCGAGGCCGGCGAGGACGCCCGCTGCTCGCGACAAGCGCTCCCATGCCGCCGCCGGCACCACCTGGTCGTTGCGGCGGACCGGGCCGGCACTCGCCACGGCGAGCACGTCGGCGCGGCGCCAGTCGTGCTCTGGCAGCGCCAGAGCGTCGAGCAGGGCGCGGCCGGCCACCCCGTCGGCGAGGCGTGTCCGCGAGGGGCCGTTGTGGGGGAGGTGGGCCGCGTCGAACTGCTCGTGCAAGGACCGGGCGTAGGGGTCGGGGGACGGGTGGAAGACGCCGATCCGGTCGAGTGGGGTGCCCGCCTCCGCGAGCGCGAGCACCTCGCGACAGACGGCTCGCACCTCCTCGTCGGGGTCGGAGACGCTGAGGATGCGCGTGCCCGTGGGCGGGTCGGTCGGCTGGCCGTCGGGGACCGGGAGGCCCGCATCGGCGCACGCTCGGCGGACCGCCTCGTCGGCGGCGCGGTCGCCGGTGAGGCCGACGACCACCGTCGACGCGACGGTGGCCAGCGCGCCCCTGACGAGCCCCGTCTGTGCCGGGGTCAGGCGCTCGGGCAGGAACCACACGAGCCGACCGAGGAGCGCCGCCGCCCCGGCCGGGTCGGTGCGGAGGCGGTCGACCGCGGCCTGGGCCCGGGCATCCTCGTCGTAGAAGCGGTCACCGAGCTCGGCCCGCACGGCCCGGAAGACGGCCACCAGTGCGGCGGTGTGGCCGGCGCCGTGGGTCGCCAGCCGCCCGAGCGTGTCCGGGCGGAGCCGGCTCAGCTCGCCGTAGAGCGCGACCACGGCGGCCTCCGACGCAGGGTGCTCGGCCACTGCGCCGAAGGGCGCGGGCCGGCGCCGCAGCACGCGGCGGGCGGCAGCGGCCAGCACGGCGTTGGTGACCGGCAGCCCCGGGAGGTGCTCGGCGGCGAGCAGCTCGGCGAGGCGCAGCGGGGTGAGGAAGGAGACGTTGGCGAGACCCCCGGCGCCGACGGTGCCGCCGCCGATGAGCCGGCGGACCGAGAGGCCGGCGATGTTGGACGCCACCAAGACCGTGACCGGGTCGAGCGGGCGCCCCACCTTGGCCTCGGCGATGGCCTCGGCGAGCGCCTCGGTGGCCGGCCGGCCGTACGCGACGGTGCGCACCACGGGTCGGCGGGCGGCGGGCTCGGTCATCGACCGCAACCTACGCCGCGGGTGTGACGGTTATCGCGGGGCGAGTCCCATGTCCCCGCCGGCCGGGGTCTCGCCGATCGAGGAGGCCGAACGAGTTGCCGCCGGCGGGGGTGCCGGGAGGGTGCACGAGCCGCCGCTGGAGCGGGCGGGCCAGAGGCGGCCGGCAGCGGCGGTGAGTCCGACCGCCAGCGCCCCGGCGATCCAACCGGTGAGGTCGCTACCCGTCGCCGTGGCCGCGGCCACGGCCGTGAGCCCACCGATGAAGACGTACTTCGTCAGCGAGCACATCAGCCCGCCGCCTGCTCCTTCTCGAGCTGCGCACGCACCTCGTCCATGTCGAGGGCCTGGGCCTGGGTGATCAGGTCCTCGAGCGCGGCGGCGGGCAGCGCGCCGGGCTGGGAGAACAGCGGCACGCCGTCGCGGAAGATCATGAGGGTGGGGATGGACATGATCCCGGCGGCGCCGGCGAGGCCTTGCTGGGCCTCGGTGTCGACCTTGGCGAAGGTCACGTCCGGGTGGGCCTCGGACGAGGCCTCGAACACAGGGGCGAACATGCGGCAGGGGCCGCACCACGACGCCCACCAGTCGATGAGGACGGTGCCGTCGGCGGAGACGGTGGCTTCGAAGTTGTCGTCGGTGAGCTCGATGGTGGCCATGGCGGGAACCTCGGGTGGGAAGTGGTGGGTACCAGTGTACTGATACCCCCTGGGGTACCAACCCGGCACCCGCTGGCGCCGTCGGTAGCGTGGAAGGATGCCCCTCGAGCCGCGGCTGTGGCCTCTGGTGCACCTCGGCCGGCGCGTCGAGGGCGGTGACCGGGGGTCCCTCATCGAGCGTCGATCGCGAGCCGCGCGCCAGGCCCGCTACGGCGGCTGGCTGGTGATGCGCCCCGGACCCGAACCCGCGGCCGTCGAGCACCACTGGGTCCCGGTCGAGTCCGGCACCATCCGGGTCCGCATCTACCGGCCCGCGACCCCGGGCCCGCACCCCCTCTACGTCTTCCTCCACGGCGGCGGTTGGTGCGTCGGGACCCTCGACGAGCGTGACCCGCGCTGTCGCGCCATCAGCGCCGAGGCGGACTGCGTGGTCGCTTCCGTGGACTACCGCCTCGCCCCAGAGTGTCAGTACCCGACCGCGGCCGAGGACTGCTACGCCGCGCTGTGCCACGTGGTGGACGACGCCGACCGCCTCGGTGTGGACCCGGCGAGGGTGGCCATCGGTGGAGAGTCGGCCGGCGGGAACCTCGCCGCCGTCGTCTGTCTCATGGCCAGGGACCGCAGCGGACCGGCGCTGTGCCACCAGTGGCTCGACGTGCCCGCCACCGACTGCACCCTCTCGCAGGCCGGCCACCGCGAGGTGCCCGACGGCTACCTGCTCGACGCCGCCGCCATCGACGAGTTCCTCGAGGCCTACCTGCCCGACCGGGCCCGTCGCGCCGAGCCGTACTGCTCGCCGCTGCTGGCCACGAGCCACGCCGGCCTCCCGCCTGCGTGGATCATGACCGCCGAGTACGACAAGCTCCGCGGGGACGGCGAAGCCTACGTGGCCGTGCTGCGACGCGACGGCGTCGGCGCCACCCACGTTCGCCTGGCAGGCCACATCCACCCGTCGTTCGCCTTCACCCGCCTGCTGCCCTCCGCCCGGGCCTACGAACGCGACGCCATCGCCGCCCTTCGTCGCGCCTTCGCCGGCGCCTGAACCGTCTCAGTCGTCGTCGCCGGTGTTGCTCGGGGGCGCCGGCGCGGGGAGCCGCCAGATGCCACAGCCGGCATCGAGCCCTGGTCCGACCTGCTCGGCCACGTCATCGAGGTGTGCGGTCAGCGCCGGCGCCGCATCGAGCGTGCCGCGGTCGTAGGCCACGAACCAGCGGGCGCCTTCGGCGTTGCGGGCGTCGAGCGCGGCCGGGTCGTGGTCGTCAGCGGCCAGGCTCCAACCCCGCCGGCCGCTGAAGTAGAAGAGCACCGGTTCCTGGTAGTTCACCTCGTACCCGTCCGCGGCCGACGCATAGGGCGAGCTCACCACCACCAGGTCCCCCGCAGGCACCGCGTCCACTACCGCCGCGGCGCAGGAGGTGAGCACCTCGTTGTCCGGGCGCAGGAGCAGAGCGTACGCCCCGGCGCCGGCCAGCAGGACGAGGGCGGCACACCCGACGCCTCCCGCAGCGAGGAGGCGGGCGCGCCCGCTGCGGCCGGCCCGTCGGTCGGCGTCGAGGTGGCGGGCGAGCACCTCGACGCCGAGACCCACGGCCAGTGCGGCGTAGGGCAGGGCGAAGACGTGGTACTGGATGCCCTGCGGACCGGCGGAGTACTTCGCCACGATCACGTAGAACACCGGGATCACGACCGCGCCGGCCAACAGCACGGTGGGCCCGCGTCGCCGCACCGCCACGACCAGGCCGAGGACGAACAGCGGTACGGCCCCGACGGCGAGGAGCCACACCACCTCGGTGCGGGTCACGCCCGTGTAGAACTCGGGGCTCACGAAGGTGTCGAGGGTGGCGAACTTGCGGTCGCCGCCGGAGATCACGCCGAAGGTGTTGCCGTAGGTGAGGTGCAGGTCGCGGGCGTGCACGGTCCAGAGCGCGGCCGGCACCGCGGCGACGACGGCCACCGCCCAGAGGCGCAGCGATGACAGTGCCCGCCACCCCCGGTCGCGCACCAGGACGATGGCCAGGACCGCTCCCAACTGGATGGCCGTGGGCTTGGCCAGCAGCGCCATCGAGGTGGCCAGGCCCGCGCCCACGAGCAGGGCGAAGCGATCCTCCTCGACCCATCGCGTGAACAGCAGCAGCGCCAGCACGGTGAAGAACAGGACCGTGGCCTCGGGCATGAACGCGGTGCCGTAGCGCAGGGCGATGGGTGAGACGGCGAAGAACGCCAGTGCGGCGACGGCCGTGGTGCGGCCCACCGAGCGCCGGGCGAGCCCCCAGAAGGCGGCCAGGGTGCCGCCGGTCAGTGCGAGCGACAGCGCCTTGCCGAGGGCCACGTGCTCGCCGCCGCCGAGGCGGTAGAGCAGGGCGACCGCGAAGGGGTAGGCGGGGAACTCGGACTCGACGTAGCCGGGGCCGGCGCCGCCCCAGTCGATCTGGGGGAAGAACAGGTGGTAGCCGCTCGACCAGAAGTTGCGGGCCATGGAGGCGGTGTCGGACTGGCGCCAGATGTCCGAGGTGTGGGCCAGGCCGGTGAACACCAGCGGCAGGCGCACGAGCAGCGCCGCGGCGATGATCCAGCGCTCGGGGTGCGCCCGCAGCGAGGCGGCGAGGCGTTGCCCCGGGCCTCGGGGCGGCTCGGCGCCTGCGGGTTCGGTGCTCGCGGCGTCGGCGCCTGCGGGTTCGGTGCCCGAACGCTCGGTGCTCAGAAGGGAGTCCGGCTGGCCGCCCCCGGCCGAAGCGGTCACCGTGGTCGGATCCAGAGCCACGTGAGGCCGCCGGCGAGCAACCCCGCGGCCAGGTCGGCGTCGTGCAGGCCGTTGCCGGGACGGACGGTCCAGATCACGGCGCCCAGCCGCGTGTAGTAGCCCACCAGCAGCGTCACCGCGACGGCGACGAAGACGGCGATGGCCACGCGGATCACTGCCTGAGGGTACGCCCGGGCTCCGAGGGGCTAGGGCGCGACCGCGACCTCGATGCGGTCTTGGCGCCACTCCCGCGCCGCCTTCAGGGCCTGCTCGGTCTGGGCCAGGATCTCATCGCTGTCGAAGGCGTGAGCGGGGTAGCAGGCCACGCCGGCCCAGAGCGTCTGGCCGGGCGCGGCCTCGGCCAGGCGCCGCCGCACCCGCTCGACGGTCCAGATGGCCCCGTTCTCGGGGGTGTCCTCGAGCACGAGGGCGAAGCGGCCGTCGTCCATCCGGCAGGCCGTGTCGGCATCGCGCACGGTGGCGGCGATGCTCTCGGCGACGAGTCTGGGGTCGGACGGCACGGGGTGCCCCGACTCCAACCCCTGCACGACGTCGAGGATCACGACGGCGACCGGTCGCAGGTGGCGGCGGGCGGCGGAGATGCGGGCGTCGAGGGCGACCCGGAAGTAGCCCTCGGAGAACAGCCCCGTCTGCGGGTCGGCGAGCAGGTCGGCTTCGCGGGTGGCGCGGTCACCGGGGATCCCGGTCACCTCGGGCGGCAGGGGGATGCCGGGCGCGCCCAGGGGGGCGGGTCCGGCGAAGTTCGGGGTGACGGGCGCGGCGACGTGGGCGGCGTCGGCTCGCTCCTCGAGCTCGAGCACCCGGGCCTCGAGGGCCAGCAGGCGGGAGCGCTGTTCGTTGCGGCTGCGGTGCAGGGCCCACGCAAGGAGCGCGACGCCAAGTGCCGCCAGTCCCGCCACCACCCCGAAGATCGTCGAGTCCACAACCACTCCTGCTGCTCGAAGCACGGCACCGAGCGTGCCGACCAACGACGACCGCACAGGGCCGGCCGCTCACTGCTGTCCATCGGCTCACCGAGAGGACGAATCAAGTTCGTTCGGCTGGGCCGTCCGGCCCCATTCTGGCCCAGCGGCGCGCCGCCCGCCGCCGGACCGGCGCGGGATCGCTCAGCGCGCCCGGTGGGCCTCCGCCAGGTCGGCGATCTCGGCCATCAGGTGGCCCAGCTCGAAGTCCTTGGGCGTGTAGACGGCCGCGACGCCCAGCTCGAGCAGCTTGGCGCGGTCGCCCTCGGGGATGATCCCACCGACGGTCAGCGGGGCATCGACCTCGGCCGCCTTCAGCTCGTCGAGGACGGCGGGCACCAGCTCGAGGTGGCTGCCCGAGAGGATGGACAGGCCGATGACATCGACGTCCTCGTCGCGGGCCACGGCGGCGATCTGCTCGGGGGACAGGCGGATGCCCTGGTAGATGACCTCCATGCCGGCGTCGCGGCCGGCCACGGCGATCTGCTCGGCGCCGTTCGAGTGGCCGTCGAGGCCGGGCTTGGCCACCAGGAAGCGCGGCGGGCCGCCGGGCATGGCCTTCACCCGGGCGGCGACCGAGCGCAGCTCGTCGTTGCTGCCGCCCTTGCCGGCGGCGGCGGCCACGCCGGTGGGGGCGCGGTACTCGCCGAACACCTCGCGCAGGGCGCCGGCCCATTCGCCGGTGGTGCCGCCGGCCTCGGCCAGGGCGATGGTGGCGGGCATGATGTTGTCGTCGCCCTCGGCCACGCGGCGCAGCTCGTCGAGGGCCCGCTCGACCTTGCCGGCGTCGCGCCCGGCCCGCCAGGCCTGCACGTCCTCGATCATCTCGGTCTGCACCGCCGGGTCGACCTGGAGGATGTTGTCCGCCGAGTTCAGCGGCGACGCCGCCGTCTCGGTGAAGCAGTTGACGCCCACCACTTGGAGGTCGCCCGACTCGAGGCGGCGCATGCGCTCGGTGTGGGAGGTGACGAGGCGGCCCTTCAGCTCGTCGATGGCCTCGAAGGCGCCGCCCAGGGCGAGCACGTCGTCCAGCTCGGCCTGCGCGCCCTCGATCAGGTCGCTGGTGAGGCGCTCCATCACGTGCGAGCCCTCGAAGAGGTCCTCGTACTCGAGCAGGTCGGTCTCGAAGGCCAGCACCTGCTGGATGCGCAACGACCACTGCTGGTCCCACGGGCGGGGGAGGCCCAGGGCCTCGTTCCACGCCGGCAGCTGGATGGACCGGGCCCGGGCGCTCTTGGAGAGCGTGACGCCGAGGGCCTCGAGGACGATGCGCTGCACGTTGTTCTCGGGCTGGGCCTCGGTGAGGCCGAGCGAGTTGACCTGCACGCCGTATCGGAAGCGGCGGGCCTTCGGGTCGGTCACGCCGTAGCGCTCGAGGCAGAGGCGGTCCCAGAGCTTCGTGAAGGCACGCATCTTGGCGTTCTCCTCCACGAAGCGGATCCCGGCGTTCACGAAGAACGAGATGGAGGCGACCACCGCGGGGAAGCGGTCCTCGGGCACCTGGCCGGAGTCGCGCACCGCGTCGAGCACGCCGATGGCCGTGGCCAGGGAGTAGGCGATCTCCTGCACCGGCGTGGCCCCGGCCTCCTGCAGGTGGTAGCTGCACACGTTCATGGGGTTCCACTTGGGGATGTGCTGGGAGCAGAACGCCACCATGTCGACGATGAGGCGGCGGCTGGGCAGCGGCGGGTAGATGTACGTGCCGCGGCTCAGGTACTCCTTGACGATGTCGTTCTGGGTGGTGCCCCGCAGCGCCTCGCTGGGCACGCCCTGGTCGGCGGCGTTGGCGACGTAGAGCCCGAGGAGCCACGGCGCCGTCGCGTTGATGGTCATCGAGGTGTTCATCTCGCCCGGCGGGATGCCGTCGAGCAGCTGGCGCATGTGGCCGAGGTGGGCCACCGGGACGCCGACCTTGCCGACCTCGCCACGGGCGTTGGGGTCGTCGGGGTCGTACCCCGTCTGGGTGGGCAGGTCGAAGGCCACCGAGAGCCCGGTCTGCCCCTTCGCGAGGTTGGTGCGGTACAGCTCGTTCGAGGCCTTGGCCGTCGAGTGCCCCGAGTAGGTGCGCATCATCCAGGGGCGGTCTGGTTGGTGGCGTGCCGGTGCGGTGTCCGTCGTCGAGTCGGCCATCTGCCCATTCTCCCCCTCCCCGGCCCCGACGAGCCACTGGGAGTGGGATGATCTCGGGTCATGGCGACCGATGCGGGCGGGATGATCACCGACGAGGAACTGGTCCAGCTCGAGGCCGACGTCGGCCGGGCCCTCGACGGTGGCGGCGACGACGGGTTGAAGATCATCGGGTACGGCGTGACCGCGGTCGTGTTCGGCGTGCCCGCCGTGGGCGAGACCCGGGTGGTGGCCAAGCGCCTGCCGCCGTTTCCCGATGCCGGGGCGTTCGAGCGCCACCGCGACCTGATCCTGGACTACGTCGGGCAGATGCGCCAGGCCGGCGTGGCCGTCCTGGACACCGAGGTTCGGTCGGTCCCGGCCGAGGGGTCGACCAGTGGTCGGATCACCGGCTACGTCGTGCAGCCGGCGCTCGACCCGTCCACGTTGGGCCCGGCCATCCTGCGGGGCGCCGATCCGGCCGAGGGCCACCCGTTGGTGGCGACGGTGGTCGAACAGATCGCCGGGTTCACCACCGACCGGCGGGGCATCGACGGCCAGATCACCAACTGGGCATGGGTGGACGGGTCGCACCGCTACATCGACGTCACCACGCCGTTCATGGTGGACGAGGCGGGCGCGCCGCTGTTGGACCTCGAGGTCTTCCTCGAAGCTGCCCCCAGCGTGGCCAAGCCGATCTATCGCAAGGAACTGCCGCCGGCCATCAGCCGCTACTGCGACCCACGGGTGACGATGGTGGACCTGTGCGGCCTGCTGTACAAGGACGACCTCGACGACTGGGTGCCCGTCGTCATCGAGGAGTGCAACCGGGTGGCCGACCCGCCCATCACGATCGAGGAGGCGCGCAAGTACTACGACGGCGAGTCGAAGACCTGGTCGCTGATGAACCGGGTGCAGCGGGTCGACCGCTGGTGGCAGCGGAACGTCCGCCGGCGCCGCTACGACTTCTTCGTCCCGCCGATGGAGTACGACCCCAAGAAGTGGAAGGCCAAGAAGAAGGCCTTCTGAGCGGCAGTGGCCCCCTGCTCCTTCAGGGGATGCCGTCGGTGAGGAGCTCGGCGGCGCTGATCGCCTCGACGCCGGGGGCGAGGGCGAAGCGGACGTGGCCGGCGTGGGCGACCAGCACGCGATCCAGTCCGAGGTCGTCGATGGCGTTGCGGATCGACGGCGTCATGCGGGGGGCGTCGGTGCGCTTGATCTCGACGCCGATCCGCTCGCCGCCGTGGTCGAGGAGGAGGTCGATCTCACCGCCGCCGTGCGTGCCCCAGAACCACGCACCCCGAGCCTCGGTGCGCACCAGGAGTTGCTCGATGACGAACCCCTCCCAGCTGGCGCCGAGCTTCGGATGGGCCAGCAGAGCCCGGTGGTCGTCGATGCCGAGCAGCCGGTGGAGCAATCCGGTGTCGCGGACGTAGACCTTCGGGGATCGGATCTGGCGCTTGGCGATGTTCGCGTGCCAAGGGTGGAGCTGGCGGAGGACGAGGGCGTCGGTCAGGGCATCGAGATAGCGGCGCACGGTCGGTTCGGAAACCGCGAGGCTGCGGGCGACCTCCGCGCCGTTCCAGGTCTGGCCGTGGTAGTGGCCGACCATGGTCCAGAATCGCCGCATCATCGTGGCGGGGATGCGGACCCCGAGGTTGGCGAGATCGCGTTCGAGGAACGACCGGACGTAGTCCTCACGCCAGTCCACTGATCGCTCCTCGGTCTCGGCGAGGTACGAGCGCGGGAGGCCTCCTCGACGCCAGAGCGGGTCGAGCTCGTCGGCCCCGACGTCGATGAGCTCCAGACCCGTCAGCTCGACGAGGGCCACGCGGCCGGCGAGGCTGTCGGCGGCCAGGCCGACGAGGTCGGGGGAGGCGGAGCCGAGCACGAGGAACCGCCCGTTGCGGCGGTCCTCGTCGACCAGCACCCGCAGGATCGGGAACAGGTCGCCGCGGCGTTGCGCCTCGTCGATGACGATCGTGCCGTCGAGGGGCGGGAGGGTGAGCGTCGGCGCGCCGAGCCTGGCATCGTCACGGGGGTCCTCCAAGTCGAAGAAGTTGGCATCGGGAGCGCCGACGACGGCTCGCGCGAGCGTGGTCTTGCCCGCTTGACGTGGTCCGGTCAGCACGACCACCGGCGCCCGGTCGAGCGCGGCTCGCACCCGAGCACGTGCAGGCTGGCGGTCGATCATCACGAAATCCTAACATCGAGCATTAGATTTACAAGGTGACCAAGACCGTCGTCTCGGTGGCCGAGGACGTCGGGGCCGACCTGATCGTGGTCGGCAACAAGCGCATGCAGGGCGCCGGCCGGGTCCACGGCACTGTCCCCAACGACGTGGCCCAAACCGCGGATCTGAGTAGGTCGCGCCGGGGATTTGAGTAGGCGGCACTCTTCACC
>CAYYDZ010000026.1:18667-25976 GCA_964470715.1 uncultured Microthrixaceae bacterium | reverse complement strand
GCGGAATCCGTCGCGAGCAGAGCGCCACGCCGCCTCGTCGAACGAGCCGTCGGGGCCGAGCGCCGCCGCCGCGGCCGAGCCCATCACCAAGGCGTGGTGGGTGTTGTCGGGGACGAAGAGGCCCTGGCGCCCGAAGGTGAGGAGACGAGGCTGCTCGGTCGCCCAGGCCTCGAGGGCGGCGAGGTCGGCCTCGAAGCCGACGCGGTAGCGGGGGTAGACCCGGGGCAGGCGCCGCGCCTCGACGGCGACGGGCGCGGGGTCGGGCAGGCCGAGGCGGCACACGGCGTCGCTGACGAGCGCCCCGAGGTCCTCGTCGGAGGCGGTCCACGTCGCGTCGCCGACGTCGGCGGGCACCTCGGCGCAGAGCACGGTCCGGTCGGCGGGGTCCGGGCCATCCCGGTAGTTCTTGGGCTCGGACAGGCGGGCGACGGGGTTGTCCGCGGCCGGGAAGTAGTGGGCGTCGAACTCGGTCCACTGCGGCCGGTCGACGACGAGGTAGACGAGGACGAGGCCTCGGTGCTCGATGCTGCCGGCCGCCTCCAGGACCTCGGCGGGCGCCGCGGGGTGCGCCCAGCGCGCGAGCGCCGGCAGCGGCGCGGTGGACCACACCCGGCCGGCGTCGATGCGGGTGCCGTCCGCCAGGTGCACGTCGACCCGGTCGTCGGCCAGGCCGAGGCCGTCGACGGTGACACCCAATCGCAAATCGGCGCCGGCGGCGACCGCCGCGTCGGCCAGCGCCTCCGCGATCGCCCCGAAGCCGGTCGCCGGGTAGAGGAAGGTCCCCTTGTCCGGGACGCCGGTCTGACTCCGCCGTCGAGGCACCAACCGGGCGAGCACGTCGGACGCGGACGAGGCGCTCACCCGCCGGCGGGCCAGCTCACCCGAGAGCTGGCCGGGCGGCACGCCCCAGAGCTTGGTGACGTAGGGCTCGTAGAACGTCGACGCCACCGTCGGCCCGAGGCCGGCGCGGACGACCTCGGCGAAGGTGTCGACCCGAGGCCGGCGGAAGGGCCCGAGCAGCGCATCGCGGGCGGCGCCGGCTGCGAACGAAGGCGGGAGGCGACGGACGAGGTCGACGGGCCGGAGCGGGAACGCGAGCCACCGGCCGGCGAGGTCGATGCGCCCGTGACGAGGGCGCACCTGGAGGTCGTCACCCAGCAGGCCACGGAGCAGGGCCAGGTGCTCGGCGTCGATGGCCGGATGGAGGCGATGGCTGCCGAAGTCGACCCGCTGGCCCGCGACCTCGATGCTGGCCGCCATGCCGCCGACGTGGTCGGCGGCCTCGACCACGACCACCTCGTGACCCGAACGCGCCGCACCGAGGGCGGCGACCAGCCCGGCGGGGCCGGCGCCGACCACCACAAGGTCGGCCGACGGAGCGGACCCCGGCACCGCGCGAAGATGGGCTGTTGGCGGCTGCTCCACTGAGTGTTAAGGTATCCTAACTATGGGTGAATCGATGCTGGTCCTCATCCGCGAGGGCTTCGAAGCCTCCCTCATCGTGGGCATCGTCTTCGGGTACCTGCGCAAGATCGGCCGCACGGACCTCGACCGCTCGGTGTGGGCCGGCGTCGGGCTGGCGGCGCTGATCTCGACCGTGTTCGGCGTGGTGCTCCACAACACCGTGGGCTCGTTCGAGGGCGACGCGAAGCTGCGCGCCTTCGCCGCCATCTCCTTCATCGCCGCCGCGGTGCTCACGTGGATGGTGTTCTGGATGCGCCGCCAGAGCCGGGCCATCAAGGGTGAGCTCGAGCACCGGGTGGACGCCGCCCTCGCCTCCGACAGCGTCAAGACCGCCGTCTTGATGGTCGCCTTCTTCGCCGTGTTGCGCGAGGGCATCGAGACCGCCCTGTTCCTGATCGCCGCCGCCACCTCCAGCACTGGCTGGGACGTGTTCGTCGGCGGCCTCATCGGCCTCGCCATCGCCTGCGCCCTCGGCTACCTCGTCTACTCGGGCAGCAAGGTCCTGCCCATGAAGCTGTTCTTCAACATCACCGGCATGATCGTCATCGTCTTCGCCGCCGGCCTCATGGCCAAGGGCGTGATGTTCCTCCAGGCCACCGAGACCAACGCCCTCAACAGCTTCAACTGGGCGGTCTACAACCTCACGAACATCTCGTGGCTGACCATCGACACCCAGGTCGGCCGCTTCCTGGCCGGTCTGTTCGGCTGGGACCCGCGCCCCTCGCTCGAGCAGGTCGTCATCTGGCTGGCCTACATCGTCCCGGTCACGTACCTGTTCCTGCGCCCCGACCGCCCCAGCGCCGTCGGCCCGGTGCCGCTGGCGAGCGGCGACGTCGACGAGCCCGAGGAGCTGGCCGCCGCCGCCCTTGCCGCCGAGGCCTGACCCCGCCCCGCTCCTCCCGCCTCCTGTCCGGCGTCTTCCGTTCCGGGTACTCGTCGGTGTTGCTGACGACAGGCGGGTTCTGGTGGTCATCGCAGCACTTGGGGCGAGCGCCCGCCGGCGGCTCAGTCGGCGAGGACGTCGGGCAGCGCCTCGGCGTGCACCAGGGTGAGGCGCTTGGTCGCCCGGGTGAGGGCGACGTAGAGCGAGCGCATGCCCTGGGGCTCCTCGCGCACGATGGCGGCGGGCTCCACCACGATCGAGGCGTCGAGCTCGAGGCCCTTGACCAGGCCCACCGGCACCACCGTCACCTGCTGTTCGAGGCCGTGGCGGTCGGCGGCGCCGTGCTCGATGCCGGCCGCCTCCAGCGCATCGGCCACGAGCGCGGTGAGCGAGGGCGGACAGATGATGCCCACGCTGCCCAGACCGACGGCCTCGCTCTCCTCGCCGACGAGGCGGACCACCTCGGCGCCGAGGGCGCCCGGATCGGCCACGGCCTCCAGGCGGGGGTCGCTGTCGCCCTCGCGGACCGACGACGGCGCGGTGAGGTCGGGAGCGGCGAGGGCCAGCACCTTGGCCGCCAGCACCATGTTGGCGGCGGGGATGCGGTAGCCGACGGTCAGCTCGGCCCGCTGGGACGGCCGGCGGTCGGGCAGGTGCGCCAGCACGCCCTCCCAGTCGTCGTGGGCCCAGGCGCCGGTGGCTTGGGCGATGTCACCCACGATGGTCATCGAGCCGTTCAGCGAGCGGCGGGACAGCACCCGCAGCTGCATGGGCGAGAGGTCCTGGGCCTCGTCGACCACGATGTGGCCGTAGGTGCGCACCTCGTCGTCGGCCGCGGCCGCGTTGCGCTTGCGGCGCGGCGGCGGGCCCAGGAGCGTGCGGGCCTCGTCGAGCAGGGGCACGTCGTCGTTGGTCCAGACCACCTCGTCGACCGCAGCGGAGCGGGGACGCGCCAGGGCATCGGCCTCCGCCTCGCTGAGGTGATGGCGACCGGCCGAGCGCAGCAGCGCCCGGGAGCCGAAGAGGTCGTGCAGCAGCTGAGCCGGGGTCAGGACCGGCCACATCCAGTCAAGGGCCTCACGCACGGCCAGGTCGCCGCGCACCTGAGCCCGCACCTCGCCGGGGTCGGGCTCGAGGCGGCTGCTGGCGGCCAGGGCGTCGAACACCGAGCGCTCGACGAAGCGCCGGCCGGCGTTGTGGTTGCGGAAGCGCCGTCGGGCCTCGCGCACGATGCGGTCGCTCTCGGCCACCGACAGGCGCAGGACGGTGAGCCCGTAACCCACCTCGAGGCGCTCCCGCAGCGGGCGCTCGCGGTCGCGCGCAGCCCGGCGCAGCACCTGCACCATTCGGTCGTCGCCCTTGACCCGGGCGGCGAGGCCACGGTCTCGGCCCCGCACGTGCTGTTCGGGAATGAGGTCGGCCAGCACCGCGAGCTCGACCCCTGCCTCGCCCAGCGACGGCAGGACCTGCTCGATGTAGCCGAGGAACAGGCGGTTGGGGCCGACGACCAGGACCCCTTGGCCCTCGAGGGGGAAGCGGTGGGTGTAGAGCAGGTACGCCGCACGGTGGAGTGCCACCACGGTCTTTCCCGTGCCCGGGCCACCCTGCACCACCAGCACGCCGGGCAGTGGTGCCCGGATGATCTCGTCCTGCTCGCCCTGGATGGTGGCGACGATGTCGCCGAGGCGCCCCGAGCGCGACGACTCGAGGGCGGCGATGAGGGCGCCGTAGCCGGTGATCCCCTCGTCGCTGCCGTTGGCCTCGAGGCCGTCCAGGTCGCCGAACACCTCGTCCTCCATGGACAGGAGGGTGCGACCCCGGGTGGCGAAGTGGCGACGCCGACGCAGTCCCATCGGCTCGCGACCGGTGGCCCGGTAGAAGGGCTCGGCCACCGGCGCCCGCCAGTCGACCACGAGCGGCTCCTGGTCCTCGTCGGACACGGCCAGGCGGCCCACGTGGAACGACTCGCCGCCGGCCTCGGGCGTGCGGTCGATGCGACCGAAGATCAGCGAGGCGTCCCCCAGCTGGAGCTGGGACAGGCGATTGAGGATGTTCCCCTGGAAGACCTCGCGCTCCCAACGGGCCTGCTCGGTGCCGCCCTTGCCGACCTCGAGGGTGTCCTGGAGGCGCGTCGCCGACCGACGGTTCGCCTCGAGGCACTCGTAGGCGTGGTCGATGTAGGCCTGCTCGGCCTCGAGCTCGGGATGTCTGACCATGGGGGGTCGACCATCCTACCGGCGCAGGGCCGCCCCGACGTCAGCGGCCGGGACCCCCAGGGTGCGGGTGCTACCGCTTCTTGAGCATCCCGAACACGCCGCGCACGACGGTGTTGACCATCGAGCGGCCCTCCCGGCTGCGCAGGTAGTCGGTGACCACGTTGCCGTCGTCCTTCGAGGAGCGAGACCGTGAGCCCGAGCCCGGCCCGGGGGCGCTGGTGTGCGGTGGGGGCTCGGGCACCTGGACCCCACCGCCGGCGGAAGGAGCGGGGGCCGGCGCGGGTGCCGGCGTGGCGGGCGGGGGCGCCGCCGCGGCCGCGGCGGCCGCCATCTTGGCGGCGAGCAGCTCGCGGGCTGAGTCGCGGTCCACCTCGACGGCGTACTTGGCCCACAGCGGCGACGCCTTCGCGGTGGCGTCCACGACGGCGCCATCCACCGCGGCCATGAGCGAGACCGGCGCCAGCAACTTCGTCCACACCACCGGGGTCGGCGCCCCGTCCTCGCCGAGGATGGTCACCATGGCCTCGCCGATGCCGAGCGCGGTGAGGTCCCGCTCGAGCTCGTAGTCGTCGGTGAAGGGGTACGTGCTCACCGCCGCCTTCAGGGCCTTGGCGTCGCGAGGGGTGTGCGCCCGAAGGGCGTGCTGCACGCGGTTGCCGAGCTGGGCGAGGACGTCGTCGGGCACGTCGTCGGGCAGCTGGGTCACGAAGAAGACCCCGATGCCCTTTGACCGGATGAGGCGCACGGTCTGCGCCACCTGCTCGACGAACTCCTTCGAGGCGTCCTCGAAGAGCAGGTGGGCCTCGTCGAAGAAGAACACCAGCTTGGGCTGGTCGAGGTCGCCGACCTCGGGCAGGTTCTGGAAGAGCTCGGCGAGGAGCCACATGAGGAAGGTGGAGAACAGGCGGGGGCGGTCCTGCACCGCCGGCAGCTCGAGGCAGCTCACCTGCCCGACGCCGTCGGCGCCGACGCCCAGCAGGTCGGTGACCTCGAACTCGGGCTCGCCGAAGAAGGCGTCGCCGCCCTGGGCCTCGAGCTCGCTGATCGAGCGCAAGAGCACGCCGGCGGTCTGGGTGGACACACCACCCAGCGTCTTCAGCTCGGGCTTGCCCTCGTCGCTGGTGAGGTACTGGAGCACGGCCTTCAGGTCGGCGAGGTCGAGCAAGGGCAGGCCGGCCTCGTCGGCGTAGCGGAACACGATCGACAGCGAGGACGACTGCGTGTCGTTGGAGGACATCACCTTCGCCAGCAGCTGGGGACCGAAGCTCGACACAGGGGCGCGCACGGGCACGCCGGGGCCGAGGCCGCCCAGGGAGAGAAAGGTGACGGCGCGCCCGGCGGGTTGCCATTCGACCCCGAGGTCCTTCGATCGGGCGTCGATGTGCTCGTTCGGCTGGCCCGGCTGCGAGAGCCCGGAGAGGTCGCCCTTGAGGTCGGCCGCGAACACGGGGACGCCCAGGGCCGAGAGCTGCTCGGCCATGAGCTGGAGGGTCTTGGTCTTGCCCGTGCCCGTGGCGCCGGCGATGAGCCCGTGGCGATTGCACATCGCCGTGGGGATCTGCACGATCGCCGACGGGTGGGTGGTGCCGTCCAGCACGCCTCGCCCCAGCACGACCGCCTTGCCCTCCACGGCGTAGGCGGCGGCGATGCGGGCCTCGAAGTCTTCAGCCATCCCGCCAGCCTCGCGCACGGATCGGCGTGCGATGCTGGTCGGCGATGGCGGTCGGTCTTGTGCTGGGGGCGGGCGGCATCATCGGCCGGGCGTACACCATCGGCACCCTCGCCGCCCTCGCCGACACCGCCAACTGGGACGCCCGGGAGGCGTCGCTGATCGTCGGCACGTCGGCCGGCTCGGGGACGGGGGCGACGCTGCGCCTCGGCCTGTCCCCCGCCGACCACCGCGCCCGCGTGACCGGGCAGCCCACCTCTCCCGAGGGGTCGGCCCTCGTCGGCGACGTGACCCACGTGACCGAGTTCGAGGAGCCAGACCCGCCGCGCGGGCTCGCCGCCCGGCGGCCGCAAGCGCCGCAGCTCGTCCGCCACGGCTTCCGACGGCCCTGGCCCACGGGCCTCGGTGTCGGCCTGTCGGGGCTCCTGCCGCGGGGCACCGTGCCCATCACCCCCCTGGGCGACAAGCTGCGCCTGCTGTACGGGAACGGCTGGCCGGACGATCCCCTGTGGATCTGCAGCGTGCGCCTGCGAGACGGCGAGCGGGTCGTGTTCGGCCGCGACCCGGCCCCGGGCGCGCTGGGCTGCCCGCCGCTGGCCAGGGCGGTCGAGGCGTCGTCGGCCATCCCGGGCTACTTCGAGCCGGTCGAGATCGACAACGAGCTCTACCTCGACGGGGCCGCGCACTCGTCCACCAACGCCGACGTGCTGGCGGGCCTCGGGCTCGACGGCGTGGTCGTCATCTCCCCGATGTCGGCGGTGGGTGAGGCGCTGCAGTGGCATCCCCGGTGGGTGAGCCGGGCCGGCTACCACAAGGTGCTGGGCCTCGAGGTGGACGAGGTGGAGGCCGGCGGAACGCCGGTGCTCGTCTTCGAGCCCACCGGCGCCGACCTCGAGCTGATGCAGGGCGGTGCGATGGACGATTCCGGCGAGGCCGAACTCGTCGAGCTGGCCTACGAGACCGCCACCGATCGCCTCCACCGCCTCGGCATCACCGACCTCGCCCGCTCCTGGGGTCGCTGACGCTCACCGGGCGACGCGCCCCTGCGCGCCGGCGCCGGGATCCGACGAGCGAGTG
>CAYYDZ010000026.1:16559-18567 GCA_964470715.1 uncultured Microthrixaceae bacterium | reverse complement strand
TCCGACGAGCGAGTGTCCGATGCGCCCGCGAGACGGGCGCCGGCGACGCCAGAACGGGAGCGCCAGAACCGGAGTGCCAGAACGGGAGCAGCCGGCGTTTCGGATGGCGTCAGGTCGACCAGAAAGCGTTCAGCGCCGCCGCCGCGGCATCGGCCGAGTCGAGCATCCACCAGTGGCCGCCCTCGGGCAGCGGCACGACCTCGGCGCCGGTGCGGTCGGCGAGGCGACGGGCCCGACCGGCGTTGCGGAACGGGTCCTGCATCGACTCGAAGACGAGGCCGGGCCCTTCGATGGCATCGATGCCCGGGCCCCACTCGTTGCCGATGTCCGCCGACGAGCGGTACAGGGTGAGGATGGCCGCCGCCATGGTGGCATCGAGGGCCTCGGCCATCTCGGTGGCCCCGGGCTCGGGCACGCCCGCGCCGGCCAGCAGCGCGGCCCGGTCGGCGACCGGTCCGTTGACCATTCCGTCCATGAACTCCTCGCCGGCGCCGGGGGTCATCCACAGCAGCGCGAGGTCGTGCCACTTGAAGTCGGCGCCGAGGTCGCCGGCGTCCGTGGCCCACGAGCGCACCAGGCCGGGCTCGTCGGCCAGCACCTTCAACATGAGCAGCGCGCCCCAGTCGTGGGTGACGAGGTCCACGTCGTCGAGGCCTGCCAGCTCAGCGGCGAGCCAGTCGGCGTAGCGGTACATCGTCGGCTCGAAGCCGTCGGGTAACGGGCACCCGAAGCCGGGGAACTGGAGGAGCACGACGTCGTCACGTCCCACGCGCTCGACGAGCGGCCCCCACACCGCCGGGGTCTCGGGCACTCCGTGGACGAACACCGCAGGCATCGCCCGACCGTAGTGGGCGGACCTGTCCTATGGTCGGGCGATGGTCGCCGCCGGGCTCCCCGTCATCTGCGAGATCGAACCGGCGACCCGGCCCGAGCTCATGCACGTGCGCCACCAGATCGGCGTGCTCAGCACGATCGCATCCGCCTTCCTCATCCCGGACAACCACATCGGCCGGGCCACGGTGTCGAGCATCGCCGTCGCCCACGAGGTGGCGCAGATGGGCGGGCGCTCGATCGCCTGCCTCAACGCCAGGGACCGCAACCTGCTCGGCTTCCGCCGCGACCTGCTCACCGCGGCGGCCTATGGGGTGGACGAGTTCCTGTTCGTCTACGGCGACCGGCCCGAGTCCGGCAAGCGCTCGGACGACCTCACCGTGCGCTTGATGATCGAGGAGGCCCGCTCGTTCGCCGCCACCCACGACGCGTCGACGGGGCCGTTCCGCATCGGGGTGACCACCGGCCTGCGCCCCGTGCCGGCGTGGAAGCAGGAGGCCGACTCGCTCTTCGTGCAGGTGGGCTTCGACGTCGACGCCCTGGTGGCGTGGCGCGAGACCGTCGACTTCGCCGGGCCGGTCTACGCCGGCGTGATGGTCATCGCCAGTGCGGCCATGGCCCGCAAGCTCAGCCACGACATCCCACAGCTCGCGGTACCCGACGCCGTGGTCGAGGCCATCGAGGCCGACCGCGACGCCGGCGTCGCCCTGGCCTGCGACCTGGTCGAGCAGATCGGCGCCACCGGCGCCTTCGACGGCATCCACCTCATCCCCGTCTCCCGCTACCGCGACGTCGCGCGGCAATTGGAGTCCTAGTCCCGCTCGACGCGACCGCGATCGGCGCCCTCTGGGGCGCTGATCGCCTGTTCTTGGGCGACGGGCGGAGGCAGCCGAGCCTGACGGGTGGCGGCGAGACGGCTTCGGGCCACGCGCAGCGAGGGACGAGCGAGCATGGCCCGAAACGGAACTCGCCGACAGGACCCGGCGGGCGGTCAGTCCGAGCGCCCGTCAAGGGTCGGGGTGGCCTATCTCTCGGAGGGCGTCGTGGAGGGCCACGCGGAGGCGGCGGGTGAGGGCGGGGGTGAGGTGCAGGACGAGGCCCTCGCCGGCGCGACCGACCTCCTCGACGGTGAGCACCACCCGGGGCTCGGCGTCCTCGTAGTCGTCGGAGATCGCGA
>CAYYDZ010000026.1:0-16459 GCA_964470715.1 uncultured Microthrixaceae bacterium | reverse complement strand
TCGACGGTGAGCACCACCCGGGGCTCGGCGTCCTCGTAGTCGTCGGAGATCGCGACGGCCCACGAGAGGCGGGCCAGGTCGTCGTCGTCGGCCGGCTGGTCCGCCGGGTCGAAGGGGTGGTCGTCGATGGATCGCCGCATGACCCCTGACGGTACGTTGAGGTCGTGCCCGCCGCTCCCGCCGACCCCACCTCGCTGGCCGCGACCAGCGACTTCCTGCGCGCCTGCCGGAGCGAGCCCGTCGACCGCATCCCCGTCTGGTTCATGCGCCAGGCCGGACGCTCGCTGCCCGAGTACAAGGCCGTGCGGGGTGAGGGCAGCATCCTCCAGGCCATCAAGGACCCCGAGCTCTCGGCCACCATCACCCGCCAGCCGGTCGAGCGCTACGACGTCGACGCCGCCATCCTCTACTCCGACATCGTCGTGCCCGCCGAGGCCATCGGCTTCGGGGTGGACGTGGTGCCGGGCGTCGGTCCCGTCATCGCCGAGCCCTTCTCGTCCGCGTCGGACCTCTCCCGTCTGCGACCCCTCGATCCCGAGGCGGACACGCCCTACGTGCTCGAGACGGTGCGCCTGCTCGTCGAGCAGCTCGACGTGCCGTTGATCGGCTTCGCCGGCGCGCCCTTCACCGTGGCCAGCTACCTGATCGAGGGCCGTCCCTCGCGCACCTACGCCAAGACCAAGGCCCTCATGCACGGCGACCCGGCCCTCTGGGAGAAGTTGGTCGACGCCCTCGCCGATCTGGCCCTTGCCTCCCTGCGCTCGCAGGTGGCGGCCGGCGCCTCCGCCATCCAGCTCTTCGACAGCTGGGCCGGCGCCTTGTCCCCCGAGGACTACCGCCGCTTCGTCCTGCCCGCCAGCGCCAAGGTGCTCGAGGGCATCGGCGAGACCGGCGTGCCCCGCATCCACTTCGGGGTGGGCACCGGCGAGCTGCTCGGCCTGCTGGGCGAGGCCGGCGCCGACGTCGTGGGCGTGGACTGGCGGGTGCCGCTCGACGAAGCCCGTCGGCGGGTCGGCGGTCGCGCCCTCCAGGGCAACCTCGACCCCGCGCTCTGCCTGGCGCCGTGGCCGGTGGTGGCCGACGCCACCCGCGACGTGCTGCGCCGCGGCGGTGGGCTCGGCCACGTGTTCAACCTCGGCCACGGCGTGCTGCCCGAGACCGACCCGACCGTGCTCGAGCGCGTGGTGGCGCTGGTGCACGACGAAGGCGTCGCCCTCGGCGCCGAAGGAGCCGCATCGTGACCAGTCGGACCCCCACTCCCACCCCCTTCGTTCTGGCGCCTGATGTACTGGCCATGGCCAGTACATCAGGCGCCAGTACGGCCGGAACCGACCGCGGGGCCTTCCGTGGCTGACGCTGCGAACACCGCCCCGGCCGACCCCGTCGGCGTCGTGGTCATGGCCTACGGCACCCCGAAGCGGCCCGAGGACGTCGAGGCCTACTACACCCACATCCGCCGGGGCCGTCCGCCCGAGCCCGAGCAGCTGGCCGACCTCCAACGCCGCTACGACGCCCTCGGCGGCGTCTCCCCCCTCGCCCAGCGCACGGAGGCGCAGCGCGCCGCGGTCGAGGCCGCCCTCGAGGCCCGGGTGCCGGGCGGCTACCGGGTGGTCCTCGGCCAGAAGCACGCCAGCCCCTTCATCGAGGACGCCCTCACCACCCTCGCCGACGACGGCGTCACCCGGGTGGTCGGCCTCGTCCTCGCCCCCCACTACTCCGGCTTCAGCGTCGGCGAGTACCAGAAGCGCCTGGCCGAAGCAGCCGCCGAGCGGGGCGTCACCGCCGCCGGCATCGAGAGCTGGCACCTCCAGCCCGCCTACCTGGACTTCCTCGCCGGCGCCCTACGCGACACCCTCGCCGACCTGCCAGGACGCACCCAGGTGGTGTTCACCGCCCACTCCCTGCCCGAGCGGGTGCTCCGGGGCGACCCGTACCCCGACCAGCTGCGCGACAGCGCAGCCGCCGTCGTCGAGCGGGTCGGCGCGCCGGCCCAGGACTGGGGCGTCGCCTGGCAGAGCGCCGGCCGCACCCCCGAGCCGTGGCGCGGCCCGGACATCCTCGACGTCATCCGCGAGGTCGCCGCCGCGGGCGAGCACGACGGCATCGCCGTGTGCGCCCAGGGCTTCGTGGCCGACCACCTCGAAGTGCTCTACGACCTCGACATCGAGGCCAAGGCCGTGGCCGACGAGGTCGCCATCGCCTTCGGCCGCACCGCCTCCCTCAACGACGAACCCGCCGTGATGGCCGCCCTCGCCGACCTGGTCGTGGCCGCCACCCCGCCCGAGGAGCCCACCTGATGCCCTCCCCCACCCGAACCCACCGAACTCGAGGCTCGCTCGCCGGCGACGGGACCCCGGGGGCGGGGCGATGAGCCGCGTCGTGATCGTCGGCGGGGGCATCGCCGGCCTCGCCGCCGCCTACGAGCTGGCCAAGCACCCCGAGGCCGAGGTCGTCCTGCTCGAGGCAGGCCACCGCCTCGGCGGCAAGATCGAGACGCAGCCCTTCGCCGGCCTGCCCGTCGAGCTGGGTCCGGACACTTTCCTCGCCCGGGTGCCGTGGGCGGTCGACCTCTGCAAGGAGCTGGGCCTCTTCGACGAGCTGGTCAGCCCCGACCAGACCACCGCCTACCTCTGGGTCCGGGGCGCCCTGCGCCGCCTGCCCGAGGCCCACGTCCTCGGCGTGCCCACCGACTTCGACCAGCTGGCCGCCAGCGGCCTGGTGTCGCCCGAGGCCGTCGAGATCGCCCGACGCGACCTCGACCACCCCGAGGACGCCGCCGGCGCGCTACCCGGCGAACTGCCCGAGGGCGATTGCTCGGTGGGCGAGCTGATCCGCTCGCGCCTCGGCGACGAGGTGCTCGAGCGCATCGTCGACCCCCTCATCGGCGGCATCAACGCCGGCGACTCCGATCACCTCAGCGTCGCCGCGGCCGCCCCCCAGATCGCCGACGCCGCCCGCCGCAACGCCAGCCTCGTGCGGGGCCTCCTGGCCATGAAGGCGGCGGCGCCGCCCGACCCCGGGACGCCGATGTTCTACAGCCTGCCCGGCGGCCTCCAGCGCCTCGTCGACCGGGTGGTCGACGCCATCAGCGCCGAGGTCCACCTCGGCACGCCGGCCACCGGCATCGAGCGCCGCGCCGGCGGCGGCTACGCCGTGCACACCGCCGGCGGCCCGATCGAGGCCGACGCCGTCGTGCTGGCCAGCCCGGCGTTCGCCGACGCCCGCCTGCTCGAGGCCGTCGCCCCCGAGCCCGCCGCCACCCTCGGCGCCATCGACTACTCGTCGGTCGCCCTCGTCACCCTCGCCGTGCCCGCCGACGCCGTCGAGCGGCCCCTCGACGCCAGCGGCTACCTGGTCCCCCGCACCGAGGGCTGCCTCATCACGGCCTGCACCTGGGCGTCCAGCAAGTGGGCCCACCTCGCCGCCCCGGGCCAGGTGCTCCTGCGGGCGTCGGCCGGCCGGTACGGCGACGAGCGCATCGCCGAGCTCGACGACGACGCCCTCGTGGCCGGCGTGCGAGCCGACCTCGGCACCACCATGGACCTCGACGCCGAACCGACCGCCGTGCGCGTCGTCCGCTGGACCGACTCGTTCCCCCAGTACACCCCGGGCCACCTCCAGCGCATGGCCGCCCTTGACGCTCAGCTCGCCGCCGAGGTGCCCGGCGTGGTCCTCGCCGGCGCCGTGCAGAAGGGCGTCGGCATCCCTGCCTGCATCCGCCAGGGCCGCGAGGCCGCCACGGCCGCCCTCGACGCCGCCACCGCAGGCTGATCCCCCACCCCCGCTCGTTGCCGCACCCGGCTCGCCACACCAGCGCGACCAACCGGTGACCGGGACGAGCCAGATCCCCATTCCTGGCACCGGGATGGTCACTCGAGGGAGCGTGACGAGGCGATGACCAGGAGGGCCTGACTGGCCGGGGGGCGGGCGGGCGACGAAGATCGACGCCTTGACCGAGCCCACCACCGACGCCGATCCGGCCGCGTCCGACGCCGATCCGGGTGACGGCCTGGACGTCGAAGGCGATCCGGGCGACACCGACGCGGGTGACGCCGGGGCGGGTGACCCGAGCACCGAGCCGGTCGCGCCGGCGAGGACGCGCGGCACCAAGGCGCTGCTCGCCCTGCGCTGCATCGGCACCGGCCTCGTCATCGCCGCCTCGGTCCCGCCGTGGGGCTGGTGGCCGCTGGCCTTCGTGGGCATCGCCCTGCTCGACCGCCTCATCGCCGGCCAGCCGCGCAAGGCCCGCTTCCGACGCACCTGGCTGGTCTGCGCCGCCTGGCTGTACCCGTCGATGCTCTGGATGGTCGACCTCACCCTGCCCGGCTACCTGGTCGCCTGCGCCACCTACGCCGCCTACTTCGGCCTGGCCGTCGCCCTCCTGCCCGCCGGTCGCTGGCGTTGGCTCGGCCTGCCGGGCGCCTTCGTCCTCGCCGAGTGGGCCCGCTGGTCGTGGCCCTTCGGCGGCGTGCCCCTCTCCACGCTCGCCATGAGCCAGTCCGCCGCCCCCCTCGCCTTCACCGTGCGGTTGGCCGGCAGTCTGGTCCTGGTGCTGATCGTGGGGCTGATCGGCGTCGCCCTCTCCGCCCTGTGGGAACGGGCGCCCCAGCAGGCCGGCCTCGCCCTCGGCGCGGTGGCCCTGATCGCGCTCGGTGCCTGGGTCGCGCCGCGCGCCCACGGGGTCGAGGACCTCGACGTCGCCATCGTGCAGGGCGGCGGTCCCCAGCGCACCCGGGCCAGCGACACCGACCCCCGCGACGTGTTCGAACGCCACCTCGAGGCCAGCGAGGAGGTGGACGGCCCCGTCGACGTGGTCCTCTGGCCGGAGAACGTGGTCAATGTCGAAGGCAGCCTCGAGGTCAACCCCGAGAACGAGGAGCTGGCCGACCTCGCCCGCCGCCTCGACGCCACCCTGATCGTGGGTGCGGTCGAGGGCGCCGACGACAACTTCCTCAACGCCGCCGTGGTCTACGCCCCCGACGGACGCATCGTGGACCGCTACGACAAGGTCAAGCGGGTGCCCTTCGGCGAATACGTGCCCTTGCGCAGCCTGCTCGAGCGCTTCAACAGCGAGCTGCCGGGCCGCGACGCCCTCGCCGGCGACACCCCCGCCATCGTCAACACCCCGGCGGGGAAGTTCGGCGTGGTGATCTCGTGGGAGGTGTTCTTCAGCACCCGCGGCCGCGACGCCATCGGTCACGGCGGCGACGTCCTGCTCAACCCCACGAACGGGTCGTCGTACTGGCTCACCCAGGTGCAGAGCCAGCAGGTGGCGTCCTCGCGCCTGCGGGCCCTCGAGAACGACCGCTGGGTGCTCCAAGCGGCACCGACGGGCTTCTCCGCCATCGTCACCCCCGACGGACGGGTGGTCGACCGCACCGGCGTCAGCGAGCAGCGCGTCCTCCAGGACACGATCACCCGCCGCCAGGGCGAGACCCTCGCCACCCGCGTCGGCGACCTCCCCGTCCTCCTCGTCGCCCTCGCCCTGATGCTCGCCGCCCACCTCCTCGACCGCCGCTCCCGCCGCGCCGGCGCGAACGGTGCCGCCGCGCAGAACGCCCCGGGCGCCGCGCCGCCGGCCGGTAGCGTCGAGGCGTGATCGAGCTCTCGGCCGGCGGGGCCGGCGCCACCCTCGACCCCGACGCCGGCGGGCGTCTCGCCCAGCTGACCGTCGACGGGCTGGACCTCCTGGTCGAGCGCCGAGAGTCGCCGACGCAATGGGGGTGCTTCCCCATGGCCCCGTGGGCCGGGCGCATCCGCAACGGCCGCTTCACCTGGGAGGGCACCGAGTACCAGCTGCCCCAGAACAAGGCGCCCCACGCCATCCACGGCGTCACCTACGACCGGCCGTGGACCGTCGTCGAGGCCACCGACGCGGCCGCCACGCTGCGCATCGACCTCGACGAGCGCTGGCCCCTGGGCGGCTGGGTGCGCCAGACCTTCGCTCTCGAGCACGACCGCCTGCACCTCCGCATGGAGGTCCACGCCGACGACCGCCCCATGCCGGCCAGCTGCGGCTGGCACCCCTGGTTCCGCCGGCGCCTCGCCCGTGGTGGCGAGCTCGAGCTCGACTTCCAGGCGGGGATGATGTGGAACAAGGACGCCGACGGCATCCCCTCGGGCGCGGTCACCAGCCCGAGCCCGCCCCCGTGGGACGATTGCTTCACCGACATGGTCGACCCGCCCGAGCTGCGCTGGCCGGGGGCGCTCCGGCTCGACATCGAGTCCCACTGCACCGACTGGGTGATCTACACCGAGCCCGACCACGCGCTGTGCGTCGAGCCCCAGACGGGACCGCCCGACGCCCTCAACCTGGACCCGGCCGAAGCGGCACCGGGCTCCGACGGTGGCTCGGACCACCCCGTGATCGCCACCGCGACCTTCCGTTGGCGGGTCGGCTGATCGGAGGTCCTCGGTCCTGCGCAGCACCGGCGGACTGTTCGTGGCCACGCGCCGGAGCGGAGCGCAACCGCCGATCGGTCGAACCGGATGCCAAAAGCGCTCCGAGGGACGTGGAGCCGGTGTCGGGCCGCCAGTGGGAGCAGGGGGTCCCACCCTCGTACACTTGACCGACCGGTCAACGCCCGGAAAGGCTCCGATCACTTGGCACCCACCCCGCACGTCGACGATCCCCTGCGGATCGCCCTGCTCACCTACCGCGGCAAGAAGCACTGCGGGGGCCAAGGCGTCTACGTCCGTCACCTCTCGAAGGCCCTCACCCTCCTCGGCCACCACGTGGAGGTGCTCAGCGGCCCGCCCTACCCCGAGACCGTCGACGAGGTGCCGCTCATCGAGCTGCCCAGCCTCGAGATCTACAACGACCACTTCCCCATGCGGTTCCCCGCGGTGTGGGAGCTGAAGAACTGGACCGACGTCGCCGAGGTGCTGTCGTTCTCCTCGGGCACCTTCCCGGAGCCGTTGGCCTTCAGCCTGCGGGCCTGGGACCACCTCAAGCACCGTGTCGACGAGTTCGACATCGTCCAGGACAACCAGTCCATGGGCTATGGCCTCCTCGGCATCGAGCGCGCCGGGCTGCCCGTCCTCGGCACCATCCACCACCCCATCACCGTCGACCGCAAGCTCGAGATGGAGCACGCCGAGACGCCCTACCAGCGCTTCGCCAAGGGCCGCTGGTACGCCTTCACCAAGATGCAGAGCCGCGTCGCCCAGCGCCTCACCCGCATCCTCACCGTGTCCGAGTCCTCCCGCGGCGACATCATCAAGGACCACGGCGTCGACCCCGGTCGCCTGCACGTCGTACCGGTGGGCGTGGACCCCGAGACCTTCCTGCCCGTCCCGGGCGTGACGCCGGTGCCGGGGCGCATCATCACCACCGCCAGCGCCGACGTGGCCATGAAGGGCCTCGTCTACCTGCTCGAGGCCGTGGCCAAGCTGCGCACGGAGAACCCGAACATCCACCTGGTGGTCATCGGCAAGCCCAAGGAGGAGGGCCGCACCGCTCGCACCCTCGCCGAACTGGGCCTCAGCGACGCCGTCGAGTTCGTCAGCGGCGTGTCCGAGCAGCGCATCGTCGAGCTCTACTCCGAGTCCGAGCTGGCCGTGGTCCCCTCGCTCTACGAGGGCTTCTCGCTGCCCGCCATCGAGGCCATGTCCTGCGGCGTGGCCCTCGTCGCCACCACCGGCGGCGCCATCCCCGAGGTCGTGGGCGCCGACAACGCAACCGCCCTGCTCGTGCCCCCCGGGAACAGCGAGGCGCTGGCCGCAGCCCTTCGGCGCGGCTTGGATGACCCCGAGCTACGGGCCCGCATCGGCGCCGCCGGCCGCCAGCGCATCATCGAGCGTTGGAGCTGGTCGGTCACCGCCGAGAAGACCGTCGAGCAGTACCGCGCCCGCCTCGCGGAGCCCACGGTCAGCCTCCAGGGCCCCGGCCTGGGCGACCTGCCGTCGCTCCCGAGCCTGTCGCTGCCCTCGTTGGACGACGTCGGTGGGGCCCTCGCCGGCCTGCGCCGCCGCCTCCCCGTCTGAGCAGGGACGGACCGACCACACCATGCTGACCGTCGACTACGACCGCCTGGGCCTCCAAGCCGGCGACCTGCTCCTCGACATGGGCTGTGGCGCGGGCCGCCACGCCTTCGAGTCCTACCGCCGTGGCGCCCGGGTGATCGCCTTCGACTACTCGCACAGCGAGCTGGTCGACGTGCGGGGCATCTTCGGCGCCATGCAGCAGGCCGGCGAGGGCCCGGCCCACGGTCTTGCCACGGGCGTGAACGGCGACGCCGTGAAGCTCCCGTTCCCCGACGACACCTTCGACCGCATCATCGCCTCCGAGGTGCTCGAGCACGTGCCCGACGACGAGCACGCCCTCGACGAGCTGATGCGGGTCCTGCGTCCCGGCGGCATCATCGCCGCCACCATCCCCGCCTGGTTTCCCGAGAAGGTCTGCTGGGCCCTCTCCGACGAGTACCACGCCCCCTTCGTGGTCGGCGGGCACGTCCGCATCTACACCGAGGACGAGCTGCGCCAGAAGATGAAGGCCGCCGGCCTCGAGCCCGGCCCCAGCCACCACGCCCACGCGCTGCACTCCCCCTACTGGTGGCTCAAGTGCGCCGTCGGCCCCACCAACGACGACAACCCACTGGTCAGGGCCTACCTGCGCCTCCTCACCTGGGACATCATGAAGCAGCCCGTCGTCCTCCAGGTCGCCGAGAAGGTCCTCCAGCCCCTCATGGGCAAGAGCCTCATCGTGTACGCCCGCAAGCCCCTGGCCACGGTGGCACCGCCTGCGCCCCGGGTCTCCGCCTCGGCCACGCCCGCGTCGGGCGCCGCGGCCACCCCCGAGACCGCTTCCCCCACCGAAAGGCAGACCGCCGATGTCGCGTGAGCTCCACCTCCCCGAGGTGCCCGACCTCGTGACCGCCGACGAGATGCTGGCCACCGCCGCCGCCATCGTCGAGTGGCAGCTGCCCTCGGGCATGATCCCCTGGTTCCCCGGCGGCCACGCCGACGTGTGGAACCACGTCGAGGCGGCCATGGCCCTCGACCTCTGCGGCTTCCAGGACGAGGCCATCGCCGCCTACCAGTGGCTCGTGGGCCTCCAGCGCCCCGATGGCGCCTGGCACCAGTACTACGTCGAGGACGGCATCGAGCAGGACAAGCTCGACGCCAACACCTGCGCCTACGTGGCCGCCGGCGTGTGGCACCACTACCTGCTCACCCGGGACCTCAAGTTCCTCGAGTCCATGTGGCCCATGGTCGAGCCCGCCATCGACTTCGTGCTCGACCTCCAGACCCCGCGCGGCGAGATCCTCTGGGCCCGCCACGCCGACGGCACCCCGTGGTCGTTCGCCCTGCTGACCGGCTCGTCGAGCATCTGCCACTCGCTTCGCTGCGCCATCGCCGTCGCCGAGGAGCTCGGCCACGAGCGCCCCGACTGGGAGCTCAGCGTCGCCCGTCTCGCCCGGGTCATCGCCACCGAGCCCGACGCCTTCGCCCCCAAGCACCGCTGGGCCATGGACTGGTACTACCCCGTGCTCGCGGGCGTGCTGACCGGCGACGCCGGTCGCGCCCACCTGGCCGAGCGCCGCGGCACCTTCCTCTTCGAGGACAAGGGCATCCGCTGCGTGTCCGACCGCCCGTGGATCACCGCGGCCGAGACCTGCGAGTGCCTCATCGCCCACCTGGCCGTGGGCGAGGTCGAGCTGGCCACGGACCTGTTCGCCATGGCCCAGGGCCACCGAGCCGACAACGGCCGCTACTGGACGGGCATCGTCTACCCCGAGGAGGCCACCTTCCCCGGTGGCGAGCAGTCCACCTACACCGCCGCCTCGGTGATCCTCGCCGCCGACGCCCTCACCGGTGCCACCCAGGCCAGCAAGCTCTTCGTCGACCACGACGCCGTACTCCCCCCGCTCCTCACCCTCGACGACTAGAGCTGTCTGGCTCCTCGTCCGTTCTGGCGCCTGATGTACTGGTCAGAGCCAGTAGATCAGGCGCCAGAACGGGTGAGGACGCGGAGGCTGCCGGTGGCGCTCGCCTCGACGAAGCCGTCGTCGAGGGCCCGCAGGTAGATCTCGTAGGGCGGGCGGCCGCCGGCGGCGGGGTCGGGAAACACGTCGTGGATGGCCAAGGTGCCCCCTGGCGCCACATGGGGCGTCCACAGCTCGTAGTCCCGGTGGGCGGGCTCGCTGCCGTGGCCCCCATCGATGAAGAGGAGCGTGAGGGGTGTGGTCCAGAAACGCCCCACGGTGGCCGACTCGCCCACGACCGCGACGACCCACGCCTCGAGGCCGGCGTCGTAGAGCGTGCGGCGGAACACCGGCAGCGTGTCCATGAGGCCGATCTCGGCGTCGACCAGATCGGACTCGTGGTGCTCCCAGCCCGCCTGGTTCTCCTCGGAGCCCCGATGGTGGTCGAGCGAGAACAGCACCGTGCCCGTGGTCTGGGCCGCGCCGGCGAGGTAGATGCCCGACTTGCCGCAGTAGGCGCCGATCTCGAAGAAGGGACCGCCGGCAGCAGGGCCGCGGCCGGCGACGAGCGCGGCCTCGTGCAGGGCCGCTCCCTCGTCGGGGGGCATGAAGCCGCGAGCGGCCTCGGCGGCTGCGCGCAGGTCGTCGTCCACCCTCCTAACCTACGGCGACCATGGCCTCCGTCGTGAAGCGGGCGCTCCTGGGCCGCCCCCTCGCCACCCACGCCGAGGGCGAGCAGCGCATGGGCAAGCTCATCGCCCTGCCCATCTTCGCCGCCGACGCCATCGCCTCGAGCGCGTTCGCCACGCAGGAGATCCTGCACGTCCTCGTCCCGGTGGCCGCTGCCGGCGCCGTCGACTACCTGCTGCCCATCTCCGGGCTGGTGGTCCTGCTGCTGCTCATCGTGGTCAGCAGCTATCGCCAGACCATCTACGCCTACCCGGGCGGTGGCGGCTCCTACGTCGTGAGCCGCGAGAACCTCGGGCACCGTGCGGGGATGTTGGCCGCCGCTGCGCTGATGGTCGACTACACGCTCACCGTCGCCGTGTCCATCGCGGCGGGCACCGCCGCCATCACCTCGGCGGTGCCGGCGTTGCGCGACCACCTCGTGATCGTCGCCCTCGTCCTGCTGGTGGCGCTGACGCTGATCAACCTCCGCGGCGTCAAGGAGTCCGGGCCGCTCTTCGCGGTCCCCACCTACCTCTACGTCGCCAGCATGGCCCTGCTGATCGGGTACGGGCTGTTCCGGCTCTCCACGGGCAGCCTCGACCCCCTGCCACCGAACCAGGCGGAGCTGGACTTCTACACGCACAACGGGGCGCTCGTGGGAACGGTGACCGCGTTCCTGCTGGCCCGCGCCTTCGCGTCCGGCGCCATCGCCCTGTCCGGCGTCGAGGTCATCTCCAACGGCGTCCAGGCCTTCAAGGAGCCCCAGCCGCGCAACGCCGCCATCACCCTGGCCTGGACCGGGGTCATCCTGGCCGGCCTGTTCTCGGGCATCGCCCTGTTGGCCAACCGCCTCACGCCCACGCTCTCCGAGCAGGAGACGATCCTGTCGATCATGGGCCGGGCGGTCTTCGGCGGCAACAGCCCGCTGTACTTCGTCCTCCAGGCCGGCACCGCCATCATCCTCATCTTCTCGGCCAACGCCGCCTTCGCCGGGTTCCCCCGCCTCGTATCCGTGGTGGCCAGGGACGGCTACCTCCCCCGCCAGCTCGCGAACCGCGGCGACCGCCTCGTCTACTCCAACGGGATCCTCGCGCTCTCGGTGGCCGCGGCCGCCCTGCTGGTCGGCTTCGGGGCGGTCACCACGCGCCTCGTCCCGCTGTTCGCGGTCGGCCTCTTCCTCGCGTTCACCCTGTCGCAGGCGGGCATGGTGCGCCACCACCTCCACCTGCACGAGGAGGGCTGGCGGTGGAAGAGCGCGGTCAACGCCACCGGCGCGACGGCCACGGCCATCGTGCTGGTGGTCGTGATCACGTCGAAATTCATGGCCGGCGCGTGGATACCGGTGCTCGTGATCCCGCTCATCTACGTGCTGCTGGGGCGGGTCCACCGCCACTACGCACGCTTCGCCAGTCGCCTCGCCCTCGACGTCACGGACCCGCCCGCGGCACTGCGCCACACCGTGGTCATCCTGGTGGGTCGCGTCCACCGCGGCGTTCCCCAGGCGGTGGCCTACGCGAAGACCCTCAACCCCCACCACCTGGTGGCGGTGACGGTCGAGGTCGAGGAGGGGAGCACCGACGTGATCGAGGCCGAGTGGGCCAGCCTGGCCACGGACATCCCCCTCGAGGTCGTCCCGTCGCCCTACCGAGAGCTCACCCGACCCGTGCTCGACTACATCGACGGGCTCGACGAGCGCTGGTCCGACGACGTGATCACCGTCGTGGTGCCGGAGTTCATCCTCCACCACTGGTGGGAGCAGCTGCTCCACAACCAGAGCGCCCTCGCCCTGAAGCTGGCCCTGCTCTTCCGTCCGAACACCGTCGTGATCTCGGTGCCGTTCCACGTCGCGTGACGCGCGGTGGGGCGCCGGCGGTCGGGCGCGTCGTCAGATCGTCCGGACCGCTGGTGCATCGGGCAATGCGAGAACAGCGACGACGAACGCCGTCAGGCCCATTTGGCCTCGAGGTCGCCTTCGACGAACCCGTCGGCGACGAGCTCGTCCTCGGTGACGTCCGCAGCTTCCAAGACCCCTTCGTCGATGGGGAAGTGGCGCTCCTTGCCGAACATCATCCGGTCGAGCACGGCGAACTTGAGGATCCACACGAGGCCGAAGCCGAAGGCGTTGGCCACGTTGACCATGAGGGGTGACTCGAAGTGGCTGTCGGCGTAGGCGACGCACAGCGTCGAGACGAGCAGGCCGAGCAGCGTCATGCCCCAGAAGGGCAGGATCTCGGTGACGAAGTTGTTCTTGTCGCGCTTGCCCCACACCCAGTAGCGGTTGAGGACGTAGACGGGCACGACGGTGACGGCCACGGCCATGGTGTTCGCCTCGAGGCCGTTCCAGCCCAGCCCGTACTGGAACACGAGCAGGATGATCTGCGTCACCGGGACGGCGATGAACGACACTGCCGAGTAGCGCAGCACCTTGCGGTGGTCGATCGCCTTGATGCGGGCGATCACCTCTGCGGTGGACATGCTCATCTATCGGAGCCTAACGATCGCGGCGTGAGCGGGGACAGTCACGAAAGGACGTTGGTCCTCGCGACCTCACCCAGCCAGCGGGCGCTCGGCTTGGGGATGCGCTCCTGGGTGGCCCGGTCGACGTCGATGATGCCGAAGCGGGGGACGTAGCCCCGGGACCACTCGAAGTTGTCAAAAGCGCTCCAGCAGAAGTAGCCGGCGAGGTCGATGCCGTCGTCGAGGCAGTCCAGGACCCCGTCGAGCGCCGTCCGCAGGTAGCGCAGGCGCTGGGTGTCGTCGTCGGTGCCGATGCCGTTCTCGGTGACCACCAGCGGGGTGTGCTCGGTGACCTCCCAGGCCCGGCGGATGGTCGCGGCCAGCGACTCGGGGTAGTACTCGTAGCCCATGACGAGGACGTCGTGGCCGCTCTCGGGACCGAGGGTGCCGTCGGCCCCCACGCGGGTGCGGCTGTAGGTCTGCACGCCCAGGAAGTCGTCGCCGCGGGCCGCCTCCAGGTAGACGTCCTCCATGTTGCGACGAATGCGGGCGACGCGGGCCTCGGCCTCATCGAGGCGACCGCCGTCGGGGTCGGCCACGGCCTGGTAGTCGCTCATGGCGAGGGTCAACCCGACGGGGGCGTCGCCCACGTGGGCCTTGATCTCAGGGACGGCCCGCCGGTGCGCGTCGAGGAACACGTCGTTGACCCACCGGCGCTGCTCGACGTCGCGCCCACCGGGCGGGAACACGCCGGCGAGGTAGCCGAGGGTGGCCACGATGTTGGGCTCGTTGAAGGTGGCCACGCGGGTCACGAGGTCGCCGAGGTGGGCGGCGGTGCGCTCGGCGAAGCGCACGAAGCGGTCGGCGGCGACGGGCTCGGCCCAGGCGCCCTGCGCGGCGAGCCAGCGCGGGGTCGTGAAGTGGTGCAGCGTGACGACGGCGTCGAGGCCGTGGGCCCGACACGACGCCACCATGCGGCGGTAGTGGTCGAGCGCCGCGGTGGAGAACTGGCCGTCCTCGGGCTCGATGCGGCTCCACTCGACCGAGAAGCGGTAGCTGTTGAAGCCCAGCTGGGCGAGGAGGCGGATGTCCTCGTCGAAGCGGTGGTAGTGGTCGATGGCGTCGCCGCTGGGCTCGGCGCACCCCGACGACGGATCCTGCTCCCAGGCCCACCAGTCGTTGTTCCAATTCCCGCCTTCGACCTGGTGGGCGGCGGTGGCGGTCCCCCATCGGAAGCCCGCCGGGAAGGATCGCTCGGTCATGGAAGGGGCACCGTAGTGTGCAGGGCATGTCGCAAGCGGCGGTCGACGCGCTGATCGAGCTGCTGGACCTCGAGGCCATCGAGGTGAACATCTTCCGCGGCAGCAGCCCCGACGAGGACCGCCAGCGCACCTTCGGGGGCCAGGTGGCCGGCCAAGCGCTCGTCGCCGCCGCCCGCACCGTGGAACCTGAGCGCGCCGTGCACTCGCTGCACGCCTACTTCCTGCGGCCCGGCGACCCGGGCGTGCCCATCCTCTACGAGGTCGACCGCATCCGGGACGGCCGTTCGTTCACCACCCGCCGGGTCGTGGCCATCCAGCACGGCAAGGCCATCTTCAACCTCGCCGCGTCGTTCCAGGTCCACGAGACCGGCCTCGAGCACCAGCTCGCCCTCCCCGACGTCATGTTCGACGGGCGCCTGCCCCCCGACCCCGAGACGCTGCCCGACTGGCGCGAGCGAATGGCCCCGTGGAAGGACCGCATCGGCGACTGGTACGACCGGCCCCGGCCCATCGACCACCGCTCCTGCGACTACGAGCCGATGGACCGCAAGGAGAAGCTGCCGCCGCACCAGCGCACGTGGCTGCGTGCCGACGGCGTGCTGCCCGACGACCAGGTCGTCCACAACTGCGTGCTCACGTACGCGTCGGACATGACCCTGCTGGACACGAGCATCCTCCCCCACGGCCTCGGCACCATGGACGAGGCGCTCATGATGGCCAGCCTCGACCACGCCATGTGGTTCCACCGGCCCTTCCGGGCCGACGAGTGGCTGCTCTACGTGCAGGACACCCCGTCGGCGTCCGGTGGCCGCGGAACCTCCCGCGGGCTGATCTACACCCAGGAGGGGCAGCTGGCGGTGTCCGTCGTCCAGGAAGGCCTGATACGAATCCTGTCGTGATCTCCTCTCGCACCCGGCTCCGTCGTCCCCGCCTGGCGGTTGCGCTCCTGGCGGGCGCCCTGCTCGCCGGCGCCTGCTCGAGCGGAGGCGACGACAGCCCACCACCCACGGTCGCCGTGCGCCCCGCCACCACCGACGCCCCGCCCACGACCACCGAGGACGCCAGCACCTCGGTGCCCAGCGTCGGCACCCTCGAGGGCGTCGCCGTCGGCTTCGACGAGATCGCCAACTTCGACGACACCCCCATGGCCATGGCCGTGCGTGACGGCGACGAGGACCTCGTCTACGTCGCCCTGCGCTCGGGCACCCTCGTCCGCCTCGACCCGTCGGCGGGTCCGGACGCTCCCGCCGAGCCGATGCTCGACTTCCGCGACGACGTGTCCACCGAGAGCGAGCAGGGCTTCCTCGGCCTGGCCTTCGCCCCGGACGGCGAGCACCTCTACGTGAGCTACACCAACAGCAGCGGCGACACCCGCATCGACGAGTACGCCGTGCAGGGCGAGGGCACCGCCGCCACCATCGAGGCCGAGTCCCGGCGAGAGGTGCTGGGGGTGGACCAGCCCTTCGCCAACCACAACGGCGGCAACATCGCCTTCGGACCCGACGGCTACCTGTACCTGGGTCTCGGCGACGGCGGCGCGGGCGGCGACCCCGACGACCGCGCCCAGGACCCGACCGACCTGCTGGGCAAGTTCCTGCGCATCGACCCCACCGCCGGGGACACCCCGTACGGCGTGCCCGAGGACAACCCCAACGTCGGCGGCGCCAACGGCACCGAGGCCCGCACCGAGATCTGGCTGCGCGGCGTGCGCAACCCGTGGCGCTGGTCGTTCGACCCGCTGACCGGCGACCTCTGGATCGCCGACGTCGGCCAGGACGAGGTCGAGGAGATCGACCTCCTCCCCAACGACGGCACCGGCCGCAACGCCGGGCGCGCCGCCAACCTCGGGTGGAACGAGATGGAGGGCGACCAGCCCTATGAGGGCGGCCAGCCGCCCTCGGGCTACGTCGGTCCGGTCATCACCTACCGCCACGCGGACGGTGGCTGCTCGGTGACGGGCGGCTACGTGTACCGCGGCACCGACGTCCCGGACCTCGAAGGCGCCTACCTCTACACCGACTACTGCCTGGGACACCTCCAGGCCGCCCTGGTGGACGGCAGCCGACAGGTGAACGACCAGGCGGACCTCGGCGCCCTGCCCGCGTCGGCGCCGGTCTCGTTCGGCCAGGACGCCGACAACGAGCT
>CAYYDZ010000025.1:21641-26587 GCA_964470715.1 uncultured Microthrixaceae bacterium | reverse complement strand
TCCTGGTCGATCGTCGACCAGGGCGTGTACAGCCTCAGCAACGTCGTCCTTGCCATCCTGATCGCCCGCCAGGTGACGGCCGAGGAGTTCGGGGCGTTCTCGGCGGTCTACATCGTCTACGTCTGCAGCCAGGGCGTGAACGAGGGGATCCACGGGGAGGCCTTCTCGGTGGCCTACAGCGCCACCGACGAGGCACACCGCCGCTCGATGCTGGCGGGCGCGGCCGGCTCGGCACTCGCCTTCGGCGCCGCCCTCGGGTTCCTCTGCGCCCTTGCCGGTCTCGTGGTGCCCGGCCCCATCGGCGAGCTCCTGCCGGTGCTCGGGCTCATCCTGCCGGGACTGTTCCTCCAGGACCTCTGGCGCTTCGCCCTGTTCGCCGAGCACCTGCCCCGCGCCGCAGCCGTCAACGACCTCGTCTGGGGCGGCGGCTCCACCCTCGCCATCATCGCCCTCGCGCAGACGTCCCACGACACCGTGGGTTGGTTCCTCGCCGCGTGGGGCGCGGCCGGCGCGGTGGCCGCGGTCGTCGGCGCGTTCCAGCTCCGGGTCGTCCCACGTCTCACCGGCGCCCGCCGCTGGCTGCCCGACCACGCCGGCCTGGGCCTGCGCTACGCCGCCGAGTTCATGCTCCTCTACGGGACGACCCAGGTCGTCGTGCTGTTCCTCGGCGCCATCGCCGGCCTCGACGAGGTGGCAAAGGTACGCGGGGCCCAGATCCTGTTCGGCCCGATGTACGCGCTCTACGCCGGGGTGCGGGTGGCGGTCACGCCGCGCCTCGTGCGTGCCCACGCCGACGCGCCAGAGCGCACCCGACCCATCGTGCTCCGTCTGGCCACCGGCCTCGGACTGGTGACCCTGGTCTGGGGCCTGGTGGTCTGGAACCTGCCCGCCGCCATCGGCGAAGCGCTGCTCGGTGACTCGTGGGCGGGCACCGCCACGGTGCTCGGGGTGATGACGTGGTCGGCGGTGGCCGGCGGCATCGGCTTCGCCTTCGTGGTGGGCCTACGGGTCCACGCCGACGCGCGCCGCAGCCTGCGCGCCCGCTCCAGGGTGGCGGTGGCGACGTTGGTGCTGGGATGCGTCGGCGCGCTGGTCGGGGCCGCACGGGGCGCGCTGGCCGGCGTCGCCACTGCGGAGACCGGCGGCGTGTTCGTCTACGGCCGGGCGTTCACCACGGTCGAACGGGCACCGGCGGCGCCGACGGCCTGAGTGCCGTTCCCGCCGTTCGTACCACCGTCGGCGACCGCCACGCCCGACCCTTCGCTGGAGGACGCTGCCGCGGTGCGCCGCGACCGCCGGGAGCACAGCGCCACGATCACCACGATGGGCGCGAGGTCGCCGACGACGGGGAGCAGTGAGCCCCGAAGCACGAAGAACTGGAACGCCGCGAACAGCGGGACGGCGATGCCGATGATCGATGGCCGGCTCCGCGACCACCGCTCGTAGCTCTCGTCGGCGAGCATCGCGATCACCCCGTAGAGCACGAAGACCACGATGATGGCGGGCCACCCCGCCTCGACGTTGGCCTCGGTCCACAACGTCGACGATGCGTTGATGCCGTCCGTGCGCGAGATCAGGTCACCGGTGGCCTCCGGCTGGTTCGCCCAGATCGACTTCGGGACGAAGGGCAGGACCGCACCGAGCGTCTGACGGCCCTTCGTGAAGCCGTGCTCGCGCACGTGGACGATGCCGTTCATCTCCTGCTGGAACATGGCGTAGTCGGGGCTTTCGACCAACTGGTCCTGCAGCGTGGCGATCTTGATGGTCTGCTGGACGTCGTAGCGGAACAGGTCGGCGTACGGGAACACGATCAACACGAGCAGGAGGAGCGCGACGAGGAAGGAGCGCAGGCGGCGGGGACGCTCGACGTGCATCATCACCAAGGCGATGGCGAAGGCCACCCCGCCGAAGCGGATGCGGGGGTTGGCGATGGGGTTGTTGGCCACGACGTTGACGAGGATCAGGCCCCAGAGCAGCCAGGTGGTGGCCGGGTTGCGCACCCAGCGGACCTGGCGCCGGTCGCCGAAGCGGGCGGTGGCCGACTGGCGCAGGAACAGCAGCAGGATGAGCCCCAGGAACACGGGCAGCCACGTGAGGCTCGTCTTGATCAGCCCCATGGTCTTGTCGTCGAGCTGGTCGATGCGCACCCCCCACGGCGGGATGCCGAACAGGGCCTCCTCGGCGGCCTGGCGGGAGCGGAAGCGGGTGCCCAGGCCGCCGGTGGTCATGACCACGCCCATGGTGCAGACCATGCCGATGACCCCGAGGAACCAGACCCGGCGGGCGTCGATGACCCGATGTTCGAGCCGCTCGCGGATGCGGTGGCGGCGGATGCTGAGGGCGACGAAGCGGCCGGCGTCGAAGGCGAGGCAGCCGAGCAGGACGCCGGCGAGGGCCTGGACTCGGATCTCCTCCTCGAAGAACTGACCTGGGATGGGGAAGGTGTCGGCGGTGAGCTGTGCGAACGAGGCCAGACCGAGGAACAGGTAGACGAACGCCCAGAACGTGATCTGCACGAGGTGGGGTCGTCCGGAGTGGTAGTGGCCGGCGAGGCGGGCCGATGCGTACCAGGTCAACAGCAGGGCCAGCAGCGTGGACAGCCGTCCGAGGGGGCCGAAGTCCTGACCCATCACCGCCACGGGCACGATCAGTGCGAGGAAGATCAGCAGGATCGTCGCACCGACCCAGTTGCCGATGGCACCGGCGTGGCGCCCTCGGGTGGCGGCACGCGGCCGCGCCGTGCGGGCCGCCGACCCCGGCGCGGTGGGCGTGGAGCGCTCCCCGGTCATCGGCGGCAGCGTAGTGGCGCGGAGCCGCCGGCGGGGAGGCCCCCCTTCCCGAGGGCGTTCACTGCCAGTCGACGCCACGCGCGGACAGCTCGTCGGGCTTCTCGCGGATCGAGTACATGACCTTGTGGAGCGCGCTCGAGGCCTTCGAGAAGTACACGAGGTGGTTGAGGCGGGGCGAGTACCACGTGAGCTTGGCCACCCGGTTCCACAGGTTGCGCTTCAGGTAGAAGCGGTCGTCGAGGTAGCGGTCGAGGTCGTCGGGAAGGTCCGCGGCACCGAGCGCGGGCACCCGGCCGTGGTCGTCACCCCAGCGGAGGTGGGCCACCGAGCGCAGGGGGACGTCCATGATCCTGCAGAGCACCGCGTCGGCCAGCCAGAGGTCGTCGGCGCCGGCCACCCAACCGAGGTCGATGGTCTCGCCCTCGATCATGGGGCCGTTGCGGGTCAGCCCGAAGGTGCCGTCGACCAGGGCGTAGGGGTTGGGGAGGCGGTCCACGACCTCGGTGATGATCTCCTCGAAGGCGCAGTGGAACGCGAGGCGCATCTGGTCCTGGACGATGCCCCACTCGTTCTTGACCGCGCCGCTGATGCCGGTCATGCAGTGGACCTTGGGCACGGGCAGGCTGATGAAGGAGTCGAACTCCTCGTACAGCGGCTTCGGCAGGTGCACGTCGTAGGTGCCTCGACGGCCCTCGACGCGGACCTCGAGGCTCGGCCAGTTGCTGGCGTTGACCACCTCGACGCCGTAGCGGGCGGTGAGCTCGTCGAGCGAGAACGCCGCGAACGTCTCGTCCATCGCGAACGCGTTGTAGCCCCCCTCGCCCTCCCCGATGCAGATGCGGCCACAGCCCAGGTCGGACAGGACCTGCACCACGGCCTCGAGGACCGGGCGGGTGGTGGTGACCCCCGCCTTGGGGAAGGGGTACGTGAAGTTGGGCTTGAGGAAGACGGCGTCGCCCACCCCGCCGGCGAGGTCGAGCCCCTCGGCGACCCGGCGGACGGCGGCGACGGCGTCGTCTCCCAAGGGCTCGATGACGAAGCGGGGCATCAGGCAGCGGCTCCGGTGTGCAGCGATCGGTAGACCTCCACCATGGCCGCGGTGGCGGCCGCCGGCGCGAACCGCTCCTCGACGAGGACCCGGGCCCGACGGCCGGCCTCGGCCCGCCCGGCGGGGTCGGTCACCAGCGGCTCGATCGCTTCGCGACAGGAATCGGCCTCGGCGCGACACACCCGGCCGGCACCCGCAGCGGCGATCTCGCCGTGGAGGTAGGTCTCGTCGCTGACCACCACCGGCAGTCCGGCCGCCATGGCCTCGACGACCACGATGCCGAAGTTCTCGTTGCGCGACGGGAGGGCGAACACGTCGGCGGCGGCGAAGGCGTCGTCCTTGTCGGTGCCGCTGATGAACCCGGTCCGGACGGTCCGGCGCCCGAGCGCGGTCCCGGCGAGCGACCGGTCGAGGTCGGCCGCGACCTCCGGGTCACCCGATCCCGCCACCACGAGCCAGGCATCGAGGTCGGCCATCGCGGAGACGAGCACGTCGAGGCCCTTCTTGACGTCGAGGCGGGACAGGAACAGCACGACGGTGGCGTCCCTGGGGATGCCGTGCCGGGTCCGGAACCGGAGTCCGTCGCCCGATCCGGGCGCAGTGACGGGCAGAGGCACCACCTCGGTGCGGGCATCGGCACCGTACGTGACGAGGCGCTCGGCCTCCAGGTCGGTGGTGCACACCACCACCGCGGCTCCGGCCACCAGCGGGCGCACCGCCACCGGGCCGTACAGCTGCTTCTGGAGCCGGTGCTTGGCCAGGTCGAAGGGGTCGAGCTGGCCGTGGGGCTGGAGGACGTACGGCACACCGGCGGCGCGGCAGGCCCGCCGGACGTGCCACGCCGGTGCGTGGAACACCCCGTGGAGGTGAACGAGGTCGAAGGTGGAGACGGCCTCGCCCAGCCACCGGGCAAGGCCGCTCGACTGGAAGCGGCCGGTGGGCCAGGTGCGGCGAAAGCAGTGCACCGGCACGTCCGGCGCCATGCGGTCCAGGTAGCCGTGATCGTCGCTGGGGAGCTCCGTCGAAGCCAGGACGGTCTCGACGTCGGTGCGTGCCCCGAGATGGGCGGCAAGGGCGACTGCGGCGTGGACCGACCCGCCCATGTGGTC
>CAYYDZ010000025.1:15167-21541 GCA_964470715.1 uncultured Microthrixaceae bacterium | reverse complement strand
GCGGCGACCGCCTCGAGCGGTTCGAAGGCGATGATCCGGGCGCCGGGGAACGCCGTCGCCGCTGCTCTGCTGAACTGTCCCTTGTTGGCGCCCACGTCGAGCACGGTCGCCGGCACACCGAAGCGGCGGCGCACCTGTGACACCAGGCGGAAGGCGCTGAGGGAGAACGGCTTCCCGGCGCGCACCGCGGCGAACGCGCCGCCCGTGAGGGCGACATCGACGAACTTCGCGACCTGGTCGGCTCTGGGACGCACGGGCATCGGCGACGGCTCCTCGGAGGGGTGGACCAGGAGCCTGCCCCGCGCGCGGACCCTTCAACAAACGAGCTGGGACACCGATGGACAGGGGCAATGCTGGACATGAGCCGAGCCAGCGGCTAAAACTTCGATCCAGCAGATAGTTCGCATCCGCGACAAAGCCGTTAGGCGGTGGAGGAAACCAATGATTCGACGCATGTTCATCCTCGGGGCAATGGCACTTGTGGTGTTTGCCCCGGCTGCGCACGCCCAGTACGGCACAGGTGCCAGCGTGAGCGACAGCACAGTGAGCTCCGGTGACAGCGTCACCGTGACGGTGACCTGTGAAGTGCCCGCCGGGACGGACATCACGGTGTTCCTCGACGGCACCGCTGCCGGTTCTGGCGTGGCCGACGCCGACGGCACCGCCGCCATCGACATCGTCATCACCGGCGACCCGGGCACCTACCAGATCACGAACGACTGCAACACCGCCGTGCTCACGGTGACCATCGCCGCCGCCACGGCCGGTCCGGGCAACCTGCCCCGCACCGGTACCGACAGCAGCCTCCCTCTGGCCAAGATCGCCATCGTGCTGATCGCCGCCGGCGGCCTGCTGGTCGTGGCCGCCCGCGACCGCTCCAAGAAGTCGGTCAACGCCTGATCCGACTTCGTCGGGAGCTCTGCCCGACGGCTTTGCAGCAACGCAACTGAAGAGGGCCCCGGCTTCGGCCGGGGCCTTCTTGCGCGCCGGGCGGTCGTGCCCCGAGACGGTCGTCCCCGGGGTTGCGCACGGCCGCTGCGCCGCACCGGCGCGTCTGGGTCCGAGGGCGAACGCGGGACGGTGTCAGGCGCCGAGGGCTCTTCGGCGGGGCCCGCCGAAGAGCCGGTCGCGCACGGCCCACCACGTCACCAGACCGAGGGCCTCGAACACGATGCGGCTCGACATCTTCGACGTGCCCCGCACGCGGTCGACGAAGGCGATCGGCACTTCGACGATGCGCCCACCCAGCTTGACCACCTGGTACGTCATCTCGATCTGGAAGCCGTAGCCGTCCGCCACCACGGCGTCGAGGTCGATGCGTCGCAACATCGACGCCCGATAGGCGCGGAACCCAGCCGTGGCATCGTTCACGGCCAAGCCCAGCAGCCCGGCGGCATAGCGGTTGCCCCAACGCGACAAGGCGCGGCGGTGCCACGACCACTCGGGGATCGAGCCGCCGGGCACGTAGCGGGACCCGATCACGAGGTCGGCCGCGAGGTCGAGGGCCGACAGCAGGGACGGGAGTGCGGCCGGATCGTGCGAGAGGTCGGAGTCCATCTCGACCAGTGCTTCGTACCCCTCGTCGAGCCCCCACGCGAAGCCGGCGCGGTACGCGGCGCCGAGTCCGTTCTTCTCGGTCCGGCGCATCACCGTGATCTGGCCGAGATCGTCGCCCCGCGCCGCGGCGAGGTCGGCGGTGCCGTCGGGGCTGCCGTCGTCGACCACGAGCACGTCGGCGTCGGGCACAGCCGCCCGCACCTTGCGAAGGACGTCGTCGATGTTCGCCGCCTCGTTGTAGGTGGGCAGCACGATGAGGGCACGCAGCACGGACGTCGATGCTAGGAGCAGCGGCGGCGCCCCGTATCATCGGTCCATCGCCTCGACACCCCGCGAGCCCACCACACCCGACGCCACCGCCCCCCTCCCCTCACCCCTGGCCAGAGCGGTGGCGGTGCTGTTCATCGTGATCGCCGGCCTGTGCGGTGGGCTCATCGGCTATGCCGTCACGGACCTCCAGACGAGCGGCGACGCCGACCTGCTGGTCGGCCTGGGCGCGCTGCTCGGCGCGGTCGTGGCGGCCGGTGGCGTCGCCGTGGTGGCGGTTCTCGCGCTGCGGGCCATGGCCGAATGGGACACGGTCCAGGAGCGCGAGCGTCAGAAGCCGCGGTGACCGCCGACGCCACCGCGCTGATGACCCTGGCGACCGAGGTGGGCCGAGAGGCCGCCGCACTGCTGCTCGACGGCCTGCACCAGCAGCGCACACTGGTGGCCACGAAGTCCTCCGCCACCGACATGGTCACCGAGATGGACCAGCGCGCCGAGGCGCTCATCGTCGACCGCCTGCTGGCCGCGCGACCGGACGACGGCATCCTGGGCGAAGAGGGCACGCAGCGGTCCGGCACCAGCGGCGTGACCTGGGTCATCGACCCGCTCGACGGCACGACCAACTACCTGTACGGGTATCCCGGGTTCTCGGTGTCCATCGCCGCCGTCGCCGACGGGCAGACCCTGGCCGGCGCGGTCGTCGACCCCTTGCATCGCGAGACGTGGACCGCAAGCCTCGGGGGCGGGGCCCAGTGCAACGGTGCGACGGTGGTCGGCCCGAGCCCCGGGCCGCTCGGTTCAGCGCTGCTCGCCACCGGGTTCTCCTACGACCCGGCCCGGCGCGCCCGCCAAGGCGCCGTCGTGGCGGCGGTCCTCCCCCAGGTGCGCGATGTGCGCCGCGGCGGTGGCGCCGCGGTCGATCTGTGTTGGGTGGCACGAGGTCGGGTGGACGCCTTCTACGAGCGGGGCCTCGCGCCCTGGGACCTCGCTGCAGGCGCGTTGATCGCGGCCGAGGCCGGGGCCCGGGTGGCCGATCTGGATGGGTCCTCGGCCGGCGGGCAGGGAGTCCTCGCCGCACACCCAGCCCTCTTCGACGAGCTTGCGGCCTGCCTCGTGGCGGCCGGCGCACCGGGCGCCTGAGGGCCGGAGGCAGGTCGCCGGAAGAAATCCCGGGGGGATGAGCACGATCGGTGCGCCGATGAGGCACCATTTGAGCGTGGGAACCCGCATCCTGACCGTTGAGGACGACGAACGCATCCGCACCGCGGTCAAGCTCGCCCTCGAAGACGAGGGGTGGGACGTCGAAGAGGCCGTCGACGGCGAAGGGGCCCTCGAGGCCTTCACCCGCCACCCCGCCGATGTCGTGCTGATCGACATCATGCTCCCCGGCATCGACGGGTTCGACGTGTGCCGGTCGATCCGGCGAGTCAGCGACGTGCCCATCGTGATGGTCACCGCGAGGGTCGACACCCACGATGTCGTGGCCGGGCTCGAGGCGGGCGCCGACGACTACCTCACCAAGCCCTTCGCCCCCAAGGAGCTGTCCGCTCGAATCCGCGCCCTGCTGCGACGGGCGCGCAGCGCGAGCCCGGCCAGCACCCACCTCGAGTTCGACGACCTCGAGATCGTGCCGGACGAGGGCACCGTCACCCGCGCCGGCGAGCCGGTGCACCTCACCAAGACCGAGTTCCGGCTCCTCGTAGAGCTCGCCGCCAGCCCTGGCCGGGTCTTCAGCCGGGAGGTTCTCCTCGAGCGCGTCTGGGGCTACGGCTACTTCGGTGACGGTCGGCTGGTCGACGTCCACATCCGTCGACTACGCACGAAGGTCGAGGCCGACCCCGCGAACCCGCGCCACGTCGTCACCGTGCGAGGCCTCGGCTACAAGTTGGCGCCCTGAGCCCGTCCTTGCGCCTCCGCCTCCACCGCCCGGGACTGCGGGCCCGAATCACCTTGGCCTTCGGCCTCGGTGCCCTGCTCCTGTCGACGGTGCTCGCGGCCACCACGTGGACGCTCACGCGCACACAGCTGCTCGACCAGCGGGAGGAGTCCTCGCTGCGTCAGGTGTACACCAACGCTCGCCTGGTCCGCGACAGCCTCGGCACGGCCGTCGACTCCAGCGACTTCAACGCCCTCGATCTCCTGGGCTCGCTCCAGACGCCGGTGGGTGCGCAGCCGATGCTCGTCTTCGACGGCGACTTCTACTCCCAGTCGCCCGTGGACTTCGGCGAGGAGGCCCTCCCGGCACCGTTGCGCACCAGCGTGGCCGACGGCCAGGCCGCCACGATGCGGTTCGTCCACAACGGCGAGCCGGTGCTGGCCGTCGGCATCCCGATCCCGGCTGCCCAGGCCGACTACTTCGAGGTGGTCTCCCTCAAGGAGCTCGACGACACCCTGCGCTCGCTCGGCATCGTCTTGGTCGGTGCCGCGCTGCTCACCACCATGGCGGGCGCGGTGCTGGGTTGGGCGGTGGCCGGTCGGGCGTTGCGCCCGCTCACCCAGGTCGGCCAGGCTGCCCAAGCCATCGCGGGCGGTCGCCTGGACACCCGCCTCGAGAGCCCGAACGACCCCGACCTGAACCTCCTCACCGCCTCGTTCAACGACATGGCCCAGGCCCTCGAGGACCGCATCGACCGGGACGCACGGTTCGCCTCGGACGTGAGCCACGAGCTGCGCTCGCCGCTCATGACGCTCTCCGCGTCGATCGAGGTGCTCAAGAAGCGCCAGGACGAGATGCCTGAACGGGCCCAGGCGGCGCTCGACCTGCTCGTCGCCGACGTCGCCCGCTTCGAGCGCCTCGTCAACGACCTGCTGGAGATCTCCCGCTTCGACGCCGGCGCGGCCCACCTCGAGCTCGAGGAGGTCAACCTCGCCGAACTGGTCATCCACGCGGTCGGCTCTTCGTCCGCAGTCGGCGTGCCGGTCCAGTATGACGAGAGCGTGGCTGAGCTCGTCATCGCCGCCGACAAGCGCCGCCTCGAACGGGTCATCGCCAACCTCCTCGACAACGCCAGCAAGTACGCCGACGGCGCCACCGCCATCATCCTGCGAAAGTCAGGCGACAGCGCCCAGATCATCGTCGAGGACGCTGGTCCCGGCATCAGCCGGGACCAGCGCGAGACCATCTTCGACCGGTTCGCCCGTGGCGAGGAGGCCGGCCGCCGCGGAGGCGACCGGGGCGTCGGCCTCGGACTCGCTCTGGTGGCCGAGCACGTGCACCTCCACGGCGGTCGGGTGTGGGTGGACGACCGTCGCGACGGCGAGCCGGGCTCGGCCTTCGTCGTCGAACTCCCCATCCTGCAGGCCGCGATGCCCGCCGAGGCTGCAGCGCCATGACGCGACGACGACACCTCATCGGGCTGGTGGCGCTTGCGGCCGCGCTGGTCGGCCTCACCGCCTGCGGGTTGCCCTCGGACGAATCGGCCCACGACATCTCACCCGACGACGTACCGTTCGACCTGCTCACACCGGCATCGACCACGGTGCCGGACGCCCCCGAGCCCGGCGACACCGAGGTCGTCAACCTCTTCTTCCAGAACGACGAGCGCCTGCTCGCGGTGCCCGCCGACGTACCCGCCGCCACGACCTCCTTCGACCCCCAGGCGGCGGTCACCCAGTTGCTCGAGGGAACGGCCGGTCTCGGGGTCCCCTCCGGGGTGCGTTCGGCCATCCCGAGCGGAACCGATCTACTCGGCGCCCAGACGAGCGGCAACACCGTCACCCTCAACTTCAGCGACGAGTTGGCGGGGGTGGAGAGCAACGGGCTCGTGTTCGCCATCGCCCAGATCGTCTACACGGCCGCCGGCATCACGCCCGACCGGCCCGACGGCACCTACCAGATGGTCATCCAGATCGATGGCGACACCATCACGGTGCCCAACGACGAGGGCGTCGAGCTCACTCGGCCGGTGAGCCCGAGCGACTACCCCACCCTTCGTCCGGTCACCACCCGCGTCGCGGGCTGACCCTGCCGACGCTCGGCGGGAGTCGGTCCCTCCAAGTCAGCCGAAGAAGACTCCCGCGACCCGGTGGTAGAGGTTCAAGTCGACGGTCTTGAGCTTGCCCACGGCGTCGGCCAGGGGCACACGTACGATCTCACCGGCTTGGAGCGCCACCATCGAGCCGAAGGCACCGTCGTGCACGGCCTCGATGGCCGCGATGCCGAAGCGGGTGCTGAGGACCCGATCGAACGAGGTCGGGGTGCCACCGCGCTGGACGTGGCCGAGGATGGTCACCCGGGTGTCGAAGCCGGTGCGCTGCTCGATCTCCCCGGCCAGGATGTTGGCGATGCCGCCCAGCTTCACGTGACCGAACGCATCGACCTCGGCATCTTTGAGCACCAGTGAGCCCTCGGCGGGCTGGGCGCCCTCGGCCACCACCACGATGGATGCATAGCGTCCCTTCTCGTGACGGGCGCGGATGACGTCGCACACCTTGGCGATGTCGAACGGCTCCTCCGGGATGAGGATCATGGTGGCGCCGCCGGCGATGCCCGCCCAGGTGGCGATGTGGCCGGCATGACGGCCCATCACCTCCACCACCATCACCCGGTC
>CAYYDZ010000025.1:6159-15067 GCA_964470715.1 uncultured Microthrixaceae bacterium | reverse complement strand
GGTGCCGCGCATGGTGGCGACATCGAGCGGCATCGTCGTGCCCTCGAGCACCCCTTTCCAGCCGTCACGGAACCCGACCAGGTCGTCGCCGTAGTCCTGCTCGCCCTTGCGCACGATGGCGCGGAGCACGGCGTTCAGCCCCGGACAGTCGCCACCACCGGTCAGCATCCCGACTCGCATGTCGGCCAGGCTAGGTTGCGCGTCCATGTCCGTCGTGATCGCCATCGATGCAGGAACCACCGGCGTGCGCAGCTTCGCCGTGGATGACACCGGCCGCCCCGTCGGCTTCACCTATCGAGAGTTCACCCAGCACTTCCCCCGACCCGGGTGGGTGGAGCACGACGCGAACGAGATCTGGGATGCCGTTGCGGTGACGCTCTCGGAGCTGTCCGCCGAGCTCGATCAACCCGTCGCCGCCATCGGCATCACGGATCAGCGCGAGACCACGGTGGTGTGGGACCGCCGCACCGGCGAGCCCCTGCACCGAGCCATCGTCTGGCAGGACCGCCGCACCGCGGATCGCTGTGCAGCACTCGAAGCGGAGGGCCACCTCCCCCTTGTGCGTCGCACCACCGGGCTCGTGCTCGACCCCTACTTCTCGGCCACCAAGCTCGAGTGGCTGCTCGGCCCGGGCGGTGTCGAGCGCTCCCCCGACCTGGCCTTCGGCACCATCGACTCCTGGCTCCTCTGGAAGCTCACCGGCGGCGCCGAACACGCCACCGAGGCCTCCAATGCCAGCCGCACCCTGCTGTTCGACATCGGGGCCATGGACTGGTCGGAGGACCTCTGTGACCTGTTCGGTGTGCCCGCCACTGCGCTCCCCGAGGTACGGCCCACCTCGGGACGTTTCGGCGTCACCGCCGCCGACAGCCCGGTCGGCGGTGGCATCCCGGTCAGCGGCATGGCCGGCGACCAACAAGCCGCCCTGTTCGGCCAAGCGTGCTTCACCCCGGGCATGACCAAGAACACCTACGGCACCGGCTCGTTCGTGCTCATGAACATCGGATCGGACTGCCCCGAGCCGGTCGACGGACTGCTCACGACCGTGGCCTGGGGTCTTGCCGGGGACGATGGGGCCTTGTCCCCGACCTACGCCCTCGAGGGCGCCATCTTCGTGACCGGCGCCGGGGTGCAGTGGCTCCGTGACGGCCTGCAGATCATCGCCGATGCCGCCGAGACCGAGCCACTGGCCCGATCCTGCGACGACACCGGCGGCGTGTACCTCGTGCCAGCCTTCACCGGCCTCGGCAGCCCCTGGTGGGACCCGTATGCCCGGGGCACGATCGTCGGTATCACCCGGGGCACCACGAGGGCTCACCTCGCCCGAGCCGTGGTCGAGTCGATGGCGTACCAGACCCGGGATGTGGTCGACGCGATGACCGCGGTGTCAGGTCGATCCGTGGCTGAGCTCCGTGTCGACGGGGGCGCCTCGGCGATGGACCTGCTGCTCCAACTGCAGGCCGACCAGCTCGGTGTCCCGGTGGCGCGACCCAGGGTGTTGGAGACCACTGCGCTGGGCGCGGCCTACCTCGCGGGTCTGGCCGAAGGGGTGTGGGCCTCGACCGCCGAGCTCGCCGACCACTGGTCGTTGGACGTCAGCTTCGAGCCGGTGGGCGATCGTGCCGCCGCCGACGCCGCCCACGCGCAATGGCTACGAGCCGTCGAGCGCTCGCGCGACTGGGCTCACTGACTCACCGATCTCACGCCACCGAACCGCAGCGATGCGAGCCAGCAGAGCGACCCGGTCCCGCTGGCGGCTGCGGAAGTCCCCTCCCTCACGTCCGAGGACGAGCACCAGCTCATCGACCACCACGGTCGCACGGATGACGTCGGCGACCACATGCTCGGTGGTGGCGCTGTCGAAGGCGACCAGCCACGGCACCGGTGGGTGGTCGCCGTGGCTGACTCGGGTGGTGCCGGCGGCGAGGTCGAGGACCGTGGTCCATTCGGCCTCGGTCACCCGCGTGGCCTCGCGGCACAGTGCCTGGAGCAGGGTGTCCCGGTCGGCGGCCGCCACCAGGGCGACCGCCATCTCGAGTGCTTCGACGCGGGGATCGTGCACCACGTCGCTGGTGGGCCGCACCTCCTCGACGTCGACCCCGTCGACCTCCGAGACCTCGTCGATGAGCAGGCCCACGAGGCCCGCGTCGGGGAGGTGCACGACGAGCTCGTCGATGGCCCGACCCGCCCCCTGCTCGATGATCTCGATGCCCACGACATCCCCGCCCGCCGCGCCGATCCGGCTGGCGACGGCCCCCAGGGCACCCGGGCGGTCAGGCATCCAAACCCGCACGATGAACGACTCCACGGCCTTACGCTACGGCGCCCAGGTGAACGCCATGTTTCCCCCGCGGGTCGGCTCTTGACCGATCGGTCAAGGCTGCCTACCGTCGGCGCGGTGACACGGCGGCTGACCCAGCGGGGGAAGGAACGACGGCGCCAGCTGATGGACTACGCCGCCGCCCGCTTCTCTGAGAGCGGCTACCACCCGACCTCAGTCCAGGAGATCGTCGGCGGCCTCGGCGTGGGCAAGGGCGTCTTCTACTGGTACTTCTCCTCGAAGGAGGAGCTCTTCCTCGAGATACTGCGCGATGCCCAACAGGACCTCCGACGCGCGCAGATGCACGCCATCGCCGACGAGGACGACCCCATCCGGCGCATCGAGAAGGGCATCCGCACCACGCTCGCATGGTCGAGCGAGAACCATCAGCTGATCACCCTCGTCCAGTTCGCGGCGACCGAAGAGCGCTTCGCCCCCGCACTTCGGCGGGGACAGGACATCGCCATCGACGACCTCGTACGCCATGTCAAGGAGGGCATCGTCGCGGGGCGCATACGCGACGGCGATCCCGCCCTCATCGCCCACGGCATCCTCGGTGTCACCGGGCACCTCTCGCGCGAGTTCATCCACGGGCGCAACGAGCCCACGGACGAGGTGGCCGACGCGGCCGTGTGGTTCTGCCTGGAGGGCATCCTCGCCCGCGACCGCTGACCGGCCCGATGGGAGCGGCCCGGTCAGGGCCTCTCGGGCACCACGTCGGGGCCGTCATCCGGCGCGACTGCGTCGACCACGGGCTCGAGCCCTTCGCCGGCGGTCACCGGGGAGCGCACGATGACCATCCCGAGTGCGACCAGCACCACGGTGATGCCGAGCACCTGCTGGAAGGTGATGGCCTCGTCCAGCACCAGGGCGCTGGTCGCCACGGCGGCAACGGGGATGACCAGGGTGAGCAGTGAGGCGGTGGCCAGGGGGATGTGACCATGGGCCCAGTTCATCAGCCAGTGCCCCAGGCCGCCCGAAACGAGAGCGATCAGGGCGACGATCAGCCACGTCCCGGCGTCGTCCACCGCCAGCGGCGTTCCGGACAAGAGGGCCACCGGCGTGATGACCACCCACGCGACGACCAGCAGGCCGGCGAGGTACTCGAGGGAGGTGAGGGTCTTGCGCGCTTGCTTCGAGGCGACGAAGAACGCCGCCCAGGAACAGGTCGCCAGCAGGGCCAGGAGGTCGCCGTGGTAGCTGTGGGTGTCCGCGTTGCTCACCGCCGAGCCCGTGAGGACGGTCACGACACCGATCAGCGCGAGCGCGGACCACACGAAGAACCAGACATCGAGCTTCTCGCCGAAGAGCTTCCCCACCACGAGGGCGATCAGGACGGGCTGGAGCGACGAGATGATGTTGGCGTTGGCGATGGTCGTCGTCTTCAGCGCAGTGAAGAACAAGGCGACGTCGAGCGCGAACAACACCCCCCCAGGAGCGGAGGCGACGACGATGCGCCAGGTCAGGCGCGTCCCGCTGATGCGCAGGGCGACGACCGCGGCGAGCGCACCCAGCCACATGCGATGGAAGGCGAGGCCCAGGCCGTCGAGATCGCCGGCTTTGCGGGCCAACACCGAGAAGGACCCCCACATGACCACGCCGACCAACGCGGCGGCCGCGCCCGCCACGGGCCGCCGCACGACCGGCACGTCGAGGTCGGTGGCAGGCACGGACCGACGCTACGCGGTGGCGGCGCCGTTGTGGTCCGTATTCTGAAGGGGTGATCCGCCGCTCCCGTCTCCGCTGGGGCGCCGCATCGGCGCCGACGGCCGCTCCCCGCGCTCAGTTCGCCGGGATCGTCTACCGCACGTACGCCCGCTGATCCGTTGGCGACAACCACACCCCACAACCGCTACTTCTGGCGGCGAGTTGGCGTGGTGACCTGCTTCCTCGTGCTCGTGGCCGCCCAGGTCGCGGGCACGGTGGCCCTCCGCCCGTGGCGCTGGGTCGGGTGGAGCGACGACCCGTCCCCCCTCGACGTCGCCGCCGTCGGCAACACCGACACCGGGGTGCCATCGGACCAGGTGTCCGCCCCGAGCACCGCACCGGCATCGGCCGACGACGCAGAGGCGGTCTACCGACAGGACGGATGGGTCGCCGCCGAGAACGCGAGACCGGGCACCACCGATTGGAAGGTCGGCGACGATCCCGCCGGCTGGGACCTGATCAGCGGCTTCGCCGACCACACGAGCGTGGATCTCGGAGCGTCGTTCGTGCTGCGCGTCTCCACGATCGCCCCGACGTTCCGGGTCGAGGCCTACCGGATGGGGTTCTACGCAGGGCAAGGCGGCAGGCTCATCTGGGCGTCGGACCCGCAGACGGGCGTGCTGCAGCCCCCACCGGTCGTCGACGAGGAGACCGGCACCCGGGAGTGCGACTGGGCGCCCTCGCTCACCGTGCAGACCGACGCCAGCTGGCCTCCGGGCCAGTACGTGCTCAAGCTGGTCACCGACGACGGCGCCGGCGCGTCGATGGTCCCGATCGTGGTGCGCGACGACCAGAGTCACGCTGATCTGGTCTTCATGAGCGCCGTGACGACCTGGCAGGCCTACAACGCCTGGGGTGGGGCCGACCTCTACAACGGCCCGGGGGGCGCCACCGACGACGAGGACCGCTCCACCGTCGTCAGCTTCGACCGGCCCTACGCCGAAAACGGCTCGGGGCACCTCTTCGGCGGCGAATTCGAGTTGATCAACGAGATCGAGTCCCTGGGGTTGGACGTCACCTACTGGACCGACATCGACCTGCACCTGCACCCTGAGCTCCTCACGAACCACCACGCCCTGCTCTCGATGGCCCACGACGAGTACTGGTCGACCGCCATGCGGGCCGGCGCCGAGGCGGCCCGCGATGCCGGCGTGAACATCGCGTTCTTCGGGGCGAACGCGGTGTACCGCCGCATCCGGCTCGAGGACTCGCCGGTCGGCCCGGCCCGCCACCTGGTGAACTACCGCTCGGCCGCGGCCGACCCCATGACCGGGGTCAACGATTCCGAGGTGACCACCAGTTGGCGCGAGCCGCCCGATCCGAAGCCGGAGAGCTCGCTCGTCGGCGACTACTACGAGTGCAACCCGGTCTCGGCGGACATGGTGATCGTCAATCCCGCCAACTGGGTGTTCGAGGGCACCGGCGTGACCGACGGCACCCGGTTCCCCGACGTCGTGGGCAACGAGTACGACCGGGTGACGCCCGAGGCGCCGACGCCCGACAACATCGAGGTGCTCGCCCACTCACCGTTGGAGTGTCGGGGGGTGGGCAGCTTCGCCGACATGACCTACTACACGGCGCCGAGCGGAGCCGGCGTGTTCGCCACCGGCACCCTCTGGTGGCTCCGGCACCTCACCCAGCCGTGCCCCGATGCCACGGTGAGCGCGGACTGCCAGATGCGGCGGGTCACCGAGAACGTGCTGCGAGCCTTCGCCGAGGGGCCGGCCGGCAACCAGCACCCATCGACGAGCAACCTCGACGCGCTGGGCATCCACGCCGGCTACGTCTCACCGGCGCCGCAAGGGTGAGCGAGGGCCGAGGCGGGCCATGCCACACGTCTACTCGGCGTGCAGTGACCACCGTCGGGCCGCCCTGCGCCTGAAGCCATCCTCCTGCCGTTGCCGGCCCCCGCCAAGGCCGAACATCACGGGCAGTCGAAGGCCTGAACAGGTCAGAGCTTGACGAGGGCCTTGCGCAGCGAGCGGATGGCTTGGGTGATGCGCTGCTCGTTCTCGATCAGGGCGAAGCGCACGAAGCCCTCGCCGCCCGGTCCGAAGCCGATGCCGGGTGACACCGCCACGTTCGCCTCCTTGACGAGGAACGAGGCGAACTCGATCGATCCCATCTCCCTGTAGGGCTCGGGGATCGGCGCCCAGGCGAACATGGTGCCCATGGGCTTGCGGAAGGACCATCCGATTCGGTCGAGACCGTCGCAGAGGGTGTCCCGGCGGCCCTGGTAGATCTCCAGGACCTCTTTGGGGAAGTCCGGCACCTCGTTGAGCGTCACCGTGGTGGCGATCTGGATGGGCTGGAAGGTGCCGTAGTCGAGGTAGGACTTCAGCTTGGCCAGGGCCTGGACGACGTCGCGGTTGCCGACGAGGAACGCCGAACGCCAACCGGCCATGGAGAACGACTTGGTCATCGAGTACAGCTCGACGGCGACCTCCTTCGCACCCTCGGCCTCGAGGATCGACGGGGGCCGGTAGCCGTCGAAACCGAGCTCGGCGTAGGCGAAGTCGTGCACGAGGATGACCTCGCGCTCGCGGGCGAAGTCCACCACTCGCTGCATGAACTCGAGGTCGACGCAGGCCGTGGTGGGGTTGTGGGGGAACGACAACACGATGGCCCTGGGCTTGGGCCACGAGTAGTCCCACGCTTCCTGCATGGTCTCGAAGAAGTCGCTGTCGGGGCCGAACTTCATCTCGCGCACGTCCGCGCCCGCGAACAGGGGGCCCCAGATGTGGATCGGATAGGACGGGGAGGGTACGAGTGCGGCATCACCGGGCTGGAGGAGCACCCACATGAGGTGGGAGAAGCCCTCCTTCGCGCCGATGGTGTTGATGACCTCGAGGTCGGGATCGAGCTCGACGCCGAAGCGGCGGAGGTAGAGCGCACTGACCGCCTCGCGCAGCTTCGGGATGCCGCGGCTCGACGAGTACTTGTGGTTCCGCGGGTTCCGCGCCGCCTCGGCCAGCTTCTCGACGGCGACGTCGGGCGACGGTAGGTCGGGGTTGCCGAAGCCGAGGTCGACCACATCCTCCCCCGCCCGGCGAGCCTCGATCTTGAGCCCGTCGATGATCGTGAAGACGTACGGGGGCAGCGAGGTGATGCGGCGGAACTCCATCGGGGCGAGGCTACCGGTTGACTCCCCCGGGCCCCCAGCCCCTTTCCGCCGCAAGCAGGGCGGCCCCGAGGGCACCCGCCTGCTCCCCCGTCTGCGCCGCCACGATGGGGACCTCCGGACGATGCGGGCCGGCCAGGACGAGCTCGGCGAAGGCCCGGCGCGTCGGGGCGAGGAAGAGGTCGGCCTCGGTCACGAGCCCGCCACCGAGCACCACCACCGCGGGGTCGAGGACGTTCACCAGGTTGGCGAGGCCGAGCGCCACCCACCAGCCGAAGGACGCCACCACCGCCAGCGCCTCGGGATCGCCCCGGCGGGCCTGGGCGGTCACGTGCTCCCCCCGGACTGCCTCGGGATCGCCACCGGCGAGCGCGACGACGGCGTCGGCCCGCCCCGCGAGGGCCGCCTCGCGTGCCAGGAAGCCGAGCCCGCTCCCGGAGGCGTAGCGCTCCCAGCAGCCGCGCTGCCCGCACGGACATCGGGGCCCTGCGGGGTCGACGATCATGTGACCCGGTTCGGCCGCCATCCCGTGGGCGCCGGTGAGGAGCCGCCGGTCGGCGATGATCCCCGCCCCGATGCCGGTGCCGAGGGTGACGAGCAGCGCGTGGTCGTGGCCCTGGGAGGCACCCAGACGATGCTCGGCCCAGGCCGCGCAGTTGGCGTCGTTGTCGACCACGACCGGCCGGCCGAGCACGTCGGCCAGCGCTTCCTCGACATCGAGGTCGACGATGCCAGGGAGGTTCGGTCCCATACGCAGCACACCGTCCCGGTCGATGAGTCCTGGGAGGCCGACCCCGATGGCGACCACCTCGGGGCCGCCCGCCCGATCCACCACGTCGTGCACCACGTCGGCGATCGTGGCCACGAGCGAACCGGCACCACGGGGTGTGGGGCGGCGCGCGTGCGCGACCGGGCCACCCTCGGGCGCGTCGATGTCGAGCACCACCCCGAGGACCTTCGTGCCGCCGATGTCCACCCCGACGGTCCGGGGCACCTCAGTACCGGAGGAAGGCGCCGACCCGGCCGAGCACGTCGAGGTCGGCGTTGCCGACGCAGATTTCGATGCGACACGACTGGAGGAGCGCCTCTTCGAGCGCGTCCTCGACGAGGTCGGGCACCTCGACCATGTCCGACGCGCACAGCGGGCACTTCCGGCCGACCGCGGCAAGGTACGAGCAGGCCGAACACCGCCAACCCCCCTCGGTGTACCCCTCCGAGATCACGAGCAGATCGACGCGTCGCTCGACGAGCGCCTTGAGGACGTCCTCGAGGCCCGCCACGGCACGTCGGCCCGCCCCGACGGCGTCGCGCAGGCGCTCGACGACGGCGGTCTCTCGCTCGCGGACGAGACGATCCTCGGCCTCGAGCACCGCCTCTCGCACCACCGCGTCCGACGCACCGACGGGCACCGACAACCGGCCCCGAAGCCGTTCAGCCAGATAGGGGTGGAGGTAGGACTCGACCGCAGAGGCCAGCTCGCCCGGTGCACCCACCAGCAGGTGGGCGTACTCCTCCGCACGAAAGGCCGCGAACGCTGCCGCCGTCGCGCGACGGAGATGCTGGTCGACCAGGTCGTCGACATGATGGTGGGTGTCCCCTCGTTCGCGCTCACCACGGTGGTCGTAGTCACGCGGCAACTCATCGAGGAGCTCGGAGCGGTCGACGAGGACGCCCAGCTCGAAGACGAACAGCCGCGCCTGTTGGCGGTCGACGAGCAGCACCGCGATGCGCTCGTAGGTGTGGAGGAGCAGTTCGAGCTG
>CAYYDZ010000025.1:3450-6059 GCA_964470715.1 uncultured Microthrixaceae bacterium | reverse complement strand
CGGCAGGCGATTGGTTCACCACCAGCTGGTTGCGCACGGGCACCGCGAGCGCGATGGCCTTCCAGAACGAGCGGGACTCGCAGCTGAACAGCGCCAGACCCCGGGTCTCGGCGCGGTCGAAGCCTCCCTGCACGTAGCTCTCGATCTGCGCCAGGTCGGCTCCGGCGGGTGCGGTGCCATTGGCGCGTGCCTTCGCTCGGCGCACGAGATGCTCGAGCTGGGTCTCGTAGTCCTGCCGGCGGGGGTAGCGACGACCGTCGACATCCAAGTAGCAGGTGACGACCGGTGCCCCACCACCCGAGACCGCCGCCAGTTCACGGACCATGTCTTCGTTGATGTTGACCATTGCGGCCGATGGTAGCCACCCACCGGTCTTCCCCGAGCGAGTCAGGCGAGCACCGGCGCAGCGACCTCGTCATCGGCCGCCCGGCTCCATCGCAGCACTCGGGCATCGTCGCCGACGAAGATGACCTGCACCGCGTCGCTCGTCCGCACGAGGCGCTCGAGGAGGTACTCGACATCGTCGTCGGCCACCCGACCGAAGGGATCGTCGAGCACGAGCGGCACGGAGCCGGCATAGGACACCGAACGCTGGGCAGCGAGGCGGGCGAGCAGGTACCACTCCACCTGGCCGAGATCGCTGACCTCGGCGCCCCGGCCGCCCACCGATGCGTAGGTGGTGGAGAGTGCGAAGCCACCCTCGTCGGCGGCGGCACCGGCCTCGAGCGCGGCGAGGTGGGCACGCGACCCGGCGAACGCCGCCGCCGCGGCGGCGAGGAGTGCTCCCTGGGCATCGACCTGCTCGGCGAGATCTCGCTCCTGCTCGTCCAGCTCGACGAGGCCCAGCTCGAGGTCGACCCGAACCTGGTCATTCACGTCCGCGACCTGATGATCGGTCGCGTCATCGGCGGTCGGTTCGCCCTCGTGGCCCTCGTCGGGGTCACCTTCGCGGTCGGGCTCGTGTCCCGGGCGGCGGCGTTCGTTCGCCTCCTCGGTCGCGCTCAGCGCGGCGACGCTCGGCGCCGAGGTCTCCAATTGGCCAAGATCGACCTCCGCAGCGGCGATCTCAGCCTCGAGGGACCGCAGCGTCTCCTCGAGCTCTTCTCGGCGGCGGGTGGCCTCCTCCATGTCGCTCAGCCAAACAGAGGCCACATCGATGACGTCACCACCATCGAGCTCCAGGTCTCCGAAGTCCACACCGGCGGCCTCCAGCGCTGCTCGCACCTTCTGGGCCGCCCGGTCGGCCTCGGCGCGTCGGGTCTCGTCGACCATGGTCTTGGCACGCAGCGCGCCGAGCAGGTCACGCTCATCGAGCACGTCCACGAGGCGCTGCGCCTCGGCCTGGGCGCGATCGACCGCCGCGGCCAGCGGAGCACGTTGTGGATCCTGTTCGACCTCCGCCACCGCCTGCGCGAACGTGGCGTCGGCCTCTTCGTAGTCGGCCTGGGCCTGGGCGTGGGCGGCCCGCAATTCGGGGCTCACCACCGGGGCGGTGGTGGACATCACGAACGACGTGTAGGTGGCGAAGCCCATGCGAGCGAGGATCTGTGCCTCGACGGCGGCGGCCTCGTCGAGGCGCTCCTTCAGCTTCTTGCCGGGGATCCGTGCAGCCGTGAGGCGGAGCTCGGCTTCGAGCAATTCGTCATGGGCTGCTTCGAGGGCCTCGGCGTCCGCAGGGTCGATGACGGGCGGGCGCACCGCCGCCTCGGCAGCCAGGAACCGCCGCTGCGCCTCGTCGAGACGGCGGTACGCGGCAAGGGGCCCGTGGCCGCCGCTCTCGAGCTGGGCGTCGTAGTCGTCGAGGGCGGCGATGGCGGCTTCGAGCTCGTCGGCCGCGGCCTGTGCGACAGGATCGGGCATCTCCGTCGGGGCGTCGCTCCGCGGCACCTCGGCGAGCGCGGCCTGAACCACCGTGGTGTCGAGGTCGACCAGCGGCTCGAGGGCCACCAGGGTCTCGTCGCGTCGCGTGCGCAGGCGATCGACCCGGGCCGCTGCGGCGGCGAGGGCGGCCACCGCCTCGGGCGTCGGACCAGGGCTGTCGAGCACCGCGGTGCTCACCCGCATCACGGTGTGCTCGACCGCCGGCGCCGCCTCGGGGAGGTGAGTGGGGTCGACGGCATCGGCGGGATCGGCGCCCGTGGAGACCGCGTCGGGATCGCCGCCGGCTTCCGCCAGTGCGAGCGCCAACGCAGAACGCCGGGCCAGGACCCGTCGGTGCTCGTCCTCGAGGGCCGCGAGGGACTGGTGCAGCAGGTCGTGGGTGGCCGCGGCATCGCGTGCGGCACGGCGGGCGGCATCGAGGACCTCTTGCGTGGGAGGGGCGCCGGCCCCGGACCGTGGGTCGGAGTCCGACGCGGGCGCGCCGCACTCGGCGAGGTCCTGAGCTCGGACCACGACGTCGAGCCGTGGGTCGAGATCGAGCAGGGCGAGCGACTCGGCATCGAGGTCGAGGACGATGCCGTTCACCTCGACCTCACCGGAGAGGCCGTCGAGGGCACCGCCGCCACCGCCGAGGGGCAGGGAGGCGAAGGCGGCGACGAGGCGCTCACGGGCCGCGGGCGTCAGCCCGCTGACGACCGACAGGCGCGGGTGGAACTCGACGCGGGCCC
>CAYYDZ010000025.1:0-3350 GCA_964470715.1 uncultured Microthrixaceae bacterium | reverse complement strand
GCGGGCGTCAGCCCGCTGACGACCGACAGGCGCGGGTGGAACTCGACGCGGGCCCCGTCCGGGGCGTGGTCGTGCAGTCGCAGCAACCTCATTGGTGCCCTCATCGGCCGCCGACCTCGTTCCCTCAAGGATCGGGGCCACTGGGGGTCACGAAACGGGTATGTGCTCCACGGGGTCGTCGCCGTCAGCGGCCCCGGACCCGCCGGGACGCCCACGGGTCGCCATGCCCGCGACCGACTCGAGCAGACCGAGGAGCGACCGCGCGGTCTTCGGGTCGGTGACCACCTCCTCCGCCACGTCGAGGAAGGCCCGTGCTGCGGCGATGAGCTCCTCCGCCGCGGTCTGCAGGTGCTCGAGGCCCTCGTCGGCCCGCTCCTCGTTCACGTCCTGTGCACCTCCTGGTGGACCCCGGTGGCAGCAGCCCGCTCGCCGTCGAAGGTGACCTCCAGTGTGCCCTCCCGCAGCGACGCACCCGTGACCGACCGCCGCCGCAGGGTGTCGGGCAGGATCAAGGCCCGGCGGTAGGGGCCGGCGGTGATGATGAGCTCGTCGCCGCGCCGGGCGACGTCGACGTCGCCGCGCTCGGCGAAGGGCAGCTCGAGGTCGAGGCGCCAACCGTCGCCGTCACGGTCGATGCGCAGGGGGCTGCCTTCGTGCAGCAAGGCGTCGGGCTCGAGGTCGCCATACAGCTCCTGGGCGAACCCGGTGAGGGCGACACGACCCACGAGCTCGTCCGGGGCGAGGTGGGCACGCAGCACCGGCAGGGGCGCGAACCCCTCCTCGATGGTGGCCAGGTGCTCAGTGTGGAGGGTCTGCCAGCGGTCGAACCATGGGTCGTCGATCCCCGCCGGCAGCACCCGGTTGGCCACGACGGCGTCGACCCGGTAGCCGAACAGCGAGAGGTAGGTGTGGGTCCGCCGGGCCTCGGCGATGACCATGCGCTCCGGGTTCACCACCAACCGGGCGCTGGTGACGTGCGGATCGGTGAGCAGGTCACGCACCCCGTCGAGGCGGTCGTAGAAGCGATGGGCAGCTCCGAAGACCTCGTCGCCGGCCACGGGGAGGTTGGTCACGCGCGACAGCACGGGCGACAGGACCCGGTTGAGGCGACGGCTGGCCGGGAAGACCCGGTCCATGTACCAGGCGAGGATCTCAGGCAGGGACAACAGGCGGATGGTCTCGGCCGTGGGCGCGCAGTCGACGACGATGGTGTCCCAGTCCCCCGAGGCGGCGAAGGACTTGATGTCGGCGAGCGCGAAGATCTCGTCGAGGCCCGGGAGCACCGCCAGCTCCTCGGCCTCGATGCCGGCCACGCCTGCCCAGTCGAGCACCTCGGTGAGGTAGGCCTGGATCTCGGACCACGACTCCTGCATGCGTTCCTGGGCGTCGAGCTGCTGTCCCCAGAGCCGATCCGTGACCGGGGACGGGTCGCTACCGAGGTCCACGTCGAGGGCATCGGCCAGCGAGTGCGCGGGGTCGGTGGACAGCACCAGGGTGCGCCGCCCCGCGTCGGCGCAGCGCAGTGCGGTGGCCGCCGCAACGGTGGTCTTGCCGACACCGCCCTTCCCCGTGAAGAGGAGGATCCTCACGTCGGACTCAGGCGGCGGCGTCGCGCTCGACCCAGGCCTTGAGCTCGCGGAGCGCGGTGTGCACGATGCGGGTCTCCGCACGACGCTTCACGAAGCTGGGTAGGGGGACCACGAGCTCGACGGTGAGGTGATACGTGACCTCGGTGCGCCCCGCGTCACCTTCGGCGGGCGCGAACTCGTAGGAACCGTCGAGCTGACGGGTGATGTCGCTCTCGAGCAGCTGCCAGGACAGGGTGCGAGGCAGTTCGCTGTAGTCGTAGCCGAGCACGTAGGTGGTGCTGCGACCCATTGCGGCGGCGCGGTAGCGGACCTTGGTGCCACGGCCCTCGACGTCGCGCTCGACGACCTCGGTCTCCTTTATGTCGTGCGCCCAGCTCGGGTAGTCCTCGAACGCGAGGGCAGCTTCGAGAACGCGCTCGGGCGATGCGTCGATGGTGGTGCGCTCGGTGGCCTGATCCGGCATCAGCACGGAGCCTACTTGGAGGTGGCCTGGCCGCCGGGCTTCTCGTCGTCGTAGCGGGAGCCGAAGTGCCCGTACCGCGCCCCCCAGAGCCCCGCCTGGGCCAGGCCGAACATGGGGACCAGCACTCCGAAGGCGAGGCTGGTGAAGGGCTTGAGGCCGGCCGCCACGAGGGCCACGCCCACCTGCACGGCGAAAGGCACCAAGAGGGCGACCTGGATCGGCTTCGGGGCACTGCCCTGGAGGAAGTAGAGGCCGCCGATGCCGATGGCGTCGGTGCGGCTGCGGCCCACGGCCACGCCGAAGGCCCAGAGGAACACGACGCACCCGACGAGGAACAGCACGAGGTCGACGGCCACCGCGACGAGGCCGAAGGTGTCGCGGTCGATCACCGCGGCGACGGCCGTGACCACGAACACCGCAGTGCCCACCCGGCTGGCGAGGACGATGCGGCCGCCGGGAAAGGGCTCGTCCCACGCTCGGGCGGCGGCGCCGACCGCCGGTTCGACGCGGTCGTCCTGGTCCTCGCGGTCGTCGGGTTCGGGCTCGCTCACGGCAGCGCTCCGGCCAGTCGGTCGACCAGTACCTCGTAGGCGAACTCGGCCTCGGCGCGTGCCCGCGCCGCCACGCCCATGCGCGCCCGCCGGTCGGGGTCGTCGAGCAGGGCGGCGAGGGCGGCGGTCACCGCGTCGACGTCGTCGGGATCGCCCACGACGAGGCCGGTCTCCCCGTCCACCACGGCCTCGGCCGAGCCCCCGCTCTCCCCCGCCACCTGGGCGACGCCGGCCGCGGCCGCCTCGAGGAACACGATGCCGAACCCCTCCTGTTCGAGGCCGGCCCAACGGCTGCGGCAGAGCATGGCGAACACGTCGGCGCAACCGTAGAGGTCGGGCAGGTCCTCGTCGGGCACCCGCCCGAGCAGGCGCACCGGGGCCCCGGTCTCGGCCACGAGCCGATCGAGGCGCCCGCGGTCCCGGCCGCTGCCGGCGATGGCGACCTGGAGGTCGGGCCGCCCGTCGGCGAGGCGCGCGGCGCTGCGGATGAGGACGTCCATGCCCTTGCGGGGCACCAGGCGGCTCAGGCTCACGACGAGGCGGCCCTCCTCGGGAAGGCCGAGTCGACGGCGGGCCGCCAGGCGCTGTCCGGCGTCGAGGGGCCGGAAGCGCTCGACGTCGACGCCCGGAGGCACGATGGTCGTGGGCAGTGACCGACCGGCGGCCCGCTCCCCCTCGGCCGCCGGGTACCCGCCCGCGGCGATGACGACCTCGGCGCCGCGCAGCACCCGGCGCAGGGCGAGGTGG
>CAYYDZ010000024.1:24192-26891 GCA_964470715.1 uncultured Microthrixaceae bacterium | reverse complement strand
GTCGCCGTAGAGCTCGGCGATCAGTCCGGCGTCGCGGTAGACCACGTCGCGTAGGGCGACCTCGGGCCAGGTCGTCGCCTCCTCGATGGCGGGCTCGAGGACGGCCACCGCCACGAAGCGGTCGGGTCGCCGGAAGGCGAGGCGCAGCGCGCCGAGGCCGCCCATGGAGACCCCGCACAGGGCGACGGCGGCGCCACCCCGGCCGGCGCCCGTGCCCGCCACGAGGTGGGGCAGCAGCTCGTCGGCGAGGAACGTCTCCCACCGCTGCGAGCCGTCGGCCCGGTCGAGGTAGAAGCTGCGGCCCGCCGACGGCGTGGCCACCACGAGCGGCGGCAGGTCGCCCGACGTCCAGAGCCGGTCGAACAGGGGGACGAGGCCGTCGAGGAAGGACGCCGAGTCACCGCCGCCGTGCAGCAGCAGGAGCAGGGGCAGGTCGTCGGCCTCCCCCGCCGGGACGCCGGGGCGCAGCACCCGCACCTCGACCGGCGACGGCACCAGTGCCGTCCCCAGCCAGTCGGTCGACAGGACACCGGGGCCGACGGAAGGGAACGCCACGGATCGATCCTCGCACCCCTCGACGGACACCCGCAGGCCCGAACGGCTCGGAGGCAGGACTACGGTCGGGAGGCCGGTCGGCTGCGGTGCCGCGGCGAGGGGGAAGTCCATGTCGACGTCAACGGACCCGGCGGTCGCGACCGCCGAGCGGGACCCGGCCAGCGAGCTGGCGGCCAAGCGCTTCACCGTGCCGCCCTACGACGTGCAGGTCGGGCCGGTCGGCCACCTGCACCGCGAGCGGGCCCGGCTCGCCGCGCTCGAGTGGGAGCACTTCGAGGCCCGGCCGATGGGCGCCACCATCGGCGCCGAGCTGTCGGGCATCCGTCTCTCCGGCGCGCTGTCCGACGAGGCCATCGCCGAGCTCCGGGCCGCCCTGCTCGCCTACAAGGCCATCTTCTTCCGCGACCAGACCGACCTCACCGCCGCCGACCACGTGGCCTTCGCCCGGCGCTTCGGCGAGCTCGAGGTCCACCCCTTCATCCCGGCCAACCCCGACCACCCCGAGCTGGTCCGCTTCGAGAAGGGGGCCGACGTCGGTGGCTACGAGAACGCCTGGCACGCGGACGTCACCTGGCGGGAGTGCCCGTCGATGGGCGCCGTCCTCCACGCGGTCTCGGTGCCGCGCACCGGCGGTGACACCCTCTTCTGCGACATGCACGCGGTCTACGAGGGCCTCGACGCCGAGACGAAGACGCAGATCGGCGACCTCACCGCGGTCCACGACTTCATGCAGGTGTTCGGCCACCAGGTGGCCGACGAGGACAAGGCGGCGATGCGCGAGCAGTACCCGACGGTCGAGCACCCCGTCGTGCGCACCCACCCCGAGACGGGCCTGCCCACGTTGTTCGTGAACCGCATCTTCACCAGCCACATCGTCGGCCTCGAGCCCGACGAGAGCACCGCCCTCATCGACCGGCTCTGCCGGCAGGCCGACTACCCCGAGTACCAGTGCCGCTTCCAGTGGACGCCCGACTCAGTGGCCTTCTGGGACAACCGGGCCGTGCAGCACTACGCCGCCAGCGACTACTGGCCGGACGTGCGCATCATGGAACGGGCCAGCATCATCGGCGACCGCCCCGTCTGAGCGCCGGCGAGAGCCCCGCGGACGCGCCGCGACGGCGCGGAGCGTTCCGAACGCTTCACGCGCCGATCAGCACCCCAGCGCGCGGTTGAGCGCCCAGCACACGTGGCGCATCGTGTCGGCGTCGAGCCGGGCCACGCGCCGGGTGAGCGCCCGGCGGGGAACGGTGTAGAGGCCGTCGCAGTTCACGACGGACGGTCGGTCGAGGCCGAGGTCGTCGTCGATCGGGACCTCGACGGCCAGACCACGGATCGACGTCGTGACCTCGGCCACGGTGACCCGGGACCGGACGTCGATCACCTCGTCGCGAGTGAGCACCATCACCGGGCGCACCTTCTGTGCCACCTCCGCGAGCCAGATCTCACCCCGGTTCACTCAGCGCTCCACGCCTGGAGCTCCATCCACCCGTCGTCGTCCTCCTCCGGGTGACGTTCGTATGCCGCTCGGTCCTCTCGAGCCATGGCTGCGTACACCGCATCACGCACGCCGTCCCGCGCGGCCGCCGAGACGTTCACCCCGAGCCGCCGCGCCTGGCCGGCGAGTTCCTCGTCCAACGTGAAGGTGGTGCGCACCGACGCCATCACCTGATGCTAGCGCTTTGTGCTAGCAGCCCTTACACCTCCAGGAGGAGGGTGACGGGGCCGTCGTTGGTGAGGGTGACGGCCATGTCCGTGCGGAAGCGGCCGGTGGCCACGGTGGCGCCGAGGTCGCGAAGCGTCGCCACCACGAGCTCGACGAGGGGCTCGGCGTGCTCGGGCGCCGCCGCCTCGAGCCACGACGGCCGGCGGCCCTTCTCGGTGTTGCCGTAGAGGGTGAACTGGCTGACGACCAGCACCTCGCGGGTGGTGTCGGCCACCGAGCGGTTCATGACGCCGTCGTCGTCGGCCATGACCCGCAGGCCCCACACCTTGTCGGCCAGCTTGCGGGCCTGCGCCTCGGTGTCGTCCCGGTGCACCCCCACCAGCACGCACAGGCCGGCGCCGACGGCGCCCACCACCTCGTCGCCCACCTCCACCCGGGCCTGGCTCACCCGCTGCACGAGTCCTCGCATGGCGCCATCGTG
>CAYYDZ010000024.1:22782-24092 GCA_964470715.1 uncultured Microthrixaceae bacterium | reverse complement strand
ACGAGCCTCGGCCCCGTCCCGGGGTGCGAACCTGGCGGGCGTGGAGGACGCCGACCCACCGCCGGAGCTCCACCTCCACCGGTGGACGGACCCGGCCATCGTGGCCCTCGCCGGGTTCACCGCGGCGGCGGGCTTCAGCCAGTTCGGCGTCGTCACCGCGCTCGGCGACGTGGCCCGCTCGTTCGGCCAGGTGGGTGACGGCGGATCGCTCGCCGACCAGGCGGGCCTCTCGGGCACGGCCATCGGCGTCGGCCTGGCCGTCATCCGCCTCACGTCGCTCCTCGCCCTTCCCTTGGCGGCGGCCGCCGACCGGGTCGGGCGGCGCTCCACCTTGCGCTGGTGCGCGGCCATCGGGCTCGCCCTCACCGCGGCGGCGGCCGTCAGCCCGACCTACGCCGTGTTCGTCGTCGTCTTCGCCCTGGGCCGACCCTTCATGAGCGCCACCGACACCGTGGCCGGGGTGGCCGCGTCCGAGCAGACCGCCACCCACGACCGTGCCCGGGCGTTGGCGCTCGTGGCCGCCAGCTACGGCGTCGGCGCCGGGCTCGTCGCCCTCCTCCGCGGGGTCATGGGCGACGCCCTCGGCTTCCGGGCCGTGCTGGCCCTCGCCCTCGTGCCCCTCGCCGCGGTCCTCTGGCTGGGACGCCGCGTGGGCGAGACCGACCGCTTCCGGGTCGCCGCGGCCGAAGGCACCCGCGTCGTGCCCGTCCTGGGCCCGGTGACGGCGCCGTTCCGGGCACGGCTCGCCGTGCTCGTCGCGATCCTGTTCGCCATCAGCGTGGTCACCGGCCCGGCCAACAGCTTCCTCTTCCTCTACGCCGAGAACGTGCTCGACCTCACCTCGGCGGCCACCGCGGCGATGGTGGTCGGCGCCGGCCTCGCCGGGCTGACCGGTCTCCTACTCGGGCGCGCCGGCGCCGACCGGCTCGGTCGTCGGCCGACCGTCGCGCTGGCCCTGGTGGTCGTCCCCGTCGCGGGCGCGGTGACCTACAGCGGCTCGGTGCCCGCCGCCATCGCCGGCTACCTCGTCGCCGTCATGGCCGGCGCCGCGTTCCTCCCGGCGGTCGGCGCACTGCAGGCCGAGCTCTTCCCCACCACCGTGCGCGCCGCGGTCGCGGGGTGGCTCCTCGCCGCCAGCGTGCTCGGCGCCTTCACGGGGCTCGTGCTCTTCGGCCTCGTGGCCGACGCCGGGGACCGCTTCGCCGTCGCCGGCGCCGCCGTGTTCCTGCCCACCGCCCTGGCGGCGCTCCTCGTGCCGCTCGTGCCCGAGACCCGCGGCCGCGAGCTCGAGGACGCCGCCGCCTGAGGAG
>CAYYDZ010000024.1:20478-22682 GCA_964470715.1 uncultured Microthrixaceae bacterium | reverse complement strand
GCTACGCCGCCGCCTCGTGCTCGGTCCAGCGGAAGCCGTCCCACCAGCGCAGGCCGGCCCAGCTCCGGGCCGGGTCGGCGTACCAGCCCGGCGGCGGTAACGGGATCAGCGGGACCGCTTCGCGCACCTCACGGCGCTTGCCCGCCCACCAGATGATCACGCCGATGATCCCGGTGAGGGCGACGACCACGACCCAGGTGACCTTCTCGGTGCGTGCCGCCCGGTACTGCGCGTCGGGCAGCTTGGCCACCTCGACGATGGTCAGGATCCAGAACACGTTGGCCCCGATGGCCAGCGCGAAGAACACCCCGAAGAAGGCGAACCCGAACCCGCCCCCGATCAGCGTGCTCAAGGCTCGTCGCCGTCATCGATGACCTCATCGTCACCTGCGTCGGCCTCCTCGGTGCTCGCGTCGGTCATGGCCACCTCCTGTCCTGATCGACGGTCGGACCGTCGGCTCTCATCGGTCCTCAGCCGAGGCGCTTGGCGAAGTCGGCGCTGAACCAGCGGGTGGGGCGGAAGGTCACGACGATCTCCTCGCGGGGGTCCTCTTCGCGGGAGTTGGCGACGTAGATGGCGCCGATCTCCTCGCCGAGGTAGCGCACGGCCATGTCGGTGACGTCGCCCTCCACCGTCGCGGGGCGGATCTCGGTGACCTCCCCCTCGACGCTGACGTACTTCGGCGGGAGGGCCTCGTCCTGGGCGCACAGGCTCATGCGGTCGCCGACGCTCAGCAGCGCCGCCTTGCGGGACTCGGCCGGCGTGATGAACGAGACGTCGCCGCCGGGCGCGTAGTCGTACCAGACGGGCACGGTGAGCGGCCCCCGCTCGGGCTCGTTGATGCTGACGACGCCGATGTGCAGACCGGCCAGGAACTCCTGGCGCTCCGCCTCGGACATCGTGATCTTCACCTGGGCCACGTGGGTCCCCTTCCCCTCGTCGACGCCCGTCGGCGCCGCGCCGGGACCGTAGCCCGCGCTCGCCGACGACGACGGAGCCGATTCGATCTGGGACCAGAAGTGGATCGGTGAGAGCGGAAACCTGGACCCAGAACGACGGAACCGATTCGTTCTGGACCACGCGGGCGGCTCAGGGCCAGGCGGGACGGGGTGGGAGGTCGCCGTCGCCGTCGCCGGTGACGACGAGGGCGTCGGGCCCGAGGCCGGCGCCGGCGGGGCGGCCGGTCAGCCAGGCCAGCAGCGCCGGCCGGGGACCGGTGAGGGTGGTGGTGGCGAGGCCCTCGCCCAACTGCCACCACGTCCCGCCGTCGTCGACGAGGACGATCGCCGGGGCCACCCCACGCAGCACGGAGCGCTGCGCGGCCTCGTCGAGCAGGGCTGCCTGCACGTGCACCGGCACGTCGGCGAGGTCCACGCCGGCGTCGAGGTCCACGAGGTGCACCCACAGCTCGCGCACCCGCTGCCAGGGGATGGTGCCGGCCAGGAAGGGCGGCGGCAGCAGGCCCCGGACCTCCACCGAGCGGGCCGCGGGCGGCAGGTCGTCCAGTTGCAGGACGAGGCGGGTGGACGCCGCCGCCACCTTCTCGCGCACGTCGGCCGGGCGGTGCGCCGCGGTCGCCTCGATGTCCGCGGCCCGGGCCTCGGCCGACGGGTACATCGGCGTCTCCACGCCGGTCGCCGCCCAGGTGGCCAGGCGGGCGAGGCCCTCGGCGTTGTGGGCCAGGTGGGCGGCCACCTGGGCGCGGGACCAGCCGGGCAGCAGAGACGGCTCGGCGAAGGCGGGGTCGGGCAGGCGGTCGAGCACGGCCAGCACCTGGTCGTCCGCCTGGCGCACCCAGGCGAGGTGGCGGTCGTAGTCCTCGGGATCGGGATCGAGCACGGGCGCTCCTCGGGGGCGATGCGATCGGCGCCGAGTCTCGCACTCGGCGACAGCGAGCACGACCACGGGGACGGCGTCACCGTCAACCCAAGGGCTTCGTCAACGCCAGCGCCGCCTACGACGAGGTGCAGTCGAGCTTCTCCGAGCTCGCCGGGTTCGGCGGTGACGACCTGAAGACCACCATCACCGACAACGAGGCCTACATCGAGGACGGCGGCGTCCCGGTCGCCAGCTACCTGGCCCCCGGCACCGAGCACACGATCCTCGGTCGGCCGGCGCTCTACACGCTCGAGGTCGACGGCGAGTCCTTCCTCGACTGGCTCACCGCCTACGCCAACGGCGAGGACGTCCCCGACGTCGCCTGC
>CAYYDZ010000024.1:15905-20378 GCA_964470715.1 uncultured Microthrixaceae bacterium | reverse complement strand
GCCTCGATCATCAGGCGGGTGAAGCGCGTCACGAGCACGTCACGGCTCACCTCGTCGACACCGGCGGCCTCGTCCAGGTAGGACATCGACGGGTACAGCACGAGCAGGCCCTGCATGCTGGCCCAGCACAGCTTCACGGCGTCGCCCCGGTCCACCGAGAGGCCCTCGGCGTCGCACAGGGCGTCGACGGTCTCCACCAGCACCCCGTGGGCCCGGGTGCCCGCGAGGTGGAGCACCTCGTCCTCGTCGTCGATGAGGTCGTGGCGGAACATCACCTGGCAGTGGGCGGGGTACATCGCGCCGGTCGCCACGTACGCCTGACCGAGCGCCACCAGCTGGTCGGCGGGGTCGTCGTGCTCCGCCACCGCCGCGCTGGTCACCTCGTAGAGGTGCTGGAAGCCCTCCGTGGCGAGCGAGGTGAGCAGGCCGGTGGTGTCGCCGAAGTGGTGGGCCGGCGCCGTGTGCGAGACGCCCGCCCGGCGGGCGACCTCGCGCAGGCTGAAGCCACCGACGCCCTTCTCCGTGATCACCTCGGCAGCGGCGGCGCGCAGCGCGTCGGGCAGGTTGCCGTGGTGGTACGGGCGGGTCGGGGCCTGCGGTGGCATCGGTCACATTCTCGCCGTAGATCTTGACGATGTCCAGATTGATCCGTACGTTGGCTCCTTACCACTGGAAAGATCGCTCAGGAGCCCGCATGACCTCGACCTCGACCCCACCCTCCTCCGCCGCCGGCACCGCCGCCGGCCCGGTGGGGCACCCACGGCGCTGGGCGGTGCTGGCCGTGGTGTGCCTCGCCATGTTCGTGACGGTCCTCGACGGCACCATCGTCAACGTCGCCCTCCCCCGCCTGTCGCTGGACCTGAGCGCCACCACCCGTCAGCTGCAGTGGTTCGTGGACGCGTACCTGCTGGTGTTCACCGGCCTGCTGCTGGCGGCCGGCGGCCTGGGCGACCGCTACGGGCGCAAGAAGGTGCTGCTGGCCGGCCTCACGTTGTTCGCACTGACGTCCGCCTACGCCGGGATGGCCGACACGGCGGGTCAGCTCATCACCGGGCGGGCGCTGATGGGCATCGGCGCGGCGCTGATCTTCCCCGCCACCCTGGCCATCCTCACCAGCGTGTTCGTCGATCCCGGCGAGCGGGCCAAGGCCATCGGCATCTGGAGCGCCACGAGCGGCATGGCGGTCGCCGCGGGACCGATCGCCGGTGGTTGGCTGCTCGAGCACTTCTGGTGGGGATCGGTGTTCTTCGTGAACGTGCCGGTCATCGCCGTGGCGCTGCTCGCCGCCGCGGTGCTGGTGCCCGAATCGAAAGACGAGCACGCCCCCGCCCTGGACAAGGTCGGCCTCGGCCTGTCGATCGTGGCCATCACCACGCTCGTGTTCACCATCATCGAGGCCCCCGAGTGGGGCTGGGGCAGCGTCGAGACCCTGGGCGGCTTCGCCCTCGCCGCGATCCTGCTGGCGACCTTCGTGCGCTGGGAGCTTCGCCTCGAGTACCCCATGCTGCCGGTGCGCATCTTCGAGAACCTGCGCTTCTCGGCCGCCAGCGTGTCGATCACCTCGGCCTTCTTCGCCCTGTTCGGCTTCATCTTCCTGATCACCCAGTACTTCCAGCTCGTCCGGGGCTACACCCCGCTCCAGGCCGGGCTGCGGACCCTCCCCGTGGCCACGGCCATCGCCGTGGCCGCCGTCCTCGCGCCGCTCCTGGTCCAGCGCTTCGGCACCACCCGGGTGGTGGCCGCCGGCCTGGCCTCGATGGCCGTCGGGTTCGCCTGGGTCTCCACCGTGTCGACCACGACGCCCTACCTCGAGATCGTGGGCCAGATGCTGTTCCTGGGAGCTGGTCTGGGGCTGACCACCGCCCCGGCGACCGAGTCGATCATGGGGTCGTTGTCGCCGGACAAGGCCGGCATCGGCTCGGCCGTCAACGACACGACCCGAGAGCTGGGAGGCACCCTCGGGGTGGCCGTGATCGGCAGCGTGTTCAGCTCGATCTACGCCTCGAGCCTCGAGGGCGGTCGGGTGTTCTCGGCCCTCCCGGTCGCGGCGCAGGACGCCACCGCCGACTCGGTGGGTGCCGCGTCCTTCGTCGCCCGCGAACTGGGAGCGAACGCCCCGGCCTACCTCGCCGAGGTCAGCGACGCCTTCCTGTCCGGACTCAGCGTGGCCTGCCTCGTCGCTGCGGGTGTCGTGGCGGCCGGCTCGATCTTCGCCCTGCGCTACCTCCCCGCGAAAGCCCGCTGACAGAGCGCGCCGCGGGCGCCGCCGAACTCGACGCAATGACTCCCTCAGAACACGAGTTATTGCGTCGAGAACGCGGCGTTCGGCTCGAGCGACTCGACCTCGACGCGGGTGTCGAGGTAGGCCACGCCGTCGCCCCAGTCGGTGGGGCGGTCGCTGGTCAGCACGTTGGCGGCGCGGTCCTCTCCCCACCAGCCCCACGGGACGAGGGCCACGCCCGGCCGCAGTCGCTTGCTCAGGCGCGCGGGCAGGTCGAGGTGGCCTCGGTCGTTGCGCACCCGGACGACGTCGCCCTCGGCGATGCCCCGGGCGGCGGCGTCGGCGGGGTCGAGCTCGACCCAGGGACCGCCACCCTCCCGGGCACCGTGGTGGTCCGAGTAGGTGGTGTTGAGGAAGCGCTGGTGCACCTTCGGCGTGAGCAGCGCCAAGGGGTATGGGCCGGCGGCCGCCGCGTCGACATCGGCCAGGCCCGGCGGGCCCTCCTCCGCCACGACGTGGTCGGGCACGCGGGCGCCGGCGTCGTACAGGTCGCCGGCCCACAGCTCGGCCTTGCCGGACGGGGTGGCGAACCCGCCCTCGGCGTAGGGCAACAGCGGGTCGGGGTGGGGCAGGCGCACGAACCCCTCCCGGCGCAGCTCGTCGACGTCCACCCCCGTCACCGCCAGGCGGATCAGCGCCTCGTCGTCGAGGGCGAAGCGGGGGTCGGTCAGACCGAACGCCGCGGCCAGACGCCGCCAGAGCTCGGTGTTGGGCACCGCCTCGCCGGGTGGGTCGACCGCCGGCTCGTTCCACCCGAGGTAGAGGTGCCCCCACGCCGGCACCACGTCGAGCTGCTCGAGTTGGCTGGCCGCGGGGAAGATCACGTCGGCGTAGCGGGCGGTGTCGGTGAGGAACTGCTCGCTGACCACGGTGAACAGGTCGTCGCGGGCGAGACCGCGCTGGATGGCGCCGGCGTTGGGCAGCGAGAGGATCGGGTTGCTGCACCAGACGAACAGGGCGTGGACGGGCGGCCCGCCCTCGGGGTGGCCTTCGGTGAGGGCGTGGCCGAGCCGGGCCACGGGGAAGCTGCGGGCGGCGCGCGGGGCGTCGAACACCGACTCGTCGATGGGGCCGTCGTTCCAGGCCGAGGTCGACCGGGCCAGGCCGCCGCCGAGGTGGCGCCACGAGCCGGTCACCAGGGGCAGGCAGCCGAGGGCGCGGAAGAAGCGGGCGCCGTGCTCGTGGTGCTCGGCGCCGATGAGGGTGCGGATGAAGGCCGGGCGGGCCTCGCCGTACGCACGGCCGAGCGCCTCGACCTCGGCGGGGTCGAGGCCCGTGGCGGCGCCGGCCCGCTCGGGGGTCCAGTCGGCGACGTGGGCGGCGAGCTCGGCGAACCCGGTGGTGTGGCGCCCGACGTAGTCGTGGTCGACCAGGTCGTCGCGGACGAGGACGTGCAGCATCCCGAGCACCAGCGCGGTGTCGGTGCCGGGGAGTGGCTGGACGAACCAGTCGGCGGACTCGGCGGTGACGGTGCGCATGGGGTCGATGACCACGATGCGGGCACCGTTGCGGCGGGCCTCCTCGACCACCGGCCAGAGGTGGCGGTTGGTGAGCCGGGTGTTGGTGCCCCACAGCAGCACGAGCTGCGCGTGACGCAGGTCGGACGGGTCGGCGCAGCGGCCCGAGCCGTAGGTGGCGGCATAGCCGGCGCCGGCCACCGCGCCGCAGACCGAGCCGACGATCCGCGACGCTCCCAGGCCGGCGAAGAAGGGCCGGTCGAGGCAGGTCATCTGGAGCAGGCCCTGGGTGCCGGCCGAGAAGTTGGGAAGCACGGTCTCGCCGCCGTGGCGGTCGATGAGGTCGCCCACCCGTTCGACCACGACCGTAAGCGCCTCGTCCCAGGTGGCGGTGCGGAAGGCTTCGCGGCCACCGCCCTTCGGCCCGGTGCGGATCAACGGCTGCAGCAGCCGGTCGGGCGCTCCCACGTGATCGACGAAGCGGTTCACCTTCGGGCACAGCTCACCCCGGGAGTAGGGGTGGGCGGGGTTGCCCCGCAACTGCACCACGCGGCCCTCATCGACCGTCGCCACCCACCCGCACGAGTCGGGGCAGTCGTGGTGGCAGGTGCCGAGCACCGTGGTCGGGGGCATCGCCTGAACGGTACCGACGGGCGACGGTCGGCGCCGGCGGGATCCGGCCGCCGTCACCGGCCCTGAGGCGCGTCAGCGCGACGTGTCGGCCCCGGCCCCGGC
>CAYYDZ010000024.1:0-15805 GCA_964470715.1 uncultured Microthrixaceae bacterium | reverse complement strand
CCGCCGTCACCGGCCCTGAGGCGCGTCAGCGCGACGTGTCGGCCCCGGCCCCGGCGTCGTCGTCGTCGTCGTCGTCGAAGAACCATCCGCCGGTGAGCAGGACCACCGCGAGCACGGCCACGCTCGCGCCGGACACGACGAAGGGCACATGCCCGCTTCCGTGCCACGCCAGGCCGGCCCACACGCCGGCCACCAGCAGGCCCACGCCGGTGAGGGCGGCGTGGATGCCGAGCGCGGTGCCCCGGTCCGTCGCGGGCACGAGGTCCGCCACCCACGCCCGGCTCACCCCGTCGGTGAGCGCGGTGTAGCAGCCGTACAGCGGGAGGAGGGCCCAGAGCCACGATGCCGAGGTGGTGAGGCCGAACCCGAGGTAGACGACGGCGAACACCACCATCCCGACGCCGAACACCCGGCGCCGGCCGAGGCGGTCCGACACCCGGCCGGCGGGATAGCTGAGCGCGGCATAGGTCAGGTTGTAGAGGACGTAGAGCATGGTCACGCCCGCGAATCCGACGTCGAGGTCCTTGGCCCGCAGGAGCAGGAGGGTGTCGGGGAAGTTGACCAGGGCGAACAGGCCGACGAGACCCATCACGCGCCAGTAGCGGCGCGGGAGCCCACGTGGCGCCCAAACGGTCTCAACCCGCCGGTGGGGGTGCGGGCGCTCACGGATGGCGAGGACGAGCAGGGCGCTGCCCGCCGCCGGGATCACCGCGAGCCAGAACAGCGGCCGGAACTCCTGGCCCACCGCCTCGTAGAGGGCCAGGCCGATGAGCGGCCCGCAGACGGCGCCGGCGGTGTCGGCGGCGCGATGGAACCCGAAGGCCCTGCCTCGGTTCGCGGGCGTGGTCTCGTCGGCGATGATGGCGTCGCGGGGCGGCCCCCGCAGGCCCTTGCCCACCCGATCGGTCACGCGCGCCACCAACACCATCGGCCAGGCGAGGGCCAGGGCGAGCAGCAACTTGCCGACGGCGGAGACGCCGTAGCCGGCACCGACCAGGGGCCGCCGCCGACGCAGGTCGGCGAGCCGCCCCGACAGCAGCTTCATGGCCGAAGCGGTGCCGTCGGCGAGGCCCTCGATGAGCCCGAGGACCGCGGGCGGCGCCCCCAGCACGCCCGTCACGAAGAAGGGCAGGACCGGGTACAGGATCTCGGACGCGGTGTCCTGCAGGAACGAGACCGCGGAGACGACGTAGACGTTGCGGCTGAGGCCGTCCGAGTGGTCGTCCGGGTGGTCGTCCGCCGTCACCGCCCCATGGTCCCACCGGGCGCGGCCAGCGGATGCCGGTGGGACCACCGGCCCTATCACCACGCTCGGGACCAGCGCAGGCTGAGGGTGCAGACGATGCAAGGAGGCGCGGTCATGACCACCGCACCGACCGCTGTTCCCGGACCGACCGTTGCGCCGATCCCACCGCGAACCTGGCGAGGCCTCGCCATCCGGAGCCGACAGAAGGTGGCGGCGAACCTCGCCGCCGGCGCACTGTTCGTCTCCACCATGTACCTGGTGCTCGCGTCGGGCTGGGTCGCCGTCAACCAAGCGAACTGGTCGGCCGCTTCACCCCCGACCGAGAGCCAGTTGGCCATGTTCACGTGGCAGTACCAACTCTCGGAGGGCCAGTTCATGTCCATCGTGCAGTGGGGATACCCACCGCTGCTCGTCATGATCTTCCTGTTCATCGCCATGGCCATGGTGAGCATCAGCCAAGGCATGGCGAACCCCATCCGGAAGGCCAAGGGCAAGGTGGCCTCCACCCGGTTCGCGTCCCCGCGTGAACGAGGGCGCATGCACGGTGAGCTCGAGGCAGCCGGCTACGGCGGCCTCGCCAACCGCACGGCGAAGGTGCGCCTGATCGTCGGCGGGGCCCTCGCTGCGGCCGCCGCGCTCCTGGTGATGGTGGTCCCCGTCCAGGACGGCTTCACCCGTGGCTACGGCCCGATGGTCGCACTCGTCGGCGCCGGCGTCGCCGTGGTCGCCGTGCTGGCGGCCACCCCCTGGGGCCACTGGCCCGAGGTCACCCTGCTCGAGGACGGCACCATGCTGGTCGACGGCGTCGAGCCGCTGGCCGGCACGGGGAGCGCGGCACCCCCGCCGGTGGTGCCCGCGGCGCCGCCGATGACCGCCGCCCCCTTCACGGCCGCACCGCCGGCCATGCCCGCGGGCTGGTATCCGGATCCGGGCGGAGGTCACGAGCGCCGCTACTGGGACGGTGCGCAGTGGACCACGAGCGTCGCCGACACCGAGGTCTCCGACGACTCGTCCCACGTGGTGCCCATCTGACCGACGGCGGCCACGGATCGTCGGCCCGACGGCCCCCCGGGCGTGTCGGCGGCCGTGATCGTCAGTCGCCGGCGGCGGCCTCGGCGAGGGCGGCGTCGGCCACGAGGTAGAGGCCGGCGGCCGAGAGCACGTGCCACAGCCCGTGGCCGTGGAACGGGCCCTCGGGCTGGCACCAGGGCTGGCCGGTGCGGGACCGGGCCTGGATGACGGCGCCGACCGCCAGCAGCGCCCCGCCGAGCAGGCGGCGCCCCCCACCGTGGCGGGAGGGGCGGACGAGCTCGTGGCCGACGGCCACGACGCCGAGGGGCGCGACCAGGGCGAGCTCGCTGCCCGGGCGCGCCGCCAGCACGCCGGCACCGACCGCGACCACGGCGGCGTCGGCCAGACGGACCCGATCGTGCTCCCAGCCCCGCAGGCGGGCGAGGCCGGCCACGGCGAGGGTGGCGTTGATGGCGACCAGGCCGGTGTCGTGCAGCCACTTGCCCCACCGGCCACCGGGCCCGTGGTAGGCGACGCTGCCGAGGCCGTTGAGCACGAGCGCGCCGGCCACCGGGCCGGCGAAGGGCCGATCACCGCCGGCCCGCCGCCCACGCGCCGCAAGCGCGACGCCGGCGACCACGTACGCCAGGCTCGTCGCCGTGTTCACCGGTTGGGTGATGGGCCCGTCGTGGATGCACTCGCAGTCGGAGGCGGCGACGAAGCGTCCCGCGGGCGTGGTGTCCACGCCCCGACGCTACGCCGCCGCCCCACGTGCCGGACCGCCGGGTCGGCGGATCAGTTCTTGAAGTTGATCTGGGAGGTGCAGGACTCACCGGTCATGGTGGTCTTCCTTGCTGGAGGGGGGGAGCTACCCCCTGAGCATCGGGGTCGCGTGGTCCCGCGCTCCATCGGACCTTGGTCCGAGGACCCGTGACGGTGAGCGACGCCAGCCGGCTGAGGCGGGCGCCGGTCAGGGGCGGGGCGCCGCCGGGACGGTGGGGTAGCCCTCGGGGAGCAGCAGGTCGCCGGCGGCCGACCGGTAGTACACCTGCCAGTGGTAGAGGCCCCGGAACAACTGGGGCGTGCGCCGCAGGAGCCCGGCGTAGAGGTTGACGGCCCGGACGTAGCGGTTGTCGTTGTTGTAGGCGAACAGTGCGTCGGTGAGGCGGCCGTCGGCGGCACCGCTGGCGGCGAGGTACCGCGCCGCCCCGTAGATGGCGTGGTGCGGGTCGTGCACGTCGCCGTTGCCCCACCGCTCCCACGTGGCGGGCATGAACTGCATCGGGCCCTGCGCCCCGGCCACGCTGTCGGCGTCGATGCGGCCGAGGCCGGTCTCCACCAGGTTGATGGCGGCCAGCACCTCCCACTCGACGTCGTAGGCGTCGGCCGCGCCCCGGTACCAGCGGAGCAGGTCCGTGGCCGGCGCCGGCGCCTCGACCCGCCAGTCGGCCGGCGGACCGGGGGCCAGCGACGCCTCGGACGCCATGTCGAGGAACTCCAGGCGGGCGGCCACCTGGTGCAGCGCATCGGTCCGCAGGTCGGCCGGGAGCGAGTCGAGCACCGGGTCGAGCCAGGACGGGTGCAGGGCGAGCTCGCGGTAGGCCACCTGCTGGCGCTGCGCCTGGCGGGCGACCCGGGCCTCGCTGCTGGCCGGGTCGCGGACCACCGCCTCGGCCTGCTCGATCTGCGCGGCCAGCGCCGCCACCGAGCGACCGGCCCGCGGGGCCTCGGTGACGGCGGGGACAGCGGAGGCACGGTCGGGGAGCACGATGCCGGCACCGGGCCCGCTCGGGGCCGACGCCGCCTCGCCTGGGGTCGGGTCGTCGGGAGCGGCCGCCGTGTCGATCGTCGCCGTGGAGGGATTGGCGTCCTCCGGGAGGGGCTTGTCGGCCGCGGCCGCCTCCTGCATGCCGCTCGGCGGGTCCGCCGCTCCCACGCCGCAGGCCGCGGTCGAGGCGACGAGCACCGCCGCCAGCCCCACGGCCACGAGCGCACGGACACCAGCCATCCCTCCAGGGTGCACCAGGGACCGACGGTTGACGCGGCAGGCGGGCATGATCTGGCCGTGACCGATGCCCCGCGCCCGACCGACACCGCCCCGACCGAGCCCGCTACGGCACCCGGCGTGCGCCACCGGTTCCCCGGCCTGTCCGACGGCTGGGCCCGCCTCGACGGGGCCGCTGGCACCCTGCCGGTCGACAGCGCCATCGACGCGTTCGTCGAGTTCTGGCGCTCGCCCGCCACCAGCAACCTCGGCGGCGCCTTCGCCGCCAGCGCCGCCTGCGGCGAGCTCGTCGACCGGGCCCGCACCGCGGTGGGCGACCTCGTGGGTGCCGAGGCCGATCAGATCGTGTTCGGGCCCAACTCCACCACCCTGATGATGGGCTACACCCGGGCCCTCGGGCGCACGCTCCAACCGGGCGACCGCATCGTCTGCACGCAGCTCGACCACGACGCCAACGTCTCGACGTGGATGCAGATGGCGGCCGACCGGGGCGTGCACATCGACCTCTGGCCGCTCGCCGCCACCGGCAACCTCGACCTCGCCGACCTCGACGCCCTGCTCGCCGACCGTCCCGGCGCCGGGCCCGTCCGCTGGGTGGCCGTGACGGGCGCCTCCAACCTCACCGGGGCGGTCCCGCCGCTCGCCGGCGTGGTCGAGCGCACCCACGCCGCCGGCGCCCGCGTCCACCTCGATGCCGTGGCCCGCGTGCCCCACCTGCCCACCAGCCACCGCGACCTCGGCGTCGACTCGCTGATGACCTCGGTCTACAAGTGGTACGGCCCCCACGTCGGCGCCCTCGCCCTCTCCCCGGATCTGCTCGACCACGTCGAGCCGTACCGGGTCCGGCCCGCCGACTACGTCGGCCCGCCCCGCTTCGAGACCGGCACGCCCGCCTTCGAGTCGCTCGCCGGCGTGGTGGGCGCCGCCGCGTTCCTGACCGAGACGCCCCGAGCGGCCGTCATCGCCCACGAAGCTGCGCTGCTGCAGCGCCTCGAAGGCGGCCTCGCTGCCCTCCCCGGGGTCACCGTCCACGCCCCTTCCACGGGCGACGAGCGGGCGCCCACGAGCATCTTCACCGTCGAAGGCCACCACCCCGACGAGGTGGCCGCGGCCCTCGCCGCCGAGCGCGTCGCGGTCTGGCAAGGGCACTCCTACGCCCTCGAGCTCATCGACGCCCTCGGGCTGACCGAGGCCGGCGGCGCGGTGCGGGCCAGCATCGTCCGCTACAACGACGAGTCCGACATCGACCGCCTGCTCGAGGTCGTGTCCGGCCTCAGTCGGCCGTGACCTCGGCGCGCAGGTGCTCGACCAGGCGCTCGACGGGGATGGCCGGCGAGAAGAGGAAGCCCTGACCGGCGTTGATCCCGATCTCCCGGTAGGCGTCCCGTTCGGCCACCGTCTCGATGCCCTCAGCGACGATGGCCACGCCCATGTCGAGGCACATCGGGACCAAGGCGCCCAGCACCCGGCGCGCACGGGCGTTCGACGGCAGCGCCCGGGTGAGACGCCGGTCGATCTTCAGGTAGGTCACCGGCATCCGGGTGAGGTAGTCGAACGACGAGTAGCCGGCGCCGAAGTCGTCGACCGCCACCTGCACACCTGCCTCGGCCAAGGCCAGCAGCGACTGCTCGGCCACCGACCCGTCCTCCACCAGTTCGGTCTCGGTGACCTCCACCACCAGGTCGCGTGGCTCGAGGTCGATGGCCGCGATGGCGGCGAGGTACCGCTGGACGAACGAGGGTGAGCTGAGCTGGGCGCAGGACAGGTTGATGCCCAGGGAGAAGAAGGGGGAGACCCGGGCGCCGGCCCGAACCACCGCGAGGTCACGACCGGCGCGCCAGATCGACCAGTCCGTGAGCTGATGGATGAGACCGGTCTCCTCAGCGAGCGGGATGAGCTCGTTGGGCGAGGTCGAGCCGAAGACCTCGTCGTCCCAGCGCAGCAGACCTTCGGCGCCGAGGTAGCGACCGCTGTCGAGCTCGACGATTGGCTGGTAGTCGAACCGATAGCGATCGGCGGCGAGGGCCTCGGCGATGGCCCCTTCGAGGCCGAAGCGGCGATCGGCCCGGCTGCGCACCGCGGCATCGGCCAGCCACACGCCGTTGGGGCCACGCGACTTGGCCTCGTACATCGCCGCGTCGGCGTCGCGCAGCAGGGCCTCGGAGGTGGAGTCGCGATCCACGGCGAGGGCGACGCCGATGCTGGCCCGGGGCCGCATCTGGGTGCCGGCGATCTCGGCGGGAGCGGCCAATGCGTGCAGCATGCGGTGGGCCATGCCCAGCGCGCCGTCGGGCCCGCCCGTCTGCTCGGCCACCACCACGAACTCGTCGCCACCGAAGCGACTGACCAGGTCACCTGTTCGGGCCTGGGCCTGCAGGCGCTCGGCGAGCATCACGAGGAGCTGGTCGCCGGCGGTGTGTCCGAGCGAGTCGTTCACCCGCTTGAAGCCGTCGAGGTCGACGAAGAGGACGGCCAAGGGGTCGCGTGCGCTGAAGGACGCCGCCAGGCGCCGGTCGAGCTCGGCCACCAGATGGGCGCGGTTGGCCAGGCCCGTGAGGGGGTCATGGGTGGCGGCGTGGCTGATGCGTTGTTGGAGCGCCTTGCGCTCGGTGATGTCCTCCATCGAGCCGACCACATCGCGCAGCGCCCCGTGCTCGTCGCGCACACCTCGGGCCAACATCCGCACCGTGCGATACCCGGTGGCACCGGCGGGCCGCACCCGGACCTCCACGTCGAGCACCTCACCGCCCTCGTCGAAGCGGGCGATGGCAGCAGCGACCTCGTCCCTGTCGTCGGGATGGGCCAGGTCGAGCCAGTTGGAGACCTTGTCGAGGCCGGTGATCGACCGGAAGGTCTGGTTGGCGTAGTGGATCTGGCCGTAGCCGTCGGCGCCGAACACACCAAGGGGGATGGACTCGGCCAGCATTCGGAACCGGTCTTCGCTCTCGGCGAGCGCGTCGCGGGCGACCACGTCGGCGTCGACGTCGATGAGCGAGCAGCTCACCAGCACCTCACCGGCCTCGTCGCGGCGACCGGCGAAGAGGGTGCAGTCGATCCAGCGCCAGCGCTCGTCCTCGGTGGCGAGCCGGGCCCGCAGGCGGCGGGCCATGCGGTGGTCGTGGAGCACACCGGCGAAGGCCACGAGCGCCTCCCCCAGATCGTCGGGATGCACCAGCGCGGCCAGGGAGGCACCGAGGAGGGCGGGGTCGTGCTCGTCGAGCACCCCCGGGATCGACCCGTAGATCTCCGCGATCTTGCCGCCCGGCGTGATGGTCACCGACGCGCCGGCATCGGCGCCGGCAACGACGCCGAGCGTGGCGCTCGGTTCGAGGGCGTCGGGGTCGTCCGAGAAGATGTAGGCGACGGCGCCCGTCTCCGCGGCGACGTCGGCGATGGTGAACAACGTGGGCCGGTCGACCCCTTCGAAACGCAGGAGCACCTGGGCCATGCCCTCCCTGCACGCCTGCTCGTAGCAGGTGATGGCCAGCGCCTGGTCGGCCGGGACGACGTCGGCGACGAGGAACGGGAAGTGCTCCGGCAGCAGCGCGGCGAGCGCCGGTGGAGCGGGCACCTCGAGCAGGGTGTGCGGGTGGACCGCGTAGAGGCGGGGGCGCGTCAGGCGGCCCACCAGCACCTCGAGGGCGGTCATCCCCCCGAAGCGCTCCCCCACGCGCGCGTTCGGCTCCACGGCCATCCCCTCCCATCGGCTCGTCCGGGCCGCCACTGAGCCGCCGGTGAAGCGGCTCGCCCTGCCAAGATCGGCGCCGTGCGCCCCATCGACGACGACGAGCGGCGGGCCCGGCTCGGCCGACGCCACCTGCTCGCCGGCGCCCGGGACGACGCCGACCCGGTCGACTCCGTGGAGGCGGCGGCCCGGATACTCGTCGGGCTGCACGCGACGGACCCCGCGACGGTCTTCCTCGCCGCCCGTCGCCGGGTGCCCGGGCTCACCGTCGCCGGCCTCGAGCGGTCGCTCTACGACGAGCGCACCCTGTTGAAGGTGCTGGCCATGCGCCGGACCATGTTCGTGGTGCCCCTCGACCTCGTGCCCGTGCTCCAGGCCTCGTGCACCGACGCCATCGCTGCGCAGCAGCACCGTCGCCTCGTCGCCGCGCTGGCCAAGTCCGAGCTCGGCGCCGGCGCCGAGGCCTGGCTCGACGGCGTGCTGTCCGCCACCCTCGACGCCCTCGAGGCACGCGGTTCGGCCACGGGCACGCAGCTGTCGACCGACGTGCCCGACCTCCGCCGCAAGCTCACGTTCGGCGAGGGGAAGACCTGGGGAGGCGAGGTGAGCATCACCACCCAGGTGCTCACCATCCTCTCGGCCCAGGGCCACATCGTGCGGGGCCGGCCCCGCGGCTCGCTGGTCAGCAGCCAGTACGAATGGGTGGCCACCGACCGCTGGCTGGGCGCCGAGCCCGAGCCGATGCCCGTCGAGGCGGCCCGCGCCGAGCTGGTGCGGCGCTGGCTGGCCGCCTTCGGCCCCGCCACCCTCGACGACGTGCAGTGGTGGACCGGCTGGGGGAAGGGGGTGACCAAGGCCGCGCTGGCGGCGCTGGACGTGGTGGAGGTCGCCCTGGCCGGCGACCGGGTGGGCCTCGTGCTGGCCGACGACACCGAGCCGGTCGCCGCGCCCGACCCGTGGGTGGCGCTCCTGCCATCCCTGGACCCGACCGCCATGGGGTGGAAGGAGCGCGACTGGTACCTCGGGCCCCACCGCGAGCGCCTGTTCGACCGCAACGGCAACATCGGCCCCTCCGCGTGGTGCGGCGGACGCATCGTGGGCGGTTGGGCCCATCGTCCGGACGGCGAGGTGGTGGTCCACCTGCTCGAGGACGTCGGCGCCGAGGCCACCTCGGCCCTCGACGCCGAGGCCGAGGCCGTGCGCACCTGGCTCGGCGACGTCGTGGTCAAGGCCCGCTTCCCCACCCCGCTGGAGCGCGAGCTCCTGGCCTGAGCCGGCGCCGGCGCCCATCCCGTCCTTCGGGCTCGCACCCTCGGCCCGACGTCGATCAGCAGCGGTGGACCTCGATCCCCGGGTCGAGACGGGCGAGGTCTTCGGGGTCACTGGTGACCACTGGCGCCCGGTGACGCCGGGCCACGATCACCACCGACGCGTCGACCACGTCGGTGGTGCCGGCGCGCCCGCACAAGACGCCGGCGGCGCGGGCGTCGCGCTCATCGAGGGGATCCACGGTGACCTGGGGCGCGCGAAGGAACCTGGCCAGGCGGGCCTGACGGCTGCCGTCGCGCCAGACCTGGCCCACGACGCCCGCAGGGACGTGAACCTCGTCGCCGCGCTCCAGTGCCAGCCGAATGACACCGCGCACACGACGGTCGGCCCGTTCGTAGGCGATCAGGGCGCCGCTGTCGAGAATCAGGCCTCGTCGATGCCGAGCACCTTCCGCGCCCATGCGTAGTCCTCCTCGCTCGGGGGGCCGTACTCCGCATCCATCTCGTCGAGCAGCTGGCGGAGGTCGTCACGGCCCGCCTTCTGGTCGATGGCGTCCTCGACCCAGGCACTGACCGACGGCGCCTTCCCGGCGGCCACCTCCGCCTCGACGTGCTCCACGAGCTCGCGCCGGAGGCTCACGGTGATCCTCGCCTTCTGCATACGATCATCATACGCTCCGCTCACCTCGCCGTTGCCAGGTTGTGGAGTGTATTGAAAAATACTGAAACTACATCAACCTGAGAGCCGCCGTCACCAGGGGTCGACGGGGTGCTTGCGGCCGGTGCGAGGCGGGGCCGGCGGGACCGAGCGCAGCAGGTTCACGATGCGCCGGCGGGAGTCGGCGGGGTCGATGACGTCGTCGATCTCGAAGTGGCTGGCCATGTTCACGGCCCGGCCGTGCTCGTAGGCCCGGGCCACGAGCGACTGGTAGGCCGCCTCGCGCTCGGCCGGATCCTCGATGGCGTCGAGCTCACGGCGGAAGCCGAGCTGCACGGCACCTTCGAGGTTCATGCCCCCGAACTCGCCGGTGGGCCAGGCCACCGTGAACAGCGGTCGACGGAAGCTCCCGCCCGCCATGGCCTGGGCGCCGAGGCCGTAGCCCTTGCGCGTGACGATCGTGAAGAAGGGGACGGTCAGCGCTCCGCCGGTCACGAACAAGCGACTGAAGTGGCGCACCTGCGCCTGCTCCTCCGCCTCGGGCCCGACGAGGAACCCAGGGGTGTCGCACAGGAAGAGCACCGGCAGGTCGTGGGCGTCGCAGAGCTGCAGGAAGCGGGCGGCCTTGTCGGCACCGTCGCGGTCGATGGCGCCGCCGAGGTGGGCGGGGTCGTTGGCCACCACGCCGACGGGCCGGCCCTCGATGCGCACGAGCGCGGTGACCATGGTGCGCCCGAAGTCCCGCCGTAGCTCGAGCACCGACCCGTCCATCTCCCGCTCTGAGGGGCCGCTCGGGCCACAATCGGCCAGGGTCGTGAGCAGCGCCCGCACGTCGTAGACCCGCCGGCGGTTCTCGGGGATCGCGTCGCGCAGCAGGGTCTGGTCGGCGCAGGCCCAGTCGTCGTCGCCCAACGGGCCCTGGAAGTAGGACAGGTACTGCTTCGCCACGGCGACGGCCTCGGCCTCGTCGGCCACCACCACGTCGACGACCCCGTTGGGCGCCTGCACCGACACCGGCCCGATGTCCTCTGGGGCGAAGGCGCCCAGCCCACCGCCCTCGATCATGGCAGGGCCACCCATACCGATGTTGGCGTCCTGGGTGGCGATGATGACGTCGCAGCACCCGAGGAGCGCGGCGTTGCCGGCGAAGCAGCGGCCGCTCACGATGCCGACCAGGGGGACCAGGCCGCTCAGACCGCCGAAGAGGGCGAAGGCCAGGCAGTCGAGGCCGGCGACCACCGGCGAGTCGGTGTCGCCCGGACGGCCGCCGCCGCCCTCGGCGAAGAAGACCACAGGCAGGCGCAGGCGTTCGACGAGTTGGAAGAGGCGGTCCTTCTTGGCGTGGTTCTGCTGGCCCTGGGTGCCGGCGAGGACCATGTAGTCGTACGACACGACCGCGGCACGGGCGCGCTCGTCGGCGAAGCGCTCGCCGTTGACGCGCGCCAGGCCGGCGATGAGGCCGTCGGCCGGCGTGCGGGCGATGAGCTCGTCGAGGCTGCGCCGACTGCGCTGGGCGGCGAGGACGAGCGAGCCGTACTCCTCGAACGACCCGGGGTCGACGAGATCCTCGACGTTCTCCCGGGCGGTGCGGTGGCCCCGGCCGCGGCGCTTGGCCACGGCCCCGGGCCGAGCGGCGTCGCTGGTGGCGAGGCGCTGGCGCTCGAGCACCTCGGCGAGGTCCGCCCGCATCCCGTCGCCCTGGGTGGCCATCGCTCCCTCGTCCGAGGGTGGCGCGTCGGGGTGACCGCCGTCCGGTACGCCCGCCACCACGACCAGAGCATCCCCGGCGTGGACCACCTCGCCGACCGCCACAGCGACCGCCTCGACCACGCCTCCGACGCCCGCCGGGACTGGGTGCTCCATCTTCATGGACTCCACGACGGCGACGACGGTGTCGGCACCGACGCGGTCGCCCACGGCCACGTCGACGGTGACGACGGTCCCCTGGAGCGGGCTCTCCACGGGTTCGGGCACCATCAGCCGAACACCAACACGATGAACGACGCCACCGCGGAGCCGAGCAGGGCGATCACCACAAGCCACGCCACCGCCACGAACCCAGGATGCAGGCGCCGCGGCCCGAGGTCGTACTCGTCGGCATCCAGCTCCGCGTCCCACTCGTCGTCGTCGACGTCACGCCAGCTCACCGCCTGAGTCTGGCCCAAGACCCCCGGTTACGCTTCCCGGGGCATGTCGATCACCACCACCGAGACCGCGCCGGTCATCACCGTCCGGCCCTCCGACCCCGAGCTCGAGGACGGGCCGCCGCTGGTCGCCCACATCGTGAAGGTGGAGCCGGGCGAGGACGCCCAGGCCAAGGTGCTGGAGGCCCGCATCAACGGCACGCCCATCGAGGCGCTGTGCGGGCACGTCTGGGTTCCGTCGCGCGACCCCCGCCAGTTGCCCCTGTGCCAGGCCTGCAAAGAGGTCTACGACGTCTACCGGATGTTCAACGACGGCCTGCGCGACCAGCCCTCCGACTGACCGAGGCCGCACCTCGCCGAACTGGCGCCCGATGTACTGGCTCCGGGCAGTAGATCAGGCGCCAGAACGATCTCGTCAGGTGCCGGGGCAGGTGCTGTCGAGCTCGGTGATCGAGTGCAGAACCGCGCCGGCCTCCCACCCCACGAGCCAGGTGGTCGAGCACTGCGCCGCGGACTGGTCGGGCGCGCACGACACCGTGACCGTGGCCGTCACCTGCACCTTGGCCGGACGACTCGGGTCGATGATGCGCAGCGGCTGGTAGGTGTTGCCGGCGAACCCGCTGCGCCAATCGACGTTGTCGGCGCCGAGGCAGAGCCAGGCCACCGTGAAGGCGGGCTGGCAACCGTCACCACACGACACCTCCGGGGACACGCGCAGGCCCTGCTGGCCGGCGCCGTCCTCGCCGGAACGCGTCGGCGCACCGAGGTGGCACCTCGGTGTGCAATGGGTCGCAGCCATCAGCGGTCGAGCGAAGCGAAGCGGCGCACGCCCGTATTCTCACCCGTCGGGCCGTCGTGCGCAGGGACCGCCCCGACCGGGCCTCGACGGGCACCGTCAGTCGCCGTCGCCCTCGACAGTCGTCGTGGTCGTCGGCGGCGGGGGCGCCGGCAAGGCGGCCACGAAGCGGGCGGCGAGTGGGGCGGCGACCGACCCTCCACTTCCGCCGCCTTCGACGAGGCAGGCGAACGCGATGCTCTCGTCGAAGCCGACGAACCACGCGTGGGTCTCGGGGGGGTCTTCGGCGCCGAATTCGGCCGTCCCGGTCTTGCCCGCCACGTCGCGGCCGGGAACCGCGGCGTTCACCCCGGTGCCGATGGTGACCACCTCGTGCATCATCTGGCCGATGGTGGCGTCGATGCCCTCGTCGAGGGGTATCGGGTCCGGTCGATCAGGGGCTTGGTCGCCGTGGATGAGGGTGGGCGCCCGCCAGGTCCCGTCTTCGACCGCGGCCGCCACGGTGGCCATGTGCAGCGGGCTGGCGGTCACCCGGCCCTGGCCGATCGCGCCCGCCAGCAGGTCGGCCTGCCCCTCCGGTTCGGGGAAGCTGCCGCCGACCGAGTCGATGCCGATGTCGTAGGCCACGTTGAACCCGAACTGCGCGGCCGAGGCCTCGAGTGCCCCATCAGGCAGCAGGCCCGCCTGGATGATGAACGAGGTGTTGCACGACCGGTAGAAGGCCTCGCGGAACGGGATCGTGCCAAAGGACTCGCCGGCGAAGTTGCCGAAGCCGTTGGCCGTGGCCGGGCAGGACACGTTCACATCAGGGTCGACGCCGACACCCAGCAAGGCGTTGGTGGTGACGATCTTGAAGGTCGAGCCCGGCGGGTAGGCACCGCTGATGGGACGGTTGAGGCCGTCGCTCGGACTGTTCGCCACCGCGAGGATCTCGCCGGTCCCCGGCTCGATGGCCACGAAGGCCGCGGGGCCCGAGGCCACCGCGATGGCATTCTCCGCGGCGGCCTGCACCTGGGGGTCGAGGGTGGTCACGAGCGACTCGCCCGGCTCCCCCTGGAAGACGTGCACGACCTCGGGGACGTTGTCGGCACCGAGAAGTTGCACTTGGCCGGAGGGCTCGCCCGACAGCACGTCGTTGTATCGGGCCTGGAGGCCCTGTGTGCCGATGGTGTCGCCGGGCTCGACCAACGGACCCATGGCCGCCGCCTGCTCGGCGGTGGCCGGGGCGGTGGTGCCCACGATGAGCGGGGCCGTCCCCTCCGCGAGCGGCAGTCCGTCGCGATCCACGATGGCAGCCCGCGGCGGGGCGGTCCGCGTGCGGGCGAAGCGCTGGCCGGATCGCATGCCCGGGTAGAGCGTGGAGGGCGTCCAGTCCACCAACCACTCGCCTTCCCGCTTGAGCAGGTTCAAGGTGTTCTCGTAGCGCCACACCCCGAGACCGGCCAGCGTGAGTCTGGCGGTGAAGGGCACGGTGGCCCGGTCGCCGTCGATCTGGGCACCTCCTGGCTCGTAGACCGAGTCGCGCACCTGGAGCCCCGCGAGCATCTGCTGGTGCTGGGCCGTGAACTCGGCCGGGGGCTCGGCCACGGCAGCAGCCATGGAGGCGAAGTCACCCTCCTGCCACGCCGCGAGGTAGGCGTCGGCCTCGTCGAGGTGGGCGGGGCCCCCTGACGATGACACCGACCGAAAGGCGAGGAAGCCGAGGACGAGCACGGTCAGCACCGCCAGTGCAGCGATCACCCTGGGGCGCGGGGCGACGGCATCCTTCGACACCCGCGCTTCGGGTGTGCCCCCGCGGGGGCCTGCCGTGTGCTGCTCGCCCATCATCAGTCCTTGCGCTACGCAGCGCAGCGGTGCCGGCCACGCTCGGGGACGGAAGGGTAGCGGTCGCGCCGCAGTCGCGAGCAGCGCGGGCGGTGGCCTCACCCGCGGTGCCCGGATGTGGTCGCCCCGCTACCGTCGCCCGTCATGGCCGGTACGGGCGTCGACGACTGCCCCACGGACGCCACCGGGGTGTGCGTCGGCGCCACCTTCAGCCGGCGCCGCCTGCTGGCCGGTGGCGTCGCCCTCGGCGTGGCGGGTCTCGCCGCGTCCTGCGGGCTCTTCGGCGACGACGGCCCCGAGCGCTTCGCCTACGGCGACGCCCCCAACCAGTTCAGTGAGTTGTGGCGACCGGCGAACGACGGACCGTGGTCCACCGTGGTCACGATCCACGGCGGGTCGTGGAGCGCATCGACCGACCGCACGATCATGGACCAGATCGCGAAGGACCTCGCCCACCAGGGCCATGCGGTGTGGAACATCGAGTACCGGCGCCTCGGAGAAGCCGGCGGCGGCTGGCCCGGCACCTTCGCCGACGTGGCCAAGGCCATCGACGACGTGGCCACCCGGCCGAACGCCGTACCCGTGGACCTCGACCGCCTGCTGGTCCTCGGCCACTCCGCCGGCGGCCAACTCGCGCTGTGGGCCGCGGGTCGAACGGGTCTGCCGGTGGCGACCGTCGGGTCGGCGCCGCGGGTGAGCCCACGGTCGGTGGTGGCGCTGGCGCCGGTGACCGACCTCGCCCGATGTGCCGAGCAGGGGGCGCTCGAAGGCACCTGCGAGCAGGTCATGGGTGGCACGCCCGAGCAGGTGCCCGGCCGCTACGCCCGCGCGTCACCGGTGGCGATGCTCCCCCTCGGGTTGCCCCAGCGCCTCTACCACGGCCTTGCGGACACGGTCGTGCCCGTGGAGGAGAGCCGGAAGTACGTGGAAGCGGCCACCGCTGCGGGCGACGACGTGGCGCTGGCCGAACAGGCCGACGCCAACCACTTCAGCGTCCTCGATCCCGACACCCTGGCCTGGAAGCAGGTGCGGGCCACGGTCGGCCAGTTGCTGGCCTGACGCAGAGCACCCCGGGGAGATCGTCGCCCCGAGCGCCGGTACGCCAGGGTGATCCCTAGCCGGCGAGGATCCACTGCTGGGTGGGCTCGGGCTCGACCTCGTCGCTGAA
>CAYYDZ010000023.1:0-27340 GCA_964470715.1 uncultured Microthrixaceae bacterium | reverse complement strand
CCTCGTCGTCGGCTGGGCCGGCCGACGCGTCGGTCACGTCGTCGCCCTCGGCGGGGGCCGTACCTTCACCGCCGGTGGGCGGATCGCTCTCGTCGGCTTCCGGGCTGGTCTCGGGGGCGTCGTCGTCGGCGGCGGTCTGGTTCGAAGTCACAGTGGAACTATCCTAGATTGGTCCACGTGCCCGGACGGCCGCGGCGTCACTCGCGCGGCGCGACGCCACGTTCGTCCGAGGACCTCCACCGCCCCCTGACCCGGTCATCGCACCTTCGCTCATGAGCAACGACGCCACTTCCCTGCCCACCGACGCCCCTGGCGCCGCGCCCCAGCGCCGGTTCTCCGACGTGCTCGCCTCGGTGGCCCATGTCGAGGGTTGGATGACCCCTGCACAAGCCCGCTGGCTGTGGGACCGGGCGTCGGTCCTGCGCCCGCCGGCCACCGTGGTGGAGATCGGCAGCTACCGGGGCCGATCCGCCATCGTGCTCGCGAGTGCCGCGTCCCCGGGTGTGGAGGTGGTGGCCATCGACCCCCACGGCGGCAACGACCGGGGCCCACAGCAGATCAAGGCCGTCCCCGAGGAGGGCCAGCGTGACAACGCGGCCTTCAACGCCAACCTCGAGGAGGCAGGCGTGGCCGATCGGGTCCGCCATGTGCGGCGCCCGAGCCAGGAGGCCCTCGACGCGGTCGAAGGCCCGATCGACCTGCTCTACATCGATGGTGCCCATCGCTATGGCCCCGCTCGAGAGGACATCCGACGGTGGGGGGCCCGGGTCGCCGACGGGGGCACGTTGCTCATCCACGACTCGTTCAGCTCCGTGGGTGTGACCCTCGCGATCATGACGACCCTGTTCCCGAGCGCTCGCTTCCGGTACCTGGGGCGGACGACGTCGATGACGGCCTACCGCTGTGAGCACCTCGACCTGGCCGACCGTGCCCGCAACGCGCTCGCTCAGGCCGCACAGCTCCCGTGGTTCGCTCGCAACGTCCTCATCAAGGCCCTGATCCTCGCGAAGCTCGACGCTGTCGCCCGGCTCCTCGGCCACCGCGACCAGGTCTGGCCCCACTGAGCGGGGCCGGTGGCGCGGACTCCGATGCCGGCGAGCCGGTGATCGGCGCCGGGCGTCACGCGCTACTCCGGCGGCCCGACACCCTCGTCAGCGGTCACGGCCACCTGCTGCGGGGCTCGGTCTGGCTGCTTGCGAGCGTCGCCGCCAATGCCTTCTTCGGCTTCGCCTTCTGGCTCATCGCCACCCAGATCGATTCCAAGACCGACGTCGGGCGAGCGTCCGCGCTGTTCACGGCGGTCCTGTTCATCAATTACGCCACGAACATGGGCTTGCCCGTCGCCGTCGCCCGTTATGCACCGGACGACCGCGAGGCATCGACGGTGCTGTTCAACTGGTCGATCCTCTACACCGGGGCATCGTCGGTCCTCGGCACGGTGTTGTTCCTCGTCTTCCTGCCGCGTTCCATGGCCGACACGCTCCTGCAGTGGGGCGGGCCCGCCGGCTTCCTCATCTTCTTCGCGGTCGTGTTCGGCATGTCGTGTGCCGTGTTGCTCGAGGTCCGCCTCATGGCCCTCCGCCGGTGGGGATGGGTGTTCACCCGGGTCGCGATCGTCGGGGTCGTCCGCTTCGCGCTCGTGCTGGTTCGTCCCCTCGGCGACGACGCGCTCTGGCTGTTCCTGGTGGTCGCCGGGATCCCGGCCCTGTCCGGGTTCTTCGGCGTGGCGGCCCTCCTGGCCCGTCGCCGCTCGCGCCGGGCGCTCAGCCCGATGCCGGCCTCGTGGCGGGCGGGGCTGCGTTACTCCTCGGTGAACTACCTGGGCATCCTGGCGGTGCAGGCGCCGACGTTCGCCCTTCCCCTCATCGTCGCCGTCGAGGTGTCCTCGCCGCAGTACGCCGCCTGGTACGTGGCCTTCAGCATCACCACCGTGATCTTCCTGGTACCCCACACCTTGGGCCAAGTCCTCCTCGTGGAGGGGGGCAAGGGGGGCGCCGATCTGCGCCGCCAGGTCCGCCTGGCGCTCGGATTGGCCCTCGGGTTCATGGCCGTGGTCGCCGTGGCCGGCCGGATCGGCAGCGACATCGTGACCCTCATCTACGGAGAGGACTACGCCGATGCCGCCGACCTGCTCCCCACCCTCGTGCTCGCCGGCGTGGGTTGGGCCATCACCTCCATCTGCCTGACCAAGGCGCGTGTGGAGGAACACGTGCGCTCGATCGTGGTCATCTCACTGACCCTCGCCGTCGGGATCCTGGCCCCTGCGGTGGTGCTGGTGGGGGAGGACGGCATCGAGGGAGCAGCTCGGGCCTGGCTCATCGGCAATGCGATCGCGGCGGTCACCGCGATGATCGTCACCTCCCGCACCTCCGGGCAGGGCTCGCTCGCTGCGGACGCCGCCTGGCTCGACGCGGTCGACAGCGACGAGCCGGCTTCCACCGGTGCACGCGGCCCCGGCTGAGGCACGCCCTCGTGCCGCCTTGTCGGCCTGGTGGCCGTGGGCGGTAGGGGCCGCGCTCGGGTTGTCGGTGCTCGGCCCTGCGCTCGCGCCGGGAGCCCTGTTCAACCTCGACCTGGTGCTGACACCCGACATCCCGCTGCCACAAGGGGTGTGGGGGCTCGGGCCCGAGCTGCCGCGCCGGTTGCCCTTCATGGTTCCGCTGGCATGGGCATCGTCGGTGCTGGACGGGACCGTGGTGGCGAAGGCCGCCCTCGTTGCCTGCTTCGCGATCGCGTTCGTGGGTGCCCAGCGCCTGGTCGAGGAGCACGGCGTGGTCACCCGTCTGACCGCCGGCTTGCTCTATGGCGCAAGCCCGTTCCTCGCGACCAGGGCGGCGACCGGTTACCTCGGGGTCGTCCTGACCATGGCGGTGTTGCCGTGGGTGCTCCCCCGCCTCCTGCGACCCTCGTCGTCAGTCGCCCGCACGCTGCTCGCCGGCGCGGCGCTCGGGGCGTGCGGCATCACGGGTGGAATCGTCGCCGCCTCGTCGGCGACGGCGGGCCTGATCGCCGAGGGCCGCGACCGTCGGGTCGTCCGCGTGTTCGGCGCGGTGCTCGCCGGTCAGCTGCTCTGGATCGTGCCCGGGCTCGTCGTGTTCCGTCAGGGCGTGCGGCTGGCATCTGCCGGGGACTTCGCCACCCGCGCGACGGGCCTCGGTGGGCCCTTTCGAGTCCTGTCCGGGCACGGCTTCTGGCAGGACACGTTCCAGGTGGGTCACGGCCAGGTGGGCGTCGCCGTGCTGGGTGGTGTGCTGCTCGTGCTCGGCGCGCTGGGCCATCGGGACCTCGCTCCCGAGTGGCGTCGACCGGCGGCCTGGCTCGCGGTGGTCGGCGTCGTCGTCGCGCTCGCCGGGTCCCTTCCCGGGATCGAAGGGCTCTGGGGCCGCGTGGTCGAGACGCCCGTGGGCGCTCCCTTGCGCGAGGGCCAGCGCCTCCTTCCGCTCTACCTCGTGTGGATGGCCCCTGCGGCTGCCCTCGGGGCCCGCCGCCTCGGCGACGAGGTGAGCGGGGGGCGCCGCACGGCCTGGTTGGCCCTGCCCCTCGTCGCGGCGCTCTGGCTGGCCCTGCCGGGGCTCTGGGGGGCCGGCGGGCAACTCGATGCCGTGCGCATCCCCGACGAGTGGGCCGAGGCGCGACGGACGGTGCGCGCCGGCGGGGGCACTGCGGTCTCGTTGCCCTGGGCGCAGTACTTCAACCTCAACGTCGCCGGCGGGCGGCGGGTCAACGACGTGATGCCTCTGTACCTCGGTGGTGACGTCCTGGCGGCATCCGACCCGAACCTCGACGAGCCTGCCCAGGAGCGCGCCGATGACCGGGAGACGACCATGGACCTGCTCGCGCTGCGCATCCGCGCCGGCGAGCCCGTGGGCGAACGGCTCGCCGAGCTCGGTGTGCGGTGGGTCGTGCTCCAACACGACATCGACTGGCAGACCTACCTCTCGTTGCGCGACGACCCCGGTCTGCGCCGCGTCGTGGACGGCCCCACGTTGGAGCTGTTCGAGGTCACCGGCTGGAAGGGTGAGATCGTGACCGACGAGGGGGCGGTGCTCCACCCCGACGGTCCGGTGGCACCGCTCGTGGACCTGGCCCCGTCGGGGGCCGCGACCTGGGCCCGACCCGGTGCCGCGGGCTGGATGCGGGGACTCGCGCCCGCGGCCGTCGCCGGCGACGGCCAGCTGCGCCTGCCCGCCGGGCGCGGTCTGGTCTGGTACTGGCCCGCCGCCGTCGTGCTCTTGGGCGACATCGCCTGGTTGGCGGCTGTGTTGGTGGCGTGGCGCAGGACCTCACGAGGATCCGCGTCCGTGCCGACAGACGTGCTATAACAGGCGTTCGTTCATCTGTCTTGGGAGGACATCCGTGACGAGTTCCATGCGCAACATCCTTCGAGCATGCCTGGGTGGGCTGTTCCTGAGCGGCATGGTGCTGCTCGCCACCCTCGGTCCTGCGTCGGCACAGGCGGGTGGCCAGGAGGACCAGGATCCGTCGCAGTTCGTGGACGATCAGGGCAACTTCGACGTCGACGCCTACCTCGCCGCGTCGACCGGTTCGGACGACGGCTGCTCGCCGGCCAGCGCCGCGGTGGGCGACAGCGTGACCTGCACGGTGCACGGCTACGCCGCCGGCTCCACCGTGACGGCCACCCTCACGTGCGGCCCGACCGTCGTGTTCGAGGGCCCCTCGACCGGGACGACCTTCACCTTCTCGTACGTCGTGCCCGACACGCCCGCCGGTGACTGCGGTCTCGAGGTGTGCGGCACCGACACCGGTGGCGAGGCCCTCTGTCGGGTGCTCGGCTTCGAGATCGTCGGCAACGAGGTGACCAACCTCGCCCGCACGGGCTCGAACAACACGGGCACCCTCGTGGGCGTGGGCGCGGCGCTCGTCGTGCTCGGTGGGGCCGCCGTGTTCGGCGCCCGCCGTCGCTTCGCCAAGACGGCCGCCTGATCCTTCCAACAGAACGTAGGACCGGCCGCCCCGACGGGGCGGCTGGTTCGCGTTTTCGCAGCGACACCTCGCGGACGCCCTGAGGGGCGGCGCGCCCCGCCACGAGCCGCGCGCCAACCATGGCCGGTGGCGACGGTCGGGTCCTTCAGGGTTGGCGCAGGTGGTCCTTGCGGACCTTGCCCGTCCCGCTCTTGGGCAGGTCGGCGCGCACCTCGATCTCGCGAGGCGCCTTGAAGTGGGCGAGGCGGCCGCGGACGAATTCCCGAAGCTCGTCGGGGGACGCGGTCCGTCCGGCGCGCAGCACCACGAAGGCCTTGGGGACCTCACCCCACCGCTCGTCGGGGACGCCGATGACCGCCGCCTCGAGGACCGCTGGGTGGGCGGTGAGGGCCTTCTCCACCTCGACGCTCGAGATGTTCTCGCCCCCGGAGATGATGACGTCCTTCCGGCGGTCGACGATGGTCAGGTACCCGGCCTCGTCGACGGTGGCCACGTCACCGGTGTGGAGCCACCCGTCGCGGAGCACCTCGGCGGTCGCCTCCGGCGCGTTCCAGTAGCCATCCATGACGTGGTTGGAACGGGCGCGGACCTCGCCACGGGCGAGGCCGTCGTGGGCCACCTCGACGCCGTCCTCGCCCACCACGGACAGCTCGACCCCGAGGATGGGCAGGCCGGTGGTGGCCCGGCGGGCCGGGTCGGACGGTTCGCCGGGCTTGTCCAGGGCACGCGTGAGCGTGGGGGAGGACTCGGTCATCCCGTACCCGCAGATGCACGGACAGCCGAGGCGGGCCTCGAGCTCGCCCAGCAGCTCGCGGCCGAGCGGCGCGCCGCCGACCGAGATCTGGCGCAGCGACGGATAGGCCCGGGTGCCGAGGTCGGGGTGCTCGAGCAGCGCGGTGGCCATCGCGGGCACGAGGAAGAGCCGGGTCACCCGCTCGGTGGCGATGAGGCGCAGGACCTCCCCGGCGTCGAAGCGGGGGAGCATCACGTGCACCCCGCCGAGGCCGGTGACGTAGTGCGGCGTGCCCCAGCCGTTGACGTGGAACAGGGGGATGGTGTGCAAGATCACGTCGTCGCCGGTGATGCCGTTGGTCAACGCGGAGTGGACCGCGTGCAGGTAGAGGCTGCGGTGGGTGAGGACCGCACCTTTGGGGGTGCCGGTGGTGCCGCTCGTGTAGAAGATCTCGGCCGGGGCGCGCTCGTCGACCGGAGGCGTCACCGGAGCGACGTCGGGCTGCGCCGCCAGCAGCGCCTCGTGCTCGTCGCCCAGCACCACCTGGCGCACCGGGTGCTCGGGGTCGGGCTGGTCGGGGTGGCGGAACAGCACGGTGGGCGTGCAGTCGTCGAGGAGGTCGGCCAGCTCGGCCCCGGCGAGGCGGATGTTGAGGGGCACGAGCACCGCGCCGGCCAGCAGCACGCCGAAATACGCCTCGAGAAGCTCGTGGGTGTTGCCCCCGAGCCACGCCACCCGGTCGCCGGCCTGCACCCCGAGGTCCCGCTGCAGGGCCAGGGCCAGACGGTCGCAGCGCGCGCCGAAGGCGGCGTAGGTGTCCCGACGCGAGCCCTGGATGACCCCGACCCGGTCGGGGAACAGGGCACGGGCGCGGGCCAGGAAGTCGAGGGGTGTGAGGGGCAGCTCCATCAGGGCACCCACGTCTCGCGGCGCTCGAGGACCTCGCGCAGCACGCCCGGGCGATCGGTCATGATCCCGTCGACCCCGAGGTCGAGCAGGCGGTCCATCTCGGCGGCCTCGTCGATGGTCCAGACGTGGACCTGGAGACCCTGGCGGTGGACGAAGCGCACGAAGCGCTCGTCCACGATGGTGAGTCGGCCCTGGCGCACCGGCACCTGAACGCACGCCGCGGAGAGGCGCCCCACCGGGACTCCCGCGCTGCCCAGGCGGGCGCGAAGGATGCCGGCGGGACCGTGCGACCAGCAGAGGCGCTCGCCGAGGCGGCGGCGCAGGCGTTGGAGCCGCCGGTCCGAGAACGAGCCCACACACACCCGGTCGATGGCGCCCGTGCGCTCGATGGTCCGCGCCAGGGCGTCCACCGCTCCGTCGTGCTTGGGGTCGATGTTGACCCGCAGCTCCGGCCAGGTGCCGAGGAGCTCGTCGAGGCGGGGGATGGGCTCGGATCCGTCGACCCGGGCCGCGCCGACCTCGGACCACGGCAGCTCGGCCACGACGCCGGTGCGGTCGGTGACCCGGTCGAGCACGTCGTCGTGGAAGGCCAGGAGCACGCCGTCGGCGGTGACGTGCACGTCGGTCTCCACGTAGTGGTAGCCCAGCTCGACCGCCCGAGCGAAGGCCGGCATGGTGTTCTCGGGCGCGTCGCTGGCACCGCCGCGGTGGGCGAAGGCCAGCGGTCCGGGGTGGTCGAGGAAGGGCCAGCGGCTCGCCATCGGCCGTGACGCTACCCGCGGCACCGTGGCGGGAACGACGGCCCCCGTCCGGCCCATCGTCCCCGGCCGACCGGCGGTACCGTGGCCCCCGTGGAGGCCGAGGATCGCTTCGTCGCCCTCATGGGCGGGCCCGAGGCGGGTCTCCCCCTCGACGAGGCGATGTTCCTGATCGCCCAACAGGCCGATCCCACCGTGGACGTCGAGTGCCAGCTGCGCGCGCTCGACGACCTGGCCGCCGAGTGCCCGGCCCCCACGCTGGATGCCCTGGTGCGCCACCTGTTCGTCGACCTGGGCTTCACCGGCAACCGGGACGACTACTACGACCCGCGCAACTCCTACCTCGACCAGGTGCTCGAGCGGCGCGTCGGCATCCCGATCTCCCTGGCGGTGCTGGCCATCGTGGTCGGTCGGCGCCTCGGGGTGCCGCTGGCCGGGGTGGGCATGCCCGGGCACTTCCTCCTGCGCGACCGGGTGTTGCCCGACGTCTTCATCGACCCGTTCCGGGGTGCCGTGATCGACCCCGCCGGCTGCGCCCAGGTGTTCCGGGCGCTGCACGGGGCGTCGGCGCCGTTCGACGAGCGCTTCCTCGAGCCCGTCACCAGCCGCACCATCCTCCGGCGGGTGCTCGCCAACCTGGCCGCGGTGCACCGCACCTCCGGCGATCGGACCGCGCTCGTCGGCGTCCTGCGCCTGCGAGCGGCCATCCCAGGGGTCACGGTCGAGGAGCGCCGAGAGCTCGCCGAGGCGCTGGCCGCGGTGGGCCAGTTCTCCGCCGCCGCGGAGGTGCTCGAAGCGGTCGCCGCCGGCGAGGGCGGCGACCGGGCGGCGGTCGATCTCACCGCGGCGACGCGCTACCGGGCCCGGCTGAACTGATGATCGACCAGGAGCTGAAGCGCTGCCTCGGGCAGATGATGAAGGGCGTCCAGGTGGTCGGCGCCGTCCACGAGGGCACGGCCCGCGCCTACTGCTCGCACTGGGTCTGCCAGGTCTCGTTCGGCGCGCCCATCCTGATGGCCTCGGTGTCGCCCAAGCACGACACCCACCCCCTCATCGTGGGCTCGGGTCGGTTCACCGTGTCGATCCTGGCCGCGGACCAGATCGGCACCGCCCAGTACTTCTCGTACCCGGGACGGAAGTTCCACCACATCGCCGAGGAGCTGTTGGTGGTCGAGGGGACGAGGGTGGGGGTGCCCGACTCGATCGCCTGGCTGGACTGCGAGGTCCTCGACCGGCTCCGCGAGCTGCCCGGTGCCGGACCGCTCGACCACGACCTCTTCTTCGCTCGGGTCACGTCGGTCGAGTCGGGCCGCCTCGGTGAGCCGCCGTTGCTGTACAGCTCGCGGCTGGGTTGGCGAGCCACCGGCGACAAGGCTCGGGAGCCGGGGGTGTCCATCCGAGACACGCTCCTGGCGCGCCTCGAGGCCTCCGGCGCCACGGACGAGGTGGACTGATGGTCTTCGTCGTGATGGGGCTGGTCTCGGTGCTGGCCTTCGCCTGGCTCATGGTCACGCTCCGCTCGCGGCGTGAGCAACGCACGGCGGCGGCGGCGACCACCGCGCTCTTGGTGGACGACCACGGGGTCGAGCGCCACCTCGCCGACGGTCGGCGGGAGTCCGTGGCCTGGTCGGAGGTGGCCGAGGTCGAGGTGATCACCACCGACGTGGGCGTGCACCGTGAGGACGGGGCACTGATCGTCCTCGCCGTGGACGACACCCGCGGCTGCCTGGTCCCCAGTCGCCTGGCCGCCGAGAAGGGCGTCATCGAGCGGGTGTGCCGCCTGCCCGGGTTCGACGCTCGGCGCCTCGCCGACGCGCTCGACCAACTGCCGCCCTCCCGCACGTCCTGCTGGACCCGACCCCGCACCTGACGGCGGGGCCGATCAGCGGTGCAGGTGGCCGGTCTCGTTGATGCTGGCGAGGCCCCGGGCCCCGCTGCGGGCGGCGTGGACCCGGCTCACGCTCGTGTAGGCGGGGTGGAAGAACATGGCCTCGGCGAGGCCCAGGACGTGGGCCAGGTAGACGTTGATGACGCCGCCGTGGCACACCACGGCCACGTCGCCCCCGGGGTGGGCCGCGACGATGCGGTCCATCGCGCCGATGAGGCGGTGGGCGAAGGCGGCGCCGTCGTCCTCCCCGGCCCAGGTGCCGTCGATGAGCTCTTGGTACCGAGGGTCTCCCTCCGCCTTCAGCTCCTCGAGGGGTACGTACGACTCGGCGTCGCGGTCCCACTCGGCCAGGTCGTCGTCGACCACGATCTCGAGCCCCAGGGCCTCCGCCAGCGGGGTGGCGGTCTCCCGCGCACGGCGCAGGGGGCTCGACCAGACCGCGTGGAAGGACTCGCCGCGCAACCACCCGGCCAGGCGCTCGGCCTGCTCGCGGCCTTCGGGGGCCAGGCCCGGGTCGGCCGCGCCTTCCACCCCTTCGACCCGCAGGGGTAGGGCATGGCGGATCAACCACAGCTGCATTCGTCGTCGTCCTCTCGCGGTCGCGTCGCCGTCGGTCCGAAAGCATGGCCCGATCGACGTCGTCCTCCCCCTAGCGTGGAGGGCCATGGCCCGTCGCACCAAGATCGTCGCCACCATCGGGCCCGCGTCCGAGTCGCCCACGGTGATGCAGCGCCTGGTCGAGGCAGGCATGGACGTGGCCCGTCTCGGTCTTGCCCACGACACGCTCGACCTGCAGATCGAGCGGTTCTTCCGCCTTCGCGCCGCGGCCGAGGCTGCGGGGCGGCCGCTCGGCATCCTCGTGGACCTGCCTGGCCCCAAGGTGCGCGCCGGCGCGTTCCCCGAAGGTGGCGTCGAACTCACCGACGGCCAGCGGCTGCGCCTCGTTCCCGGGACCGGCCACAGCAACGCCGAGGTGGTCGAAGTCGACTACGACGGTCTGCTCGATGACGTGCACGTGGGAGACACGCTGGTGTTCGGCGACGGCTCGGTCGTCGTTGCCGTGCGTGACCGCGACGGGGGCGCCCTGTCCGTCGAGGTCGACCACGGTGGCCACCTCGAGGGACGCCCCGGTGTCCACGTCCCCTCGGACCGGCTGCGCACGCCGACGCCCACACCTTCGGACCTGCGCATGCTCGACGCCTTCGTCGAGGTCGGTGTCGACATGGTGGCCGTCTCCTTCGTGCGATCCGCCCACGACGTGCGCCGCGTGGGCACCGAGCCGCACCCTCGGGGGCCGCTCGTGATCGCGAAGATCGAGACCCGTGCTGCGGTCGACAACCTCGAAGGCATCGTGGCCGCTTCCGGCTCCATCATGGTGGCCCGGGGCGACCTGGGCGCCGAATTCCCGATCGAGGAGCTCCCTCACCTCCAGAAGCGCATCATCCGCAAGTGCATCGCCCTGGGCCGGCCGGTCATCACCGCGACACAGATGCTCGAGTCGATGATCCACGCGGCGACGCCAACCCGGGCGGAGGCCTCTGACGTGGCCAACGCGGTGTTCGACGGATCCAGCGCGGTGATGCTCTCGGGCGAGACCGCCATCGGCCACGATCCGGTGGGCACGGTGCGGACCATGGCACGCATCGCCGGCCGGGCCGACCAAGAGTTCGACTATGCCGGCTGGGCCCCCCAGCTGTCGCAGCTCCACGCCGTCGGCCAAGGGGCGGGCGACGCGCAGGTCACCGACGCGATGACCATGGCCGCGTGGCGAGCAGCCACCGAAGTCCGCGCCGCGGCCATCCTCTGCCTGTCCCGAAGCGGGTTCACCGTGCGGGCCATCGCCCGCTTCCGTCCGCAGACGAAGATCCTCGGCTTCTCCGGGGACGAGCGCACCGTGCGCCAGCTGACCCTGAGCTGGGGGGCCACGCCCATTCCCCTGCCGGACCATGGAGACGCTCACAGCCAGGTGGAGGCGGCCATCGAGATCGCCCGGGCGCGTGGTCACATTCGATCAGGCGACACCGTGGCCGTGCTCTCGGGCACCCACGGTGGGTCCACCGCCACGGACCAGCTGCGGCTCGTGCGCGTTCCCTGAGCGGGCCGTGGGATTCATCCAACGAGTCCGCACCGGCAAGGTCGCCTTCGTGTTGAGCGGCGGCGGAAACCTGGGCGCCATCCAGGTCGGCATGCTGCGGGCCCTGGTCGAGCGGGGAATCCGAGCCGACATGGTGCTCGGCTGCTCGGTGGGAGCCCTCAACGGCGCGGCGTATGCCGCCGACCCGACCCCCGAGGGGATCCGCCGGCTGGAGGCGCTGTGGATGGGCATCGACGACGACGAGGTCATGCCGAGTGGTTGGATTCCGACCCAGGTCATGCTTGCCCGTCGACGGCCGGCGGTGCACGACAACGCCGGCCTGCGCGCGCTCGTCAGCCAGGCGCTCGGGGTCGAGCGCTTCGAGGACCTCCGCGTCCCGTTCCAGTGCGTGGCCACCGCGGTCGAGCCGGCCGCGGAGGCGTGGTTCGACGCCGGGCCCCTGGTGGATCCCATCCTGGCCTCGGCGGCGCTGCCCGGCATCTTCCCCCTCGTCCAGATCGGCGACCTCCGCTACATGGACGGCGCGGTGGTGAACGACATCCCCGTCACCCGCGCCTACGAGCTCGGCGCCCGCACCATCTACGTCCTGCACGTGGGCACCCTCGACCGTCCGTTCCTCGACCCGAAGCGCCCCTTCGACGTGATGGTCCAGGCGTACTGGATCGCCCGCCGCCACCGCTACCACGAGGATCTGGACGCCCTCCCTGCCCGGGTCCACGTCGTGGTCCTGCCCGTGGGCGCGCCGCCCCGGCTCAAGTACAACGACTTCAGCCACAGCCAGGAGCTCATCACCCAGGCGTTCTCGGCCACCGCCGCCCACCTGGACGCCGCGCCCGTCGGGCGTTTCCGGGGCGCCCGTCGGCTTCCCGCCTCGCAGACCCCGGATCCCACGCCCGGCGAGCTCGACGGGTAGGTTCGAAACGTGTCCGACGTCTCCTTCACCACCGGCCCGCCCGAGACCGTGCTCGATGCCGAGCCCGTCGATCTGCGTGACGCCCTGGTGGCGGCCCTGGCGGAGCCCGAAGAGGAGCGCCGGGCCGCGGTGGCCGCCGTGGTGGCCGACCACCCCCGGTTCCTCGACGGTTGGGCACGGCTCGGCGACCTGGGTCGTGACCCCGTCGAGGCCTACGCCGCCTATCGAGTCGGCTACCACCGGGGCCTGGATCGCCTGCGCCAGAACGGGTGGCGGGGCTCGGGCTACGTGCGGTGGGCCCATCCCGAGAACCGTGGCTTCCTGCGCGCCCTCGACGGCCTCCGCCGCTGCGCCGGCCTGATCGGTGAGCACGACGAGGAGGAGCGCTGCGCCCTCTTCCTGCGCCAGCTCGACCCGTCGTGGCCGCCCTCCGACCTGGGGTGACCCGGTTCGCCGGGACCCGCTGACGCGGGTCGCAACCGCGCCGTCCGCCACGCCGAGCGTGAGCACCCGCTCGCCCCCATCCGGTGAGTGCCCGCCACTCGCGTCCGCGGTTCTTGCCCTGAGGAGCGCCGCTAGGTAGTCGGGCGCTGTCCTGCGTGGAAAGACGAGTAGCGGTTACTCAGGACCTGAGGGGTCGGATCGGGGACACTGCGGGGGCGCCGTCCACCCTGACGACGCCGGGCGGGCGGAGTCCTGCCATCGAATCCCCCAGGAGACACGCAATGCCCAAGTCATCGATCCGCAGCATCGGCTCCCAGTTGGCCACCGCCGTGGTCGGCGCCGTCGTCGCCATCGCCCTCACCGGCGGCGGCTTCGCCTTCGCCCAGGAGGCTCCCACGACCGGCTCCGGGGTCGCCGAGACCCTTGCCGGCCCCAACACCGTCAACGGCGCCGCCGTGATCAACGGTTCGCTCGGTCGGGCCGACATGAAGACCGGTGCCCTGCCGATGTGGGCCCGGGTCCGGTCCGACGGCACCCTCATCACCGGCAAGGGCGTGACCGGCGCCTCCGCCCTCGGTAGCGGGGCCTACCAGGTGGACTTCAGCCGCAACATCACCGGTTGTGGTTGGTACGCCACGGCGACCGACGATGACGCCTCCGGTGCGTCGGCGGGGTACGTCACCGCCGAGCGTCGCCTGTCCAGCGACGTCGACAGCCTCGAGATCCGGACCTTCAACGCGGCGGGCACGCAGGCGGTCCGGCCTTCCGGCGACGGCTTCGCCGTCATGGTGACCTGCTAGCACCCACGCGCGTCGCCCGCCGTCCGGGGCCCACCGACCGAACGGTCGGTGGGCCCCGGCGCGTACCCCGGGCAACGATCCGGTCCCGCCGGTGGGTGTGCGGCGTACATTCGCGCCATGGCCGACACCGCGTTCCCCGCCGAGGGCACCCCTCGTGAGGACCTCCTCGCCGAACTGCGCTCCTCCCGAGGTGACGACCTCGACTGGCGTGGGGGGAGGGCGTTCAGCCTCGTGTACAACGTGGGCGACGAGGGTCTCGAGTCGGTGCTCCACGACGTCGCCGGCCTGTACCTCCACGAGAACGCCCTCAACCCGTTCGCGTTCCCGAGCCTGCTGCACATGGAACAGCAGGTCGTGGCCATGGCCGCCGACCTGCTCGGGGCACCCCCGAACGCAGGGGCGCTGACCTCGGGGGGCACGGAGAGCATCTTCCTGGCCGTGCAGACGGCACGCGAGCACGCCCGCGGGACGCGCGGCATCGCCGAACCGCAGATCGTCACGGCCAACACGGCCCACCCGGCCTTCGAGAAGGCCTGCCACTACCTCGACGTGGAGCGGGTGGTCGTGCCCGTGGGTGCCGACCGGCGCCTCGACGTCGGCGCGGTGGCCGCCGCCGTCGGGCCCCGCACCGCCCTCGTCGTGGGTTCGTCCCCCTGCTACCCCTATGGCGTCATCGACCCCATCGCCGACCTCGCCGCGCTCGCCGCGGAACGGGGCGTGCTGTGCCACGTGGACGCGTGCCTCGGCGGTTGGCTGCTGCCCTTCTGGGAGCGCCTCGGCGAGCCCGTGCCACCGTGGGACCTGCGGGTGCCGGGGGTGACGTCGCTCTCGGCCGACGTCCACAAGTACGGGTACACGTTCAAGGGCGCGTCGGTCATCCTCTACCACGACCGTGAGCTGCTCCAGCACCAGTTCTTCCTCTTCGACGACTGGCCGGGAGGGCTCTACGGCTCGGCCACCACGGCGGGTACCCGACCGGCGGCGCCCATCGCGGGTGCGTGGGCGGCGATCCGATACCTCGGGGCCGACGGCTACCTCCGGCTGGCCGAGGTGGTCCGGGACACGACGCGTCGGTTCCAGGCGGGCATCTCGGCCCTTCCCGGGCTGGCGGTGACGGGCGAGCCGGACCTGTCGCTGTTCGAGTTCTCGTCCACCACCGACGACATCTCCGCGATCGGCGACGTCATGGACGATCGTGGTTGGAAGCTCGACCGCCAGCAGGGTGGCCTGCACCTGATGGTCTCGCCCGGCCACGCCGCCGTCGCCGACCGCTTCCTCGACGACCTGGCCGACGCCGTGGCGCATCACGGCGAGTCCCGGGGCACCGACGCCGTCTACGGGGGCATCGCCTGAGCTTCACCGGCGCCGTCCTCGCCGGGGGCGCCAGCCGCCGCATGGGCACCGACAAGTCGCTGCTCGTGGTCGACGGCCGGCCCTTGGCGCAGCGCACCGCCGAGGTCCTCGCCGCCGCCGGGGCGTCGGAGGTCCTGGTCGTGGGAGGTGATGCCGTGACCCTCGTCGGGTTGGGTCTCGAGGTCGTTCCTGATCGACACCCGGGCGCCGGGCCGCTCGGCGGGCTGGTGACGGCGCTGGAGACCGCCCACGAGGCGGTGGTCGTCGTCCTCGCCTGCGACCTGATCCGCGCCGAGCCGGCGGCGGTCACCGCGGTCGTGGATGCGATCGAGGCCGACCCGGACGCGTGCTGGGCGGCGCCGGTCAGCGGGGGACGTCGTCAGCTCCTGCACGCCGCCTATCGCCGAGCGTCCCTCGACCATTGGGCGACGGCGTTCGCCGCGGGGGAGCGCTCGTTGCGGCGTCCAGCGGCGCTCGTGCCCGGTGTCGAGGTCGTGGGGATCGATCCGCTCTGGCTGACCGACGCCGATACGCCGCAGGATCTGCCCGACGGCGGCGGGTGACCGGTACGCTCTCGCCGGGCCGGACGGCCGTCCGCCCCGGACCGGAGGCCCTTGTGGACGCGCAGGTACCCGAGATCGACGTCGATTCGCTCGCTCAGCGGCGAGACGTGCCCCTCGTCGACGTGCGCGAGGTGGCCGAGTACGAAGAGGTGCACGTTCCCGGTGCCCAACTCCTGCCCATGAGCGAGCTGACCGAGCGTGTGGACGAGGTCCCTCGGGGTGGTGAGGTGTTCATCATCTGCCGATCCGGCGGCCGCAGCCTCAAGGTCGCGGAGTTCCTGCGGCACCAGGGGATCGAGGCCACCAACGTGGCGGGTGGCACCCTGGCCTGGATCGAGGCCGGCCATCCCACCGCCGCCGGCCTCGAGCCGGGCTGAGCAGGCGGCCGTGCCCGACGCCGCCCTGGACCTCGTCGACGACGAGGCCGCCTGGCGCGACGTCCTCGACCAGCTGGTGGACGAGCCGCGGTACGCGGTCGACACCGAGTTCCACCGCGAGCGCACCTACTTCCCGAAGCTCGCCCTGGTGCAGATCGCCTGGCCCGGCGGCCTCGTGCTCGTCGATCCGCTCGCCGTCGACCTCGGCCCGCTGGCCAAGGTGCTCGAAGGCCCGGGCGTCGCGGTCATGCACGCCGCCGGCCAAGACCTCGAGGTGCTCCACCACGCCTGCGGTGCGGTGCCGTCGCGCCTCTTCGACACGCAGCTCGCCGCCGGCTTCGTGGGCATGTCCTCGCCGTCGCTGGCCTCGCTGGTCGAGCGCGAGCTCGGCCTCAAGCTCGAGAAGGGCGACCGCCTCACCGACTGGCTGCGGCGCCCGCTCTCCGAGGACCAGCGTCGGTACGCGGCTCTCGACGTCGCGCACCTCTTCGAGCTCCAGGACCGCCTGTTGTCCCAACTCGAGGTGGACGGCCGGGTGTCATGGGCCGAAGCCGAGTGCGAACGCCTGCGCACGAGCAACCCGTGGGCCCGTGAGCCCGAAGAGGCCTGGCGTCGCATCAAGGAGGTCCGCCAGCTCCGTGGCCGCACCCTGGCGGTGGCCCAGTCGCTGGCGGCGTGGCGCGAGCGCCGCGCCGCGACGATCGACCAGCCCGTTCGCTTCGTCATGCCCGATCTCGGCGTCGTCGGGGTCGCCCAGCGTGCGCCCCGCACCGTCGACGAGCTGAAGAAGGTGCGCGGCATCGACGACCGCCACACACGGGGCGCTGCGGTCGAGGGCATCCTGGCCGCCGTGGCCGAAGGTCTCGACCGCCCGCCGCCGGCGCCCCGCGGGGACGCGCCCGCCGAGCTGGCCCGCGAGCTGCGACCCGCGGTCGGGCTCGTGTCGGCGTGGGTGAGCCAGCTCGCCCGGGACCTGCGCATCGACACCGCCATCCTGGCCACTCGCGCCGACCTCGAGGCGCTGCTGCGGGGCGATCCCGACGCCCGGCTGGCTCACGGCTGGCGGGCAGAGGTCGCCGGCGGTCCCATACGCGACCTGGTGGAGGGACGAGCGGCCCTGGCCTTCGACGGCAACGGCGGGCTCGTCCTCGAGCGCCGCTCGCACGACCCCCTGTAAGCGGCGACCGCCGGCGGGCTACCGACCGAGGACCGATCCGGCGAGGATGATCAACCCGAGCAGTGCCGCCACCAACGCGAAGCGTCGGTCGCCCTTGCGCAGCCACCGGCGGCCGAGCCATGCGAGTCGCACGAGCGGTACGACCACCAGCACGATCACGACGAACGTCCCGGCGACGCGCCCCGCCCGGCCGGGGAGGACGACGGCGGCGGCGGCGAGGACGAACGTCCCGAGCGCGGCCATGCGCAAGAAGCGCGCCAGGCGGCGCTGGCGACCGGCACGGGGGTCGTTCGTCGGGTTGGTCACGAGCGCAACAACAACACGACGGCGACGACGGCAAGGAGTCCGCTGATGGCGCCCCGCACCCGCTGGGGGGACAGGCGGCGCTGGGCCGCGACCCCCACCGTGCCGCCGAGGAGGCCTCCGACCACGACGGCGCCGACCGCGCCGATGTCGAGGCGCCCCTGTGCGGCGAAGATGATGAGGCCGGTCGCCGCGGTGAAGCCGGTGGTGAACGTCGACGTGGCGGCGGACACCTTCACGGGCACGTGCATGATCTCGCTCATCACCGGGGTCTTGATGAACCCGCCGCCGACCCCGGACAGCCCCGACACGAGCCCGGCCCCGGCCATCGCCACAAGCCCGGTCGGGACCCGACGGGCGCTGTAGGGGACCACTCCATGATCGGCGTGGTAGGCGCCGGCGAGGGTGCCCGGCCATTCGCCGGCCACCTCGGCGTCAAAGGCGGGTTGGGGCAGGTTGCGCATGCCCTTGCGCCGGCCGGCGGCGACCGCCGAGGCCAAGGCCACGACGGCGAGGATGCGACTCAAGGTGGTGGCCGACAGGGCCGCCGACGCGAGGGCCCCGACCAGGACCCCGATGCTGGCGGTCGTCTCCATCGTGACGCCGAGGCGGTGATGGACCAGGCCCGACTCGAGCTGGGGAACGGCCGCCGCCAGCGACCCCGAGCCGGCGACCAGAAGCCCCAGGGGCGCGGCCTCGGCGGGATCGGCCCCCAGGAGGACGAGCACGGGCACGAGCAGCACTGCGCCTCCCAGGCCGCCCAAGGCTCCCAGCCCGGCGGCGACCAGGCTCAGGGTCAAGAGGGCGATGGTTGGCGGCACGCCGGTTCAGGCCGCGGGGTCGAGCACGAAGACGCACGACCGGGGGAGGATCTGGCACGCCACCACCAACTGCCACCACGGCCGGTCCCTGTCCATCTGCGGGATGCTAGGGGGTGGGGACGGTGTCGGGTGTGGGGCGACAGGATGCGTGGTCCCGCGGGTCGCAGGCGCTAGAGTGAGCAGTCCGAACAGCGGCCTCAATGGGGAGCTGGCCCGTGAAGAAGGGTCGACACCGTCGCTTCGAAGAAGCGCGAGCACTCAAGCGAACTGAACTCGATTTCGATCGCCTGCTCGATATCAAGGACGAACAGCCCTGCGCCGAGTGTGGTGCAGACCCCGGGCGAGACCACGCCTCGTGGTGCCTGGCCGAGGAGAACCGCGAAGACGACGACGGAGAGCTCTGGGTTCAGTGAGTTGACCGGCCCCTAGCCGACCTGGCTGGGCCCTCCGTTGCACCTTCCCGCGCCCGTACAACCATGACTGCCACCTTCCGCAACGTCGCGCTCGTCGCCCACGTCGACCACGGCAAGACCACCCTCGTCGACGCCATGCTGCGCGCCACGGGGGTCTTCTCCGACCACGAGAAGGTCACCGACCGGGTCATGGACTCGGGTGACCAGGAGCGCGAGCGGGGCATCACCATCCTCGCCAAGGCCGCCTCGGTCGAGTGGAACGGCGTGCGCATCAACCTGGTGGACACCCCGGGTCACGCCGATTTCGGCGGCGAGGTCGAGCGCGCCCTCGCCCTCGTGGACGGCGTCGTGCTGCTCGTGGACGCCGCCGAGGGGCCGTTGCCCCAGACGCGCTACGTGCTCTCCAAGGCCCTCGACGCCCACCTGCCCGCCGTGGTGGTCCTGAACAAGGTCGACCGCTCGGACGCCCGCACCGCCGAGGTGCTCGACGAGATCTACCAGCTGTTCTTCGACCTCGAGGCTGCCGACCACCACATCGAGTTCCCCATCGTCTCGACCGTCGCCCGCGACGGCCGCTCGATGGAGGGCGTGGGGCAGCCCGGCCCCGACGACGACCTCACGGCGCTCTTCGAGGCCATCGTCTCGACCGTGCCCGCCGCCACCGGCGACCCGTCGGCGCCGTTGCAGGCCATCATCACCACGCTGGACGCCTCGGAGTACATGGGGCGCCTGGCGATCGGCCGCGTCATCGAGGGCACCCTCGACGCCTCAAAGGCCGTCACCCTGCTGGGTGGCGTCGACGACGCGCCGGTCACCCGCAAGCTGTCCCAGCTCATGGGCTTCGAGGGCGTCAGCCGCGTCGACGTCGACGTGCGGGTGGCCGGCGACCTGTTCGTGATGGCCGGGTTCCCCGAGGTCGAGATCGGCGACACCATCGCCAGCCCCGACAACCCGGTCGCCCTGCCCCGTCTCGAGGTCGACGAGCCGGTCCTGCGGATGACCTTCGGGGTCAACACCTCGCCGCTGGCGGGCAAGGACGGCAAGTACCTCACCTCCCGCCACCTGATCGACCGCCTCGAGCGCGAGGTGCTCGGCAACGTGTCCATCAAGCTGGCGCCGACCGAGTCGCCCGACCAGATCGACGTCGCCGGCCGGGGCGAGCTGCAGCTGGCGGTGCTCATCGAGGCCATGCGACGCGAGGGCTACGAGCTCCAGGTGAGCCGACCGGTGGTGGTGACCAAGGAGATCGACGGCCGCCTTCACGAGCCTCTCGAGCGCGGCGTGGTCGACGTCCCCGAGGAGTACGTGGGGACGGTCACCCAGGCCCTGGCCCCTCGACGGGGGATCGTCTCGGACCTGCGTCCGGGCGATTCCGGCCGCACGATCCTCACCTTCGAGGCGCCGACCCGCGGCCTTCTCGGCTTTCGCTCGATGTTGTTGACCGCCACCCGGGGCACGGCCCTCCTGCACCAGCACAACCACGGCTGGGTGCGCTGGGTGGGCGACCTCCCTGGTCGTCGCGGGGGCGCCATCCTGGCCGACCGCGCCGGCGTGGCCACGGCCTATGCCCTCGACAAGCTGCAGTCGCGAGGCGAGTTGTTCATCAAGCCCGGCGACGAGGTGTACGAGGGCATGGTGGTGGGGGAGAACTCCCGAGTCGACGACATGTCCGCCGACGTCACCCGCCAGAAGCAGAAGACCAACATCCGCACCCACGCGGCCGATGACGCGGTGAAGCTCCCGCCCCCTCGCGACATCACCCTCGAGGTCGGCATCGAGCTCATCAAGGACGACGAGCTCGTCGAGGTCACGCCGACCAGCATCCGGCTGCGCAAGCGCCTCCTCGCCGAGGCCGACCGCCGTCGGGCCTCTCGCTAGGCCCCACACCGGCCCCTCGTCCGTCGGGGCTCAGGACGCTTGCTGCTGGGCCCGGGCGACCTCGACGGCCGCCTGGATGGCCCGGTCGACGTCGGCAGGCTCGAGCACCACGACCGTGGGCAGGCCGCCCGAGCGCTCACGGAGGGCATATTCCGCCCGCTCACGGTTGTCTTCGCGCACCCGCTCGGGCACGTCCACGAGGACGCCGCCGAGCATCACCCCGTGGGGTCGGCTGCGGTCGCCGAGGCGTCGGGGGTGGTTGAAGCGGATGGGGCCCGAGTACAAGATGCCCTCGAAGGCGCGGAACTGGGGCAACTCGACCCCGCGGGCCTCGAGGCGTTCGACGAGCGCCATGATCAGCGCATGCTGGGCCCTCGTGCGCCGGTCGCAGAAGGGCAAGATGTCGTCCGCGGTGAGGGGATCGGCCGCCCGGTCGAGCATCCGCAGGGCGGGCTCGTAGGTCTGGCGGCGGCTCCCTGAGCGGGTGCGCCGGAGGGCGCGGGGGCTGGGACGGTCACGGCTCACCGCCGACATGGCCCGGTGCTCGAGGAAGCGGATGGCCCGCATCCCGTTGTGACGGGCCCGTCGCAGGGTGTCGTCGTCGTAGGACTGGGCCGACATCGAGTCGACCCCTCGTCCGGCGTCTCGGATGCTGACGAGGGCGGCGGCCAACACCTGGTTCTCGGGGATGTCGTAGGCACGCTGCGGTGACGAGCACACGTAGACGTCCTGGCTGCCGGCGCTCGACGACCGAGCCGACATGGTCTCGCTCCACAGCACCGGGCCTCGAAGCTCGCCTCGGCACTGCTCGGGCGAGCTGGTCGTGGACATGGCCAGTGAGCGCAGCGTGTGGGGCATCACCGTGAGCAGGGTCTCGGCCTCGCTGCTGGTGGCGAGCATCGTGCCCGCCAACTGGCGCACCACGTTGGGGGACAGGCCGAGCACCGCGTCCACCATGGCCACCACGTCGAACGGGCGGCGCAGGCGCGCCCAGAGGGCGCCGGTGGCGTCCGGTTGGCCGGCGCGCGGGAACTCAGCCGACGAGGTCACGTCAGAGGGTCAGCTCGACGCCGAGGACACCCTGGATGGTGCGCTGTGCCTCGGACTGCTCCTCTGGGTCGAAGAGACCCTCGACGGTCCGGTAGAGCTTGGTGGCCCGAAGGTCGTCGAAGCCCTCGAACTGGGGAAGGAAGTAGGCGTAGAAGACCTCGTAGAGCACACGGGAGTCCCCGGCCCCGTCCTGCCGGCGACGCGCCGCGTAGCGGGCGGCGTCGAGGTAGACCGCCGGCCCGAGGTCGCTGAAGTTCCGCAGGGGGAGCAGTTGGGTGACGATGGCGCCAGGGCCTTGGAGGAGCTTCTGGTACGACGCCTCGTCCGGCGTCCCGACCTCGATGAAGGCGAACCGGCGCATGAGGGCGTACGACATCTCGAACAGCAGGTTCTTGTCGAACACGTTCATCGTGGCGATGATCCGCCACCGGCTCGGGAGCCGGATCACGTCGGTGTCGCGGGGCGCCTCGGCGCCGGTCGGCACCAGTGAGAGCGGGTTGGGCTGGCCCTTGCGCTTGAAGGGCAGCACCACCGGCTGGCCCGACAGCACCGTGAAGAGCTGGCCGAAGGCGCGGTCGAAATTCGACCGGTTGAGCTCGTCGATCACGAGCCAGCGGCCGGACTCGATGGCCTCCACGAAGAGCCCTGGGCGGTAGATCAGGCCCTCGGCGGTGGGCTGGAGGCCGCCGATGGTCTCGAAGGTCGTCCACTCGGTGGTGGCCGTCGTGGGCAGGTACCCCGTGCAGAGCATGGCCTGTTGGGCGACCTCCGCGGCCATGTACGCGAGGGTCGTCTTGCCGGTCCCGGGAGGCCCCGTGAGGATCACGTGCTTGCCGGCGTCGATGGCGGCGACCAACTGGTCGAGCACGTGGGACGGGAAGTACATGCCCGACTGGTCGGCCGCGGACTTCAGCTCTGCTGCGGTGAAGGAGCGCACGGTCTCCTCGTCGGCCGGTGGACCCCGCGTTCTTAACGTTGCTTCGGAGGCTTGCGAGCCGGGTGGGGGAGGGGGACGCCCTCGCGTCGCTCGGCCAGGACGTCGGCGAGGTGCTGGTAGGCGGCCTCGCCCACCATCTCGACGATCTCGTCCCGCAGCGCGAGGTACACCGGACGCTCACCCACGAACGCGAGGGAGTCCTCGGTGCACCACCAGTGGAACTCCTGGCCTCCGTCGCCCCAGTCGCGACGCTTCCACTCGCGCAGTGTGGACGTGACGTGGCCATGCTCGTCGACATGGTCGACGAGGCGCAGCGGGAGCTGCCAGCAGACCTCCGGCTTCCAGTCGAGGGGCCGCTCGCCTCGTGCGAGTGCCGCCTGGTGGAGGGCGCACCCCGCCCCGGCGGGATGGCCCGGCCGGTTGAGCATGATGCAGGCGTCGTCGGCCTGACGGGTGACGGTGTCACCCTCCTCATCCGTGTGGACCGCGCCGCCGGCCGCCTTCGCCTCGTGGTGGAACTGCCATTCGTCGGCGCCGAGTTCGGCGATGCGCGCCTCGACACGCGTCCGGTCGGCGTCACCGGTGAAGTGGGCCCCGTACGAGCAGCAGCCCTGCTCTTCGTCGGCGGCGGGCCCGGTGAGGACGCCGGGGCACCCGCGCCCGAAGATGCAGTCCCAGTTGCTGGTGAGGAAGGTCAGGTCGAACAGCCAGGTGCGATGCTCGTCGGCGGCCTCGAACGACAGCCATTCGTGGAGGTCCTCGGGGGCCGTCACAGGGTGCGACCGTACCGGGCGGCGCTCGCGGTCGGGCACACTTGGCCGGTGCGCGCCAGGCCCTCCGTCGACGGTGACGCCGACGCCGCGCTGGTCGACGACCTGGTTCGCGCCCTCGGCGCCGAGGCGGTGCACGCCCACGCCCTCGACCGAGCGCTCTACGCCCGGGACGCGTCCACCATCGACGTCGGCATGGCCGGCGTGGTGTGCTTCCCGACCGATACCGCCGGGGTGGCCGCCTGCGTGGCGGTGGCCCGCCGCCACGGTCGCCCCTTCGTGGCCCGCGGTTCGGGCACCGGGCTGGCCGGCGGCGCCGTGCCCCTCGACGGGGCGGTGGTGATCTCCACCACCCGGATGAACGCCATTCGCTCCGTCGACGTCGACCAGCGGGTGGCGTGGGTCGAGCCCGGCGTCATCAACCTCGACCTCACCCGGGCGCTCCTCCCGCACGGCGTGCACTTCGCCCCCGACCCGTCGAGTCAGCAGGCGTGCTCGATCGGCGGCAACGTGGCCAACAACGCCGGCGGGCCTCACTGCCTGGCCTACGGGGTCACCAGTGCCCACGTCCTGGCGCTCGAGGTGGTGCTGCCCGACGCAACCGTCACGGTTCTCGGCAGCCCCGCCGGCGTCGGCGACGTGGCCGGTCTCGACCTGCGGGGCGCCTTCGTGGGCTCGGAGGGCACCTTCGGCATCGCCACCGCGGTGGCCGTCCGCCTCACCCCGAACCCGCCGGCGGTGCAGACCATGCTCGTGGACTTCACCCGGGTGGAGGACGCCGCCGCTGCGGTCAGCGCGGTCATCGCCGCGGGGGTGGTCCCCGCCGCGCTGGAGATGATGGACGCCCGCATCACCCAGGCGGTCGAGGACTTCGTGCACGCGGGGTTCCCCACCGATGCCGCCGCCGTCCTCCTCGTCGAGGTGGACGGTCTGCCGGGTGGGGTGGCGGCCGAGGCGGCGCTGGTGGCCGAGGTCGTGCGCGCCCACGGTGCGCGCACGGTACGGGTGGCCGCGGACGAGGCCGAGCGCGCCCGGCTGTGGAAGGGGCGGAAGACGGCCTTCGGCGCCGTGGCCCGCATCCTGCCGAACTACTACCTGCACGACACCGTGGTGCCCCGCTCGAAGCTGGTGGAGGTGCTCGCCGAGATCTACGCCATCGCCGATCGCCACGACCTGCTGGTGATGAACGTCTTCCACGCCGGCGACGGCAACCTGCACCCGCTGCTCGTGTTCGATGCCCGGGTGCCCGGCACCCTCGACCGGGTCCACGCCGCCGGCGCCGAGATCGTCGCGGCCTCGCTGGCTGCGGGCGGCGTGCTGTCGGGCGAGCACGGCATCGGCCTCGAGAAGCGAGACTTCATGGGCCTGCTCTTCGGGCCCGACGATCTCGACGCCCAGGCCCGCCTGCGGGCGGCCTTCGACCCCGAGGGGTTGGCCAACCCGGCCAAGGTGCTGCCGGCGGGGTCCCGCTGCGCCGACCTCCAGCACGTCCCCGACGGGGTGTGGGTGTGACGGCGGCGGCGTGCTGGTCCCGGTCCGGGGCGCGGCCGGCGGCCGGCGGCTGGCGGCCGGTGCCGGCGGGCCCGGCGATGACCGGCACGGGCGAGCTGGAGGCCTTCGCCGCCGAGGTGCGCCTTGCCGCGGCGCCCGCGGGCGCCGGCGTGTCCGTCGGTCCTCGCCGGGCCGAGGCGTGGGCGTGACGGTCCCGTCGGACCTGGCGGCCTTCGCGGCCGAGGTGGGCGCGGACGGGGCCGTGGCCGTGGTGGGCGGCCGCACCGCCTGGGACGTCGGCGGGCAGCCCGAGGGCGAGGTGCGCCTCGTGGCCGCCCCGGTCGGCGTGATCGAGTACGAGCCCGCCGAGATGACGGTGCGGGTGGGGGCGGGCACGCCCGTCACCGCCCTCCACGAGGTACTGGCCCATGCGGGCCAGACCACGGCGCTGCCTTCGTGGCCAGACGGTGCCGCCGCCACCGTCGGCGGCGTCCTCGCCGTCGGGCGGAGCGGTCTCGACCAGCTCCGGTGGGGCCCGGTGCGCGACGCCCTCCTCGAGGCCCGCCACGTCTCCGCCGAGGGCCGGTTGGTCAAGGCCGGAGGCCCCACGGTCAAGAACGTGAGCGGCTACGACCTCTGCCGGGTGCTGGTGGGGTCGCTGGGCACGCTGGGCCTGCTCGGCGAGGTGGTCCTGCGCACCCGGCCTGTCCCGGACTGCTCCCGCTGGTACGCCGGCGCAGCCGACCCGTGGTCGGTCCGTGCCCGTCTGTACCGGCCGGCGGCGGTGCTGTGGGACGGCGCCACGACGACGGTCTGGCTCCAGGGCCACGAGGTGGACGTCGAGGCCGAGGCGGCGGTGCTGGGTTCGCTCGGGTTGGCGCCCGCGGACGGCCCGCCGACCTTGCCTCCCCATCGGCACTCGATGGGTGCCGACGCGCTCCGCACGCTCACTGGCACCTTCGTGGCCGAGGTCGGCACCGGGGTGGTCCACCACGAGGACCCGCCGGCGCCGGCCGCGCTTCCCGACGCCGTCGTGGCGCTGAACCGCCGGGTGAAGGCCGAGCTGGACCCCACGGGCCGACTCAACCCCGGACGCGACCCACTGCGAGTGGTGGCGTGAACCGCGCCCGGTCACGGTCCGTGGTCGCATCGAGGGCCGTCCTCGTTCTCGAGGCGATAGCCGGCGGATTCCCGGGGCTGTTGCCTCGAGTTGGGCGGGGGGAGGGCCGACGGGCACCGACCGTGGTGGTCACATCGTCGCCGGCCCCTTCGCTGCGGCGCTGCGCCCGGATCGGGCGCCTCGCCGGGGGTCCGGCGTGAGCGGGCCATTGGGTCTCGATGACGATGCGCTGGCCACGTGCGTCGCGTGCGGGCTGTGCCTACCGCATTGCCCGACCTTCCGGGTGACCGGGGACGAGGCAGCGTCGCCCCGGGGACGCATCGCCGCCATGCGCCTGGTCGAGTGGCAGGGCGCGCCGCTCGACGCCGACTTCACCGAGGCCATGGACACCTGCGTGCAGTGCCGGGGCTGCGAGCCGGTGTGCCCGTCGGCGGTGCCCTTCGGGGCGCTCATGGAGGGCACCCGAGCCACCCTCGCCGCCGGGACCCGCTACCAGCCCTGGTGGCGCCGCCTCGGCTACCGCCTGCTCGGCCATCACCGGCTCCTGCTGGTGGGGTCATCGCTCCTAGGTATCGCCCAGCGGCTCCACCTCCTGCCCGTCGCGCCCGACCCCACTTCTGCCGTTCTGGCGCCCGATGTACTGGTTCCCGGGAGTAGATCGGGCGCCAGAACGACCGGCGGCGGTCCGCGTCGTGGTCGGAGAGGGAGTCGGCTACCCGTGCTGCCCCGGTTGGCGGTGCGGCGGGAACGGCTGAAGGCGACGGGCGACGACGTGTGGCTGTTCACCGGGTGCGTGATGGATGCGTGGCAGCGGCCGGTGCACGCCGCCACGATGCGGGTCCTCGGCGCGGCGGGCGCCGGCGTGCGGCCGACGGGGGGAGCGGCGGGGTGCTGCGGGGCGCTGGCCACCCACGCCGGCCTCACCGACATCGCCCGAGGGCAGGCCGAGCAGGTGATGGCGGCCGTACCGGGGGACGCGCCCATCCTCGTGAACTCGGCCGGCTGTGGGGCGCAGCTCAAGGACTACGGCCACCTGTTGGGGACGCCGGAGGCGGCGGCCTTCAGTGCCCGCGTGCTCGACGTGCACGAGTGGCTGGCCGAGCGGATGGCGGCGCTTCCCGCGTCCGACGGCGGCCCGTCGTCGGGCACGGTCGACCTGGTGGCGGTGCAGGACCCGTGCCACCTCCGCCACGTCCAGAAGCAGCACCAGGCCGTCCGGGACGTGCTGGCGCCGTACGTGACGGTGGTCGAGCTGGACGACGAGGGCCTGTGCTGCGGCGCCGGCGGGGCCTACTCGGCCACCCAGCCCGAGTTGTCGACGGCCATCCGGGACCGCAAGCTGGAGGCCATCGCTCGCGCCGGTGCCCCCGTGGTGGCCAGCGCCAACCCCGGGTGTGCGCTGCACCTCGCCGCCGCCGGCGTGGACGCCCGCCACCCCATGGAGATCCTGGACGACCTCCTGTCCGCACCCTCGCCCCTCTCGCTCCCGAAAGCAGGTCCCGATGGCCGGTGAATTCGACGAGATCCGTGGCCGCCTCGAGCTGATCGCCGAGGAGCTGGCCGACCTGGCCATCATCCGCCTGCGCGAGTCCATCGACGCCGG
>CAYYDZ010000022.1:26295-28416 GCA_964470715.1 uncultured Microthrixaceae bacterium | reverse complement strand
CGGGCCCGGCTGCGGGTGGAGATCGCCAACGCCGCCCGCATCGTGGCGCCGGTCTGGCCCCTCGAGCGCTTCGTGGCGGTCAACCCGCTCGTCGGGCTGATCGAGGAGGGCTTCGACGGTGCCGTGGCCGACGCCCGTCGGTGGCTCGGCGCCCGGGGCTACCCCGGCGTCCCCGCGCCATCCCACCGGGCCCGCACCGCCCTCGCCGCCGCCGCCCCCGACGTCGCCGACGCCGTGACCGGGCTCGTCGCCCGTTGGTGCGCCCTGCTCGTCGATCCCCACGGCCCGGTGGCGGGGACGACGGACCGTTACGAGGCCTGGCGCCAGGTGGCCCGCCACGACCGGTCGCTCCGGCGCCTCGTCGGCGGCGACCTGAAGACCGCCGTGGCCGCGTTGCCCGACCGGGCCGACGACGCCGTGCTCGCCGCCCTCGACCACCTGGGCGTGGAGCCCGAGGGTCGGGGCCACGAGCTGCGGGCCCAGCTGGCCCGCCTGCCCGGCTGGGCGGGCTACGCCCGGTGGTGCGACGAGTGGTCCGGCCCCCAGGACCCCACCCCCCGGTTCCACCTGGTCGAGCTGCTGGCCATCGCCCTCAGCGCCGACGCGCTCGTCGGCGCCGCGGCCGGCGTCGACCCCTCGCCGCGGGCTCCGAGCATCGAGACCGCCGCCGCGTCCGGGGACAGCGACGAAACGGCGTGCACCGCGGCACGCGAAGGCCTCGCCGCCGCCGAGGGCGCCTACCGGGACCACCTCCTCGCCGCCCTCGCCGGTCCGGGGCGGCGCGGCGCCGGCACGCCGGCCGCCCAGGTCGTGTGCTGCATCGACGTGCGCAGCGAGCTGCTGCGCCGCCACCTCGAGGCGGTCGGGCCCTACGACACCCTCGGCTTCGCCGGCTTCTTCGCCACGCCCGTGCGAATCCGCCCGCTGGGCTCGGCCGAGTCCTACCCGTCGGCGCCGGTGCTGCTCGACCCCGAGGTCGAGGTCGCCGAGCGGCCCGATCCGGACGACCCGGAAGGAGCCGCCGGCGTGGTCCGGTCCCGGGCCCGTCGCGCCGCCGGCGTGGCCGCGGTGGAGGACCTCGGTCACGACGCGGTGGCCATGTACGCGCTGGCGGAGACCGCGGGGTGGGTGTTCGGCCCGGCCGCGCTGGCCCGGACGGTGGCGCCTTCGCCCCGCCGGGGACGCGACGCCGCCGCGGTGACCGTGGTCGATCCCGCCGACGCGCTCGGCCTGGACGAGCGGGCGACCGTGGCCGAGACCGCGCTGCGCACCATGGGCCTCACCGAGGGGTTCGCCCCCGTCGTCCTGCTCTGCGGCCACGGCGCCACGACGGCCGCCAACGCCCACGCCGCCTCGCTCGACTGCGGGGCCTGCGGCGGCAACCACGGGGGCCCGAACGCCCGCACCCTGGCCGCCATCCTGAACGACGACGAGGCCCGCGCCGAGCTCAGGGCGCGGGGCATCGCCATCGGCGAGGGCACGTGGTTCGGCGCCGCCGAGCACGACACCACGACCGACGAGGTGGCGCTGCTGGACGCCCATCGCGCCCCTGACTCCCACCGGGACGCGCTCGACCGCCTCGCCGCCGACCTGGCCGTCGCCGGCGAGCGGGCGGCGGCCGAGCGGATGACCCGCCTCCCCGGCGGGCTCGGGCGGGACCGCGACGCCGGGACGGCCACCGCCAAGCGGGCGGCGCGGCGAGCCCGCCGCCGCGCCGGCGACTGGGCCCAGACCCGACCCGAGTGGGGTCTGGCCCGCAACGCCGCCTTCGTGGTCGGCCCCCGGGATCTCACCCGTGGCGTCGACCTCGAAGGCCGCACCTTCCTCCACTCCTACGACGCCGCCGCCGACTCCGCCGGCGTTGCCCTCGAGACCATCCTCACCGCGCCGATGGTGGTGGCCCACTGGATCAACGCCCAGTACTACTTCTCCACCGTCGACCCCGAGGTCTTCGGGGCGGGCGACAAGGCCCTCCACAACCCCGTGGCGGGCGTCGGTGTGCTCTCCGGCGCCGGCGGCGACCTGCAGGTCGGCCTGCCCTGGCAGTCGGTGGCCGCCCCCGATGGCCTTTACCACGAGCCGTTGCGCCTGCTCGCCGTGGTCCAGGCGCCCCTCGAGCGC
>CAYYDZ010000022.1:24713-26195 GCA_964470715.1 uncultured Microthrixaceae bacterium | reverse complement strand
CCGGTCATCAGCGCCGTCCGGCTGCTGCTGGCCGATCGACCCGGCGTGCTGTTCGTGTCCGATACCTACGTGAGCCGACCGGAGTACTTCACATGACCACGTCGCACCCGAGCGCCTCGACCTCCCGGCACTCGCTCCTCGCCGCCGGGCCGGCCACCACCACCGTCGGCCTGATCGCCGACGCGTCGGTCGCGGCCCCCGCCGGCCACGTGGCCGACCGACTCGGCCTCGGGCTGGCCGTGTTCAACCCGGCCACCGACGACGGGGGCGACCTCGCCGCCATGCTGGCGTTCGCCGCGGCCTGCGATGCGGTGAGCGTCGATCCGGCCGTGGTCGGTGTCGACCGGCTGCCGCCGGAGCATCTCGACGCCCTCCGCGACGCCGGCCATCGCGTGTGGCCCGACCCGGTGGTGGTCCGCCTCAGCCAGGACCGCGCCCTCGCCAGGCACGCCCTCGGCACCGCGGGGTTCCCGGTCGTGACCGCCGACGGAGCGCCCGCCGGCGGAGCGCCTGCCGGGGCAAACCTCTCGGTCGTCGTGGCGCGCCGGCCGTCTGGCTGGTGGCGGGCCCGTGTCGCCGCTCCAGCCGGCCGGGGACCGGTGCTGCGGGCCCCAACCTTGGCCGACGCACGGGCCCTCGCTGCGTCCGTGGCCGACGGTCTCGGGGCGACCGGCTCCCTCGCCGTCGACCTGGTCCTCGGCCCGTCCGGCGACCTGGCCGTCGCCGGCGTGACGGCCGGACCCCGGCCTCCCGCTGCGCTCGGCGGCGCCGCCCTGGAAGACCACCTGCGTGCCCTCCTGGACCGGCCCTTCGCGGCGACCCCGCACCCCGGGCCGGGCCAGCAGGTTCCCGCGGTGGCGGCGCGCTCGTGAGCGGCCCCTCGGGGCTGCTCGACGGCAAGCGCCTGCTGGTCACCGGGGTGGCGACCCCCGACAGCATCGCCACCGCCACCGCCCGGTGCTGCCTCGAGCAGGGCGCACGCGTCGTGCTGACGGCCTTCCCCCGCGATCTCGAGGCGGCGCGTGCCGTGGCCGCCGACCTCGACCCGTCGGTCGCGGTGCTGGCCCTGGACCTCACCGACCGGGCCGAGGCCGACGCCGTCGCCGCCCAGGCCGCCGTGCACCTCGGCGGCCTCGACGGGGCGCTGCACGCCGTCGCCTTCGCCCCTCGCACCGCGCTGCACGGCCCGTTCGCCGAGGCCGACCCCGCCGACGTCGAACTCGCGTTCCGCACCAGCGCGTGGACCCTCGCCGAGCTGGCCCGGGTGGTGACCGCCCACGCACCACCCACCGGCGCGTCGCTGGTGGCCCTGGACTTCGACGCCGACGACCGGGCGTGGCCCCTCTACAACTGGATGGGCGTGTGCAAGGCGGCCCTGCGCTCGACCGCCCGCTACCTGGCCCGGGACCTCGGCCCCGCCGGCATCCGGGTGAACCTCGTCGCCGCCGGCCCCCTGCTCACCCGGGCGGGCAGCGCCATCCC
>CAYYDZ010000022.1:0-24613 GCA_964470715.1 uncultured Microthrixaceae bacterium | reverse complement strand
GGGTGAACCTCGTCGCCGCCGGCCCCCTGCTCACCCGGGCGGGCAGCGCCATCCCCGGCTTCGAACGGCTCCTCGAGGCCTGGGACACCACCAGCCCGCTCCCGTGGGACGCCTCCGATCCGGCGCCCGTGGCCGACACCGCCTGCTTCCTGTTCTCCGACCTCGCCCGGGCCATCACCGCCGAGGTCCTCCACGTCGACGGCGGCTACCACGCCATGGCCACCCGCCTCCGCGACCCCGACGGCGGCGACGTCGTGGGTGCCGGGCGGGCACCCGGCCTCCTGGCCTGACCGGCCGCTGCGACCTCAGCCGTAGTGGCGAACCGCGGCGCGCAGGCGCACGCTCACCTCGCGGCGCAACGCCGCCGGGGCGAGCACCTCGACGTGGGGGCTCAGGGCCAGCATGTCGATGACCGCGGCTTCGACGGTGTCGATGCGGAAGGTCGCCTCTACCCAGCCGTGCTCGTCGGGCGGCACCGCCCGGCGGACCCGCAACGGCCGGGGGCGGCCGAGCAAGGCGGTGAGGCGGCGCCCCTCCGGCGAGATGCGCACCGCCGCCCGGCGGGTGCGGTCCGACGGCGGACGGACACCGGGTGCCGACGGTCGCTCGGGCGCGGCCGGGAGCTCGGGCCGGTAGCCCTCGAGCAGCTGGAAGCCGCCGCCGCGGCCCCGGGTGGCGTAGACGGGCACGCCGGCGCCGGACAGCTCGTCGAGGTCGCGCAGGACGGTCCGTTCGCAGACCTCGAGCTCGCGGGCCAGGTCGCCGGCGGTCATGCGACCGCGCTCCTGGAGCAGCAGCATCAGGGTCACCAACCGTCCGGCCCGCACGGCCCGAAGTCTGACAAAGCCGCGAATACACGACAAGAGATGTCAGTTTCTCTTCGTTAGGTTCTCCGAAGGTGCCGACGGCGGCGCCACCATCGAGAGGAGCCCCCGTGGCAGACAACGAGGTCGAAGGCAGCGGCACCCCCGAGGATCCGTGGATCCTGTTCACCCCGCCGGGCAAGTCCGAGTTCGAGGCCTACCGCGACCCGGCGGCGGACCCGCCGGCGCTGGTGGTGCAGGTCGGGTCCACCCAGCTGCGCTACCACCTGTCCTGCATCGAGGACCTGCACGCCATGCTCACCGAGGCGGGGGACTGGGTCCCCCTCGGCAACGCCGACGAGCAGAAGCCGGCGGCCGAGGGCACCGTCGAGGCTTGGGGCCGGTCGGCGGACAACCCCGTCGGCGGGTGGTACGGGCTGAAGAAGGGCCTCCGCGGCCGCTTCGGCAACTACGTGCCGCCGGTGCTCGAGGTGCTGGGCCTCGCCGAGGTCGAGCACAACGCCCGCAACAACCGCATGCGGGCGCTCTGACGCGATCAGACGCAGGCCGATGCGCCCGGCTACCAGATGGTGACCGGGCGGGGATGGAGGTGGTCGCGGAGGCGCTGGTCCTTGGTGACGAGCCCCCAGCCGTGTTCGACCGCGGTGGCGTAGATCAGGCGATCCGCGGGGTCGCCGGGGAACGAGGTGGGAAGGGCGACGGCAGCAGCGGCGATGGCCGGCGTCGTGCCGACGGTGCGGACGCCGGTCGCGAGCTGCTCCAGCCAGGACCGCGTGGGGATGGCGACCGTGATGCGTTCGTGCTCGGCCAGCCAGGCCAGCTCGAACCAGGTGATCGAAGCCACCGCCAGCTCGTCGGCACCGAGCAAGGCTTCGGTGGCTGCCGGGCTGAGCCGATCCGGCTCGGCCGACCACCACTGCACCACATGGGTGTCGAGCAGGATGGTCGTCACTCCAGGTTCCAAGGCGCATCGGTTCCGAAGAGCGCCTCGTCCTCCTCGACGCTGCGGGCCACGCCGGCGAGCCGGCCATGGAGGGCGTGCGGGCCGGTCGCGCCCACGAGTCTCGCAACGGTGCGACCGTGCCGGGTGATCTCGATCTCGTCTCCGCCGGCAACTTCGTCGAGAAGACCGAGGATCTTGGCCTTCACCTCGGTCGCGGTCATCTGCCTGGTCATATGACCACTTTAGTGGTCAACCATGTCGAGGGAAAGGGCCTGCCGTCGGCTACTTGATGAGGGGGTCGCGGGGCAGGCCGAGGATGCGCTCGCCGATCTGGTTGCGCTTGATCTCGGAGGTGCCGCCGGCGATGGACATGGCCCGGTGCAACAGCACGAGCATCCCGGACATGGCGCCCTCGCCCTCGAGGAAGGCGGCCTCGGGGCCGGCCAGCTCGCTCAGCATGGCCGCCGCCTCGTGGCCGATCTCGGACAGCACCAGCTTGGTGATGGCGCCCTCGGGCCCGGGCTCGCCGCCGCCCTCCACGGCGCGGTGGGCCGAGCGCAGGTTGAGCGCGGCGATGGCCTCGTACTGGGCGAGGTAGCGGCCGATGCGCACCGAGCCGCCGGCGAGGCGCTCGGGGTGGGCGTCGTAGCCGGGGAGGAACCCGGTGCCGGGCATCATCATCCCGCCCTGGCCGCCGCCGATGCTCACGCTCTCGTTGCCGAGGGTGGCGCGGGCGACGGTCCAGCCGCCGTCGATGGGGCCGACCACGTCGTCGTCGGGCACGAACACGTCGTCGAAGAAGACCTCGTTGAACTCGGAGTTCCCCGTGGGCATCTTCAGGGGGCGGACGGTGACGCCGTCGTCCTCCATGTCGATGACCATGATGGTGATGCCCTCGTGCTTGGGCACGTCGGGGTTGGTGCGCACGGTGGCGAAGCCGTAGCGGGACAGGTGGGCACCGCTGGTCCAGACCTTCTGGCCGTTGACCAGCCAGCCGCCGTCGACCCGGGTGGCCTTGGTCTTCACCCCGGCGGCGTCCGAGCCGGCGTCGGGCTCGCTGAAGAGCTGGCACCAGATGACCTCCTGGCGCAGGGTCTGGGGGACCCACCGCTGGATCTGGTCGTCGGTGGCGTGCTGGATGATGGTGAGGATCACCCAGCCGGTGATGCCGTAGGCGGGACGGGTGATGGCGGCTGCGGTCAGCTCCTGCTCGATGACCAGCTGCTCGACCGCGCCGGCGTCGCGGCCGAACGGCGCGGGCCAGTGGGGCATCACGTAGCCGGTCTCGATGAGGGCATCGCGCTGGGCGTCGGCGTCCAGGTCCTTGATGCCCGCGGCGAAGGCCCGGACCTCGTCCCGGAAGGCCTCGGCCTCGGGCGGCAGGTCGACCGAGCGCGTGAGGGTGGCCCCGTCGCGGGCGAGGTCGGTGGTGGCGGTGGCGGCCGCCTCCCCGGGGAGGATGGCGGCCATCGCGGTGGCGCGGCGCAGGTAGAGGTGGGCGTCGTGCTCCCAGGTGAAGCCGATGCCGCCGTGCACCTGGATGTTGAGGTTGGCGCACAGGTCGGCGGCCGGGATGGCGAGGGTGGCTGCGATGGCGGCGGCGTAGGCCCGGGCCTGCGGGTCGGCGCCGGGGCCGCAGAGGCGGGAGGCGTCCCACACCGCGGCCGTCGAGAGCTCGGCGGCGACGGCCATGTTGGCGCAGTGGTGCTTCACGCCCTGGAACATGGCGATGGGGCGGCCGAACTGCTGGCGCTCCTTGGCGTACTCGGCGGCCATGAGCGTGCAGGCCCGGGCGAGGCCGGTGGCCTCGGCGGCGAGCACCACGCGGGCCAGGTCGACCAGCAGGGCGGCGGCGCCGGGCAGGACGGCGGCGGGCACGCCGTCGAGGGCGATGCGCACGCTGTGGCGAGTGGGGTCCAGGTTGGCGGGGTCCTCCACGGACACGCCGTCGACCCGGGCGCCGTCGTCGCTGGTGAGCTCGACCACTGCGACGTCGTCGCCCAGCGCGACCAGCAAGACGTCGGCCAGGCCGCCGCCCAGCACCACGCCGGCCGACCCCGAGGCGGCGCCGCCGGCCACGGTCACCTCGCCGGCGAGGGCGAAGGCGCCCGTGCGGGTGCCCTCGGCGAGGCCGGGGAGCAGGCGGGAGGCGGTTTCATCAGGAAGGACGCCGGCCAGCACCGCGCTCGCCACCACGGTGGGCACGAAGGGCCCGGGGGTGAGGGCGGCGCCCAGCTCTTCGACGACCACGAGCAGCTCGGGCAGGCCGAACCCGGAGCCCCCGTGCTCCTCGGGTACGTGCAAGCCGGGCCAGCCCAGCTGGCAGAGGTCGTCCCAGAACGCGGGGCGGGTCTCGTCGGCTCCCTCGAGCAGGGCGCGGCCGGCGGCGAGCGATCCGTGCCTGGCCAGGAAGTCGGCGGCGGTGTCGGCGAGGGCGCGGTGGTCAGCGGTGATGGCGATCGGCATGGGGGCCAGTTTCGCCGCATTCTCGGGACCCTGTGTCATCGGAGCCCCCGGGCCGTGACGGAGTGGTGGCAGCACCACCTCGACAGGACGTGCGAGCACGCTTCCGCGCGGCCCGCGGATGGGTTGTAGTGGTGAGATGACAGCGCGGCGGGCCGACCAACCGCGGCCTTCCCGCCAGGGCGCGGGACGTCGCCGCTCGCTGGCCGCCGCCGCGCACGTCGTTGCCGCCGACCTGAGGGCGCGGACCGCCTGGGTGCTCCTGCTGGCCGCGGTGGTGGCCGTCGTCGTGGGCCTCTCGGTCGCCGGCATGGTCGGAGCCCGCCGCACGGCCACGGTGCTCGATCGCTTCGTCGACGAGACCCGCACCGGCGACGTGGTGGTCGCAGCCCTCGCGCCGGACGTCGCCAGCGACCCGGCCGCCGGGGAGGCGTTGTCCGCCGCGCTCGCCGGGGTGGAGGGCGTGGAGGCGGTCGGGGTCCAGGCCGGGTTCCCCGTGGAGGTCGGCGTCGACGACTACTTCATGGTGTGGAGCAGCGTGGACGACACGGCTCTTCGGACCATCGACCGACCCCTGGTGGTTGACGGGCGCCTGCCTGCCGCCGACGACCCGGACGAGATCGCCGTCAACGAGCAGGCCGCACAGGTGCTCGACCTGCAGCTCGGCGACATGGTGCAGGGGCCGACCCTCACCCCCGACGGCGCGGCGGCGGCTTTCACCGGCGAGTCCTTCGAGGGCTTCGTCGGCGACCTCCTCCGCCTCGAGGTCGTGGGGGTGGTGCGGCAGGGGCCGGACTTGTCGGGGCGCTCCAACGTCAGCGGAATCGGCGCAGTGGCGAGCCCGGCGTTCGCTCGGGCGCACGGCGAGACAGCCGGGTCATACCTCACCGAGGTGCACCTCCGGACCGGTGACCCGTCGCCGGTGCTCCTGCGCCGCCTCACCGCCGTCGCCCGAGAGGAGGTCGGGCCCTTCGAGTTGCGGGTGGAGACCGTCGACACCCTGTGGCGGCGGGATGCCGCGGAGACCTACCGCACCCTCGCCGGCCTGGTGGCCGTGTTCACCGTGACCCTGGGAGCCGCCGCGGTGATCGTGGTGGCGCAGGCCCTCAACCGCGACCGCTTCGTGGCCGGCCGCCATGACTCGGTGCTCTCGGGCATCGGCATGACCCGACGGGGCCGGTCCGTCGTGGCCGCGGCGCCGGGGCTGCTGGCCCTCGCCGCCGGCGGCCTGGTCGGACTGGGCGCAGGAATGGTGGCATCGGCGGCCTTCCCCCTGGGGAGGGCCGGAGACGCCGAGGTGGCGCCCGGGGTGCGCCCGGACCCTGCCGTGGCCCTCGCCGCGGCCGCCGTCGTCGTCGGCGGACTGGCCCTCTGGTTGCTCGTCGCCACCTGGCGGGCCACGCGGGCGGGCGCCGAACGGCCGACCCGGCCCAGCGTCATCGCCGAGCGCCTGGCCCGGGCAGGGGCGCGGCCACCGGTCGCGGTCGGCGTGCGCATGGCCTTCGAGCGGGGTGCCGGGCGCGTGAGCCTCCCCGTGCGCTCGGTGGTGGTGGGGACGGCGGTGGCCGTGGCGGCCGCGACGGCGGTGCTGGTCGTGGCCCGCTCGGCTGACGCCGTGGCCGCTGAGCCGGCCCGGTACGGATGGGTGTGGTCGACCGTGCCGGACAACCTCTCGGACGACGCCGAGGCAGCCGCGGAGCAGGCGGCCGGCCTCGACGGGGTCGACAGCGTGGCCGGGCTCTTCTTCTCGACGGTGCTCGTCGACGACGAGCAGCGCCCCGCAGCGGCGCTCGAGGTGCTCTCCGGCGACCTGGCCTTCGGGGTCGTCGAGGGACGTCTCCCCGCCACCGAGGCCGAGGCGGCGCTGTCCCCGTCGATGGCCGGCGACCTCGACCTCGGCGTCGGCGACCAGTTCGAGGCGGCCGGCGCGCAAGGCGGGCCGTCCCAGCAGCTGACCGTGGTGGGCCTGGTGGTGCCGCCCCCGGTCGACGACGTGCCCCGCGGCGTGGTCCTCACGCCCGACGGACTCACGGCCACGGCGCAGTCGGAGCCCGCGGTGTACGTGGCCATCGACTACGACGACCGGGCCGACGTCGCCGCCGTCGAGTCCTCGCTCGAGGAGCTGGGCTACCGCTTCACCCCGTCGACGCGTCCGGCTGCCCCGAGCCGGGTCGAGCAGCTGCGCAGCGTCCAGCCCCTGCTCGAGCGCTTGGTGCTCTTGCTCGGAGTGCTCGGCGCCATCGGCCTGCTGCACTTCCTCGGCCTGTCGGTGCGGCGCCGCGCCCATGACCTCGCCGTGCTGAAGGCCCTCGGGTTCGTCCACGGCCAGGTGCGCCGGGCGGTGGTGGCCCAGGCCGTGGCCGTCACCCTCGTCGGCGTCGCCGTGGGGATCCCTGCCGGCTTCGTCCTCGGACGCCTGCTCTGGCTGGGCTCGGTGGCTGCACTCGACATCCTGGACGACCCCGCCTCCCCCGTGGGCACGGCCCTCGGCGTCGGCGTGCTGGTGGTGATGGCGGCGGGGCTGCTGGCGGTCGGCCCAGGCATCGTGGCCGCCCGTAGGCGGGCCTCGGGGGTGCTGCGCTCCGAGTAGCCAGTCAGCCGCTGGTGCTGCCGACCTCGATGACGATGAGGGGGTCCTCGCCGCAGTCGAAGCCCTCCTCGGGGGAGTAGCGCACGAAGGCGCCGTCCTGGACCCCGAGGATCATCGAGCATGGGTGCTTCCCGTGTCGCCGGGAACACGGGGGGTCCCTGAACCGAGAGGTCCGGGGGTCAGTCAGTCGCCTGCGGCCGGCGAGGTGCCGGCGAGGCGACGCACGGTGTCGAGGTCGGTCGGCAGGCAGCGTCCCTCGGCGAGGAGTGGAGGAAAGCGATCACCGAGGCGGGCTTCCAGCGCGGCGCGCTGCACGGTGTGTGAGAACGCGGCCAGGGGGTGCAGTGGTGCCCCGAGCTCGTCGCACCACGCCTCGACCACGCCGCAGAGGATCGCGGCCCGCTCGTCCTCGCCGGCCGCGGAGAGGGCGTTGGCGACGCTGGCGGCGCGCGCCACGGTGTAGACGATCGAGTCGACCTCGATGAACAAACCCATGGCCTCGAGGTAGCGGGCCAGCGCAACCTCGGTGTCGCCGGCGTCGAGGGCGAGGTCGCCCCGGCCGGCCGCCACCATGGCCCGGGTCCACGTGCCCGACTGGTCGACGAGGGCCTCGGCCCGGGCGAGGTGCTGGTCGGCACCCTCCGGATCGCCGCACAGCCGGGCGAGGGTGGCGCCCCGCAGCCCCGCGAGGATGATCCACTCAGCGCCGGCCGCCTCGGCGGTCGCGGTGCACCGGTCGGTGAGGGCGGCGGCGGCCGCGATGTCCCCGACCCCGAGGGCGAGCAACTGCTCGATCCCGAGGGCCTCGGCCAACCAGGTGGCGTCGCCGGCCGACTCGGCGCCTTGCACCGCCTCGCGGATGAGCACGACGGCGTCGTCGAGGTCGCCGGCGGACCATCGACTCACGGCCAGGTAGTAGGCGCTTCGGTAGTGGTCAGTCGGGGGATCGTCCTCCCGCAGCGTCTCGTGGGCGGTGGTGCTCCAACGCAGAAGCTCGGCGACCTGGCCGCGGAAGTACCACAGGGGCCCCATGGCCAGGAGCAGTCGCCGGCCGGTGGCGGGGTCGTCGCCAGGCCCGAAGCACCACGTGAGCGCGGCGAGCGCGTCGGCTTCGAGCAGGGACAGCGCCTCGATGTCGCGCCGTTCCGGCCAGGCGTCGATGCCGGGGGACTCGGCCTCGCCGCGATCGGCCACCGCTCGGGCGTGGTCGGCCTCGAGCGCAGCGCGCTCGCCCGCATCGGCCTGCCGGCTCCGGGCGAACTGGCGGACGACCATCAGCAGGTCGTAGCGACGGGCGCGACCCGTCCGGGGCGGCGTGGCCCGCACCAGGCCCTGGTGCACGAGCTCGTCGAGGTCGCGGCGCGCGTCACCGGCGTCGCCATGGGCGTCGGCCTCGGCCACCGCGGTGAGCAGGTCGGCATCGAAGCTCGCCGCGAACGTGCCCGCGATCTGCAACAGGCGCCGGCACCGCGGGTCCAGCAGTTCGTAGCTCCAGGCGATGGAGCCGGAGGCCGACCGCAGCCGTTCGCCGCGCCCCCGCCCGGCCCCGACGAGCACGTCGTCCCCGCCCCGGAGCTGCGCCACGAGCTCAGCCGGCGTGCGGTCGCGCAGGCGATGGGCGGCCAGCTCGAGCGCGAGGGGCAGGCCGTCGAGCGGGTACTCCCCTGCGCCGCCCACGACACAGGGGAGCACCCGGAACGGGACCGTGCGGGGTCGGGCAGGGGACCGCCACGTACCATCCGGGCGTGGCGGGCACCCGGGGGACGCGCACGATCACCGAGCCGGCGCGGGAGGTGCCCGTGGTCGCCGAGGCCGACGTCGTCGTGGTGGGGTCCGGGCCCGGCGGGCTGTCCGCCGCCCTCGCCGCGGCCCGGGCCGGCGCCGACGTCGCCCTGGTCGAGCGCTTCGGCTGCTTCGGGGGCAACATCACCGCGGTCGGGGTGGAGGGCTTCGCCTGGTACCGCCACGAGCGGACGGTCGAGGCCGGCGGCCTCGCCGCCGAATTCGAGGCCCGGGCCGCGGCGATGGGCGCGGCGGTGCCCGAGAGACAGTCGCAGTCCTACGAGCTCGACTCGGAGGGCTTCAAAGTCGTCGCCGACCGTCTCGTGGAGGAGGCCGGGGTGCGCCCGATGCTGCACCGGGCCTTCGCCGCACCGGTGCTCGAGGGCGACGCCGTCACCGGGATCGTCGTGGAGTCGAAGGCGGGTCGGGAGGCCATCGCCGCTCGCGTGGTCATCGACGCGACCGGCGACGCCGACGTCGCCCACCGCGCCGGCGCCCCCACCCGGCGCACGCCGCGCGAGCAGATGATGGGCGTGTCGGTGATGTTCCACCTCGCCGGCGTGGACAAACGGCGGTTCCTCGAAGGGGTGGCCGCCGACCCGCAGACCTACGCCGACTGGAGTGGCGGCGAGGCCTGGTCCATCGAGACCACCGGCAAGGAGGACGACCTCTTCTCCCCGTTCCTCAAGAAGCCCTTCGAGCGCGCCATCGCCGACGGCCTCCTGCCCGCCGACCTCACCACCATCGCCGGCACGTGGGGTGCCGTGCACGACTCGGGTGAGCTCACCTACCTGAACGTCCTGCACCTCGAGGGGTGCGACGGCACCGACCCCGACGACCTCACCTCCGCCGAGATGGAAGGTCGGCGCCAGGCGCTCCTCGCCATCGAGGCCCTGCGCCGCTACACGCCAGGGTGCGAGGACGCCCGCCTGCGCAACTTCGGCATGACCGTTGGTATCCGCGACACCCGCAAGATCGTGGCCCGCTACGACCTCACCGAGGCCGACGTGCGCCATCAGGGCCGCTTCGACGACAGCATCGGCATCTTCCCCGAGTTCATCGACGGCTACGGCGTGCTGATCCTGCCCACCACGGGGCGCTACTTCCAGGTGCCCTACCGCTGCCTGCTGCCCACCGGGGTGCGGGGGCTGCTCGTCGCCGGCCGGGCCACCGGCGGCGACGCTCTCAGCCACGCCGCCACCCGCAACATGGCGTGCTGCTCGGTCACCGGCCAGGGCGCCGGTGTGGCGGCGGCGCTGGCGGTGAAGGCCGGCGTGGACGTGGCCGACGTCGACCTCGCCGCCGTCCAGGCCGAACTCGCCCGCCAGGGCGTCCGCCTCACCTGATCCCGCCATTCTCGACGCAATAGCTCGTGTTCTGAGGGAGTCATTGCGTCGAGTTCGGGGGAGCTGAGGGAGGGAGTGAGGGTCGGCGCCGACAGGATGGGGGATGGACCTCCTGCTGCTGTCGAACTCCACCGACTTCGGCAGGACGATGTTCGCCCACGCCGCCGACGCCTTCGCCGAGGTGGCCGCCGGCGACGTGGTCACCTTCGTCCCCTTCGCCCTGGCCGACTGGGACGACTACGCCGACCGCGTGACGGCGGCCTTCGCCTCGTTCGGGGTCGAGGTCGAGTCGGCCCATCGGGCCGCCGATCCCGCCGACGCGATCCTGGACGCCGACGTCGTGATGATGGGCGGCGGCAACAGCTTCCGCCTCCTCGACAGCCTTGCCGGCCTCGGGGTGCTCGACGGCCTCGCCGAGCGGGTCCGCGCCGGCGCCACCCGCTACCTGGGCGCGTCGGCGGGCACCAACGTGGCCTGCCCGTCGATCCGCACCACCAACGACATGCCCATCTGCCTGCCACCGAGCTTCGATGCGCTCGGGCTGTTGCCCTTCCAGATCAACCTCCACTACGTGGACACCGACCCCGAGTCCACCTTCATGGGCGAGAGCCGCGACGAGCGCATCGCCGAGTTCCTCGAGGAGAACGACTGCCCGGTGCTGGCCCTGTACGAGGGGTCGTGGTTGCGGGTCGCCGGCAAGCGGGCAGAGGTGACGGGGCGGTCGCGGCTGTTCCAACGCTCGGGCGTGGACGACTTCGCCGACGGCTGGGATGTCTCGCACCTGCTCGAGCTGCGACCCCACTTCGACGGTGGTCGGCGCCCCGGCGGCCGCTTTCCAGGGGATCCGGACCGGCCCACCGGTACCGTGGGCGGTTCCACACCCACTTAGCGGGGACCACTTCGTTCTTCCGGCGCCGCCTCGACGGCCAGGCGCGGATCCATTCGGTCGCCTCCTCTGAGCCCTTCTCGAGGAGCAGCCATGTCCCTTCGCCCTGTGCCCACCCGAGCCACCGCCGTCGTCTACTGCGAAGCCAACTTCGGGGAGACCGACGGCAAGACGGCCAACGGGCTCGTCCGTCACTCCGAGCGCTACGAGATCCTGTCGGTGATCGACAGCACCTGTGCCGGGCGCGACGCCGGCGCGGTGCTCGGGGACAAGCCGAACGGCATCCCGGTGGCGGCGGACCTCGACGACGCGGTGGCGCGCGCCGGCGGAGTCCCCGACGTGGTGATCTTCGGCATGGCCCCGGCCAGCGGCATGCTCTCACCCGCCGAGCGTCGTGTCCTCCTGGACGCGATGGCCCAAGGCATGAGCGTGGTCAACGGCCTGCACGAATTCTTGAACGACGACGCCGAGTTCCTCGCTGCGGCCGCCGAGCACGATGTCCACCTCTATGACGTGCGCCGCCCTCGGGACAAGACCGACCTGCGCATGTTCACCGGTCGCATCGCCACCGTGACCTGCCCCCGCATCGCGGTGCTGGGCACCGACAGCGCCATCGGCAAGCGCACGACCGCCACCATCCTCACCCAGGCGCTCAACGACCGGGGCATCCGGGCGGTGCTGGTCGGCACCGGCCAGACCGGCCTGATCCAGGGGGCCCGCTACGGCGTGGCCCTCGACGCCATCCCGTGCCAGTTCTGCTCGGGCGAGATGGAGGCGGCCGTCGTGGACGCCTTCGAGGGCGAGGATCCCGACGTCATCATCGTCGAGGGTCAGGGCGCGCTCAGCCACCCCGCCTACCTCTCCTCGGTGTTCATCCTGCGGGGCAGCCAGCCCGACGCGGTGATCCTCCAGCACGCCCCGACCCGCCGCCGCCTGGGCGACTTCACCAGCGTCCCGATGCCCACGGTGGCCGGCGAGATCGAGCTCATCGAGGCCTTTGCCGCCACCCGGGTCATCGGCATCACCCTCAACCACGAGGGCATGAGCGACGCCGAGGTCACCGCCGCCATCGCCCGCTACGAGCTCGAGGTCGGCCTGCCGACCACCGACGCGCTCACCCGCTCGTCCGACCGCCTGGTGGACATGGTGCTGGCGTCGTTCCCCGAGCTGATGCCGACCCCGAGGCTCGTCACCGCTCGGTCGTGAGCGACGCGGACAGGAGCGGCTGACGTGACGGCACCGCGTCTCGACGTGCGCCTCGACCGGATCCACCACAACGCCCGGACGCTGGTCGAGCGCCTCGCCCCCCGGGGCATCGCGGTCACCGGCATCACCAAGGCGACCCTCGGGTCGCCCGAGGTGGCGAGCGCCCTCGTCGCCGCCGGCGTCTCGGCCCTCGGCGAGTCCCGGGTCGAGGGGCTCGAGCGGCTGCGGGCAGCCGGCCTCGGCGTGCCCCTCGTGCTCGTGCGCTCGCCGATGCCCAGCCAGGTCGAGCGGGTGGTCGCCGCGGCGGACGTGAGCTTCAACACCGAGCCGGGCGTGCTGGCCGCGCTGGCCGAGGCGGCCCGCCGCCAAGGGCGGGTGCACGGCGTGGTCCTGATGGTGGAGCTCGGCGACCTGCGCGAGGGCCTGCTCCCCGCCGACGTGGAACCGGTGGCCCGCCAGGTGGCGGCGTCACCCCACCTCCACCTGCGCGGCATCGGCGCCAACCTGGCCTGCCAGAGCGGGGTCGTGCCCGACGACGACAACATGGCCGAGCTCTCGACGCTGGCGACGGGGCTCGAGGCGTCGTTGGGTATCCGCCTCGCCACGGTGTCCGGCGGCAACTCCGCCAACCTGGCCTGGGTGTTCGCCACCGGTGCCGTCGGCCGGGTCGACGACCTGCGCCTCGGCGAGTCGATCCTGCTCGGCACCGACCCGCTCGACCGGCTTCCCTTGGACGGTCTGCGCACCGACGCCTTCACCCTGGTCGCCGAGGTCATCGAGGCCAAGGTGAAGCCGACGCAACCGTGGGGGGCGGTCGGCCCCTCCGCCTTCGGGGCGCCGCCACGCGCCGCCGACCGTGGCCTCGCCCAGCGCGCCATCGTCGCCCTCGGCGAGCAGGACGTGGACCCCGGCGACCTGACCCCGCCTCCCGGGGTGACGGTCCTCGGTGCCAGCAGCGACCACCTCGTGCTCGACACCGGCCGTCTCGTCCTCGAGCCCGGCGACGAGGTCCGCTTCGGTGTGGGCTACCGGGCCCTCCTGCGGGCGATGACCTCGCCCTTCGTCGCCCGCACGTACCTGCGTCCGCCTGCATCCGCAACGGCCCGACCGCATCGACCAGAAGAACCACTGCGGCATCTTCCGCACGGAGCGTCGCGAGGGCGGCTGGCCGCGGATCGGTGACGACATGCCTGTCGACCGAGGTGCCCCGTACCGATCAGGGCATGCCGCCATGTCGGCGCTGGGGTCAGCCGAACTTGGCGTAGTAGTCGTCGAGGGCGACGTAGCTGGTGGTGCCGCGATCGTCGGTGCCACCCGGCTGCCCGCTCACGCTCACCACCCGGACGATCTCACCGCCGCCACCGCCGCGCCGGGGTGGTCCGTGATGGAAGATGAGCGTCTGGTCGCGGAGGTCGGGCTCGGCGGTGTGGTCGATGAGCCAGAGATCCCTGCCGGTGGCTCGGCGCGCCTGGTCGATGACGTCGTCGAGGCGGCGGCCGATCCAGTCGTCGCCGAGCAGACCGGCGAGTCGCCCCGGTGGGAGGTCGGTGGCGGTGATCGTTCCCGAGTCGTCCGCCGCGAAGGTGAGGACGGCGGCGTCGGGCGCCCACCGGGTGATCCGCTCGACGGCAGCGCGGTGGCGTTGCTCGCTCCCGCTCGGCTCGGTCGACCGTTCCGGCAGCAGTTCGACCCCGGCCACCGGCTTGGCCCGCCGGATCGTGACCGCCTGACCGGCCCGTCGTTCGGCGAGTGCGGTCCGGAGCTGGTGCAGCTCGGTCTCCCACGTCGCTTGTTGGCTGCCGAAGTCGCCGATCTTCTCGCCGGCGCGCTCGAGCCCGTCCAACACGCCGGCGAGCTCGTCGACCGAGAGCTCCTCGAGGCTCATGCCCGGCACGCTGACGTGGACGACCTGGATGGTGGCGTCCCATTCGTCGGCCAGCTTCAGCATGGCCGGCATCTCCTCCCAGTTCGAGGTCATGAGGCAGTACATGAAGCCGAAACCGGTGCCCGCCGCCACGGTGTAGTCGCGCAGGCGCGAGGCGTTCTCGAGGACCTTCTCGGGATCGACGCCCACCCGGATCCGCCGGAGAACGTCGGGATCGAGCGCGTCGATGGACAGGAGCAACGAGCAGGGGAAGCGTTCGAGGGTCTGCTCGACGAGCGGGGTGTACAGCGTGCCGTTGGTGGTGATGCTGAGGGGGATGTGATGGTCGAGCTCGACGAGCATGTCCCACACCCGCCGATTCTCCGGGCTCAAGAACGGCTCACCGCCCAGGAACGCCGCGTACTCCAGGTGCGGGAGGAACTCCCGCAGCTGGTCGAAGAAGGCATCGTCGTAGGCGTCGGGGAGGGGTGGGAGGCCCTCGTCGTGGCGGATCCGAGACGACAGCTCGCCGCTGCACATCACGCAGGCGAGGTTGCACCGGTTGCTGAGCGCGAAGGTCATGCGCTGCGGCCAGTCCGGCTCGGCGGTTTCGACGGGCAGGTCGTCGTAGGAGCGCGCGATGGCGTCCTGCTTGCCGTGCTCCACGTGCCACTTGCACACGTTGCAGCCAGAGGACATGTCGTAGCCCACCACCGCCTCGCGGAGGTTGCGGGCCCGCCGGCCGTGCCAGATCTCGCGCAGTGACGACTCGGCGACGTTGCCCATCGGGTAGAGCTGGTTCGTGCAACACGTGAACACCCGGCCCTGCGGGTCGAACTCCATCGCCACGAACGGCGCGTAGCAGGCGCTGTCGAACGCCTTGGGGGCATCGGGCGAGCGCGTCATCGTCGGCGAGGCTACCAGCCACGTCTCGACACCTGCCCGTCCCGACACGGTGGGTCGGGGAGCGCCGCTCGGTCGGTGCTAGGGTCGACTGCCTGTGGAACTCGCCAGACTTGCTCGTGGAGCGCGCCGACGGGTGAAGCGAGCGCTCGGCGCAGCGCCGCCGCCCACCCCCCCGTTCGCACCGGCGGACGTGGCCGCAGCGATCGCCGCCGGCACCCGCCCCACCTGCCTGGCCCCGTTCGTCACCCTCGAGTGCGACACCCGGGGGAACTACAACGCCTGCTGCGCCAACCTGTTGTATCCGGTGGGGCACGTGTCGCGCGACCGACTCATGGATGTCTGGAGCGGTCCGCGGATCACCGCACTACGCGAGGCGCTGTGGGACAAGGACCTGCACCTCGGGTGCCATGGCTGTCGCTGGCAGATGGAGAACGGGCGGGGCAACACCCCGATGGCGACCTACGAGCCCTACGACGGCCGCTTCGAGGACAACGAGTACCCGAAGACCATGGCGTTCGCGCTCGAGAACACCTGCAACCTCGAGTGCACCATGTGCACGGGCGACCTGTCGTCGCGCATCCGCTCCCGCCGGGAGGGCCGCCCTCCGCTGCGCTCGCCGTGGGACGATCAGTTCTTCGATGATCTCCGTGAGGTGCTCCCCCACCTCGACGCCGCCCGCTTCCTCGGGGGTGAGCCGTTCATGATCAAGGGCCACCACCGCATCTGGGACATGATGATCGAGGACCAGATCGACACGGCGTGCCACTGCACCACCAATGGCACGGTCTGGGACGCCAAGGTCGAGCGGGCGCTCGAGCACCTCCCGTTCTCGTTCCACATCTCGGTCGACGCGGTCACGCCCGAGACGCTGCGTGCGGTCCGCCACGCGATCGACCCGGACGCGCTCCTCGCCAACATCCCCAAGTTCCGGGAGTACACCCGAGAGCGGGGCACGGACCTCGGCTTCAACCACTGCTTCATGCAGACCAACTACTTCGAGTTCGCGGACGTCCTGCTCCTCGCCGACTCGCTCGACGTGCACGTCGAGGTCATCTCGGTGTTCGACGACGGCTTCGGCTTCCACCACATGGAACCGGACGACCTCGAGAAGATCGTGCTCGACCTCGAGCGGCGGGGCGACACGGTGCTCCCGGAACTGGGCCGGAACCGCCACGTGTGGGAGACCGAGGTCGCCGGGCTGCGCGGCCTGCTCGAGAAGAAGCGCGCTGACGCCGAGGGCGACCGCCTCTACGTCCACACCAATGCCCTGTCGCTGCAGCACCTGCGCCCGGTCCGCTCGGGCGGCGACACCGACGATGCGGCACCGATCGAGGCGCCTCAGGAGCGCCTGACCGCCACCGAGCGCGCCGCTCGCTGGTCGCGGGACGGCCGCACCATCACGCTTCAGGTCGATGCCGACGGCAACGTCGTCGAGTCCTCGCTCGTCGAGGGCGAGCAGTTCCACGGCATGGCGCCGGCGCTCATCGACGGCCAGGACATCGAGGCGGTCGTCGATGCGCTCTTCGCCCGGCTGGGCACGGCCTCGGCCTGGATCGCCGACGAGCACGTGGAGGACCACGGCTCCGATTACGCCATCGGGGTCGACGAGGGCATCCACCGCGACAGCCGCTTCACGGTGGCGATCATCACCCGTCCTGGCCATGACGGTTGCCAGGAGGTCGCCATCGCCGTGGACGACAGCCACGCCGTCGGGATCGGAGCCCAGCCGGTCTGGTTGCGTACCAAGCCCGAGGACATCGAGGCCGAGATGAAGCGCCGTATCCGTCCGGTGGTCGACGTCAGCACTTGACCCGCCGGTAGGATCGCGCCTCGTGAACCTTCGTGGGGGCCGCTCGGGCGGACGCGCCAATGGCACGTCCAACGGTCGCAGCCCTGCCCCCAGGGTGGGGGCCGGCGGACCCATGGCGGGTCCCCCGGCGTTCGTCGAGCGCTGCGACGATGGTCGCGACTTCTCCGACAAGGGGGTGCGGGCGGCCTGCTATGCACCGTTCGCCACCTTCGACCTCGACCCTCGGGGCAACGTCCAACCCTGCTGCATCAACACCGGCTATCCGCTCGGCAACGTGGGCGAACAGCGCCTCCTCGACATCTGGCACGGCCCGCGGGCACAGGCCATGCGCGATGCGCTCGGCGCCTACGACCTGTCGTACGGCTGCGGCAGCTGTCGCTGGCAGATCGACCACGGCAAGGACCTGCCGCTGGCCCGCAAGTACGACCAGCATCCCGTGGCCGCCGACCGCATCGAGTGGCCGGTCGAGATCGGCTTCGCGCTCTCCAACACCTGCAACCTCGAGTGCGTGCAGTGCAACGGCGAGTACTCGTCGCGCATCCGTTCGCGCCGGGAGGGCCGGCCCCCCTTGCCCTCGCCCTACGGCGACGAGTTCTTCGAGGACCTCCGCGAGTTCCTCCCTCACCTCCGGGTGGCCCGCTTCCTGGGCGGTGAGCCCTTCATCACCCCCGAGACCTACCGGGTGTGGGACCTCCTGATCGAGATGGGCCTCACACCGGAATGCGACGTCACCACCAACGCCACCCGGTTCAACCCCCGGGTCGAGCGCTTGCTCGAGGCCCTTCCGACGTCGATCAGCGTCTCCATCGACAGCCCGAACAAGGCGACCTTCGAGGCCATCCGTCGGAACGCCGACTTCGACGAGGTGATGGCCAACGTCGCTCGCTTCCGTGACTACTGCCGGTCGGCCGGGACCTCTTTCGCCGTCAGTCACTGCCTCATGCGCAACAACTGGTGGGAGTTCGGCGACATGTTGCGCCTGGCCGAGAGTTGGGACGCCCTGGTCTGCACCTCCACGGTGTTCAACGACCCGTTCACCCTCTACAAGGCGCCGCTCGACGAGTTGGCGCGGGTCGTCGAGACCCTCGAGGCCCAGAACGACGAGGTGGTCGCCGACCTCGAGTTGAACCGTGGCATCTGGGAGGGCGAGCTCGACCAGCTCCGCAAGACGCTGCGCTCCCGGCAGGAGGGCGTCGAGGAGACCGTGTTCGCGGCCATGGATTCGTGGTCCGACCACCGCCTCCTCCCGGAGCCGGCCGAGGCGCGAGTCGTGCGCACGGCGCTACCGGATCGGGCCGAGGTGCCGACCCGTTCGCGCCTTCGCCTCGGCCGCCGCGCCGAACCTCGCCCCGATCTGCTCGACGAGATGATCGCCGAACTGCGGGTGTGGGCCGCCGACCGCCTCGCCGTGCTCGAGGTCGACCCCACCGGGGTCGTCACCTCCGTCCACCCCGTGAGCGATGTCTTCTACGGCCTCGACACCGACGCGCTCGTGGGGGGTCGTCTCGACGACAGGCTCGACGTGTTGAAGACCCGCCTGGGGCCGACGGTGGTCGTGCTCGACCGCCATGCCACCCCCGGCCGCCTCGACACGTTGATGGGGTACACGACACCGCCGCCGTACTCGAAGAACGGCACCTGGGTGCGGGTGGTCGTCGTGCCTTCGACGGTCACCGACGGCCACTGGACGGTGATCCTCGCCAGCGACGAGTTCTATCCCCCGGTCGAGATGCCCGACGGCCGCTCGTCCACCCCGGTGCGGGTCGAGCTCACGCCCCGTCCCAGCCCCGTCTGAGCCGTTCCGCACCACGGCGGCGCGGTCCCGGCGCGCCCCGCCCGAGGGATGCGTGGCGGGTCGGGGACGGGGTTTCCCCCACGTGCGACCTCGGCACTAACGTGCGCAGCCATGCGCATGCGCCGGTTCTTGGCGGTGACGGCGGCTGACAGCGAGCGCACCGACGCCAACGCCTTCCTGGAACGGCTCCTGCCGGTCCTGGTGGCGCGCCGCCGGGTCCGCCCGGTGCTTCTGCTGGGCCGGTCGGGTGCCGACGACGAACGGTTGACCGGTTTCGGCCCCGTCTTGCGGGCGGACGACCTCGATGACTGGTGGGGCCCCCGCCTCGTGGAGTCGCTCGGATGGCGGCGCGATCATCGCCAACTCCGGGCCTTTCGAGCCCGATGGTGGCGGCTCCGGCTGTGGCGGGCGCCCCTCTTGGTGGTGTCGGGGCCGGTGCCGGTGACGCTCACCTGCACGCTCCGCGGGGCCCGACGGGCTGCCGCCGAGGCGTACCGGCCTGATTCGATCGAGCAGCCCGGCGTGCCCGTGACCGGCCTTCCTCCGTTGCCGGACGACGAGGCGACGAGCGTCGCGCCGCCGGTCGTCGTGGGCATCGGGAGCTTCGACGGTGACGCCGGGATCGACCTGTGGCTGCGGACCGTGCACGCACTCGAGTCACGGGGTGTCGACGCCCGGTTCGTGTGGTTCCGCACGGGAGACGAGCACGAGCGCACCGACGGCGTGGACCACGAGTGCTGGCACCTGGGCCTCGACGACGTCGATCTGGTGCGGCCGCACGACTGGTTCGATCTGGCCGACCAGGTCGCCGGCGCCTCGGTGCTGCTCTTGTCGGCTCGACCGGGGACAGCGGCCCTCGCCGCCTTCGACGAGCGCATCCCCGGCGGCGACTGGAGTGTGCGCAGCGGACACGTGCCGGTCGTGGGCTTCGCGGGTGCCGTCACGGGGGTCGACGAACTGACCGGGGCCCGCGCCGTCGAGTTCCCCGATGTCGATGCGCTGGCCGAAGAGGTCGCCGCCACCGCCTCTCGGGAAGGCGCCGACCGTCGACGGTTGGCCTACCTCGACGCCGCCCTCGACCACGTGTTGGCCGGAGCGGTCACGGCGTGACGCACCGAGGGCCAGAGGTCGAGAGCGAGGGACGCGCCGCCGAGGACCGTCCGCTGCGGGTCTTGGTGCTGGGTCATGGCGCCGAGCGCACCGGGCCTCCCGTGTACCTCCTGCGCCTCGCCGAGTGGTTCCACGACCGGCCCGACATCGAGCTGGAGGTGGTGTTGCTCGACGACGGCCCCCTGCTCGAGCCCCTTCGGCGGTTCGCGCCGGTCACCGTCCTGCCCGAGTGGCGCTTGCGCGGTCGACGTCGCTATGTCACGAGCGTCGCCAACCGCATCGGCTCGCCGGCCCTGGCCCAGCGCGGTCGCGAGTTCTCCTTGCGTCCGAGTGCTCGGCACCTCCGCCCGGCCGATGTCGTCTACATCAACACCGCCGGCAGTGTGCGGGCGCTGCGCTACCTGCCCTTCCGGCCCTCGTTGGTGGTCACCCACGTACATGAGCTCTCGTTGGGCCTCGAGCGCTACCTCCGCCCCGAGGACCGTGCCCTGATCGAGGACGTGACCGGCCACTACCTGACCGTGTCGTCCCCGGTCCACCGCTACCTGGTGGACAACTGGGGGATCGATCCCGCGCGGATGGGCCATGCCGCCGGCGTCGTGGAGTTGCCTCCGCCGCCGGCCGGGCGACCACGGGACGAGATCCGCGCCCTCGTGGGCGCGGGCCCCGACGATCTGGTCGTCGGCACGGCCGGGACCGTCGACTGGCGCAAGGCCCCCGACCTGTTCCTCGCCCTGGCGCAGATGGTGCACCGCCGCCTCGATCGCCGGGTGGTGTTCGTGTGGCTGGGCGGCAACCCCGACTCGCCGGTGTGGGAAGCCGCCCACGCCGACCGTGCCCGCGCCGACCTCGAGGACGTGGTCCACTTCGTGGGCGAGCAGCCCGACCCCATCGACTGGCTTCGGGCCCTCGACCTCTTCGTGCTGCCCAGCCGCGAGGATGCCTATCCGCTCGTGTGCCTCGAGGCCGCCTCGGTCGGGGTGCCGACCGTTTGCTTCGCCACCGGTGGTATCGCCGACTTCGTGGCCCCCGACGGGGAGGAGCCGGCCGGCGCGGTGGTGCCGTATCCCGACCTGGTGGGCTTCGTCGCTGCCGTCGAGGCGCTGCTCACCGATCCCGACGAGCGCCGGCGCCGGGGCGAGGTCGCCTGCCGCCGGGTCACCGAGCGCCATGCGGTCGCCGTGGGTGCGCAAGGCCTCCTCGACGATCTCCGCGAGGTGGTGGCCCGTGCCTAGGCGGGGCGGCCCGCCGCCGGACAAGGTGCTGTTCGTCGGCCATGGTGCCGAGCGCACCGGACCGCCCATCGGGTTGCTGCACCTCCTGCGCTGGATCAAGGCCAACACCGACATCGACTTCGAGGTGCTGCTGCTCGACGGTGGCGATCTGCTCGACGAGTACCGGGCGCTGGCGCCGACCACGGTGCTCGACTACTCGGACAAGCCGCCTCGTCTCGCCCAGTTGGGGATGTTCCTCGAGAGCACGTTCCATCGAGAGGGGGCCACCGACCGGTTTCGCACCCTGGCGTACCGCCGGCGCCTGCGTCGCCACGGTCCCTACCGCACGGTCTACTGCAACAGCGCGTGGACCATCCGGGTGCTCGAGTACGTGCGGATGGGCGAGCAGACGAAGGTCGTCGCGGCGGTCCACGAGCTCTCGGTGGGGGTCGACTACCACCTGTCGGACCACCACCGGCAGTTGCTGATCGACCGTCCCGACCACTTCCTGGTGGTGTCCGACGCCGTGCGTCGCAACATGATCGACACCTACGGGGTGGACCCCGGACGCATCTCGCTCCACCACGAGATGATCGCCATCGAGGCCGACCCGCCGGTTCGTGACGAGGACGCGGCACGCCCTTCCCGGGTCGCGGCCTCGGGCCTGTTCCGATGGCGCAAAGGCCCCGACCTGTTCTTCGCCATCGTGGCGGACATCCGCCGCCGCCGCCCCGACCTGGACGTGTCGTGGGCCTGGATCGGTGGCGATCCGGGTGCTCCCGATCGCCAGGCCCTGCGCTTCGACGTCGAGGCGGCCGGACTGGCCGATGTCCTCGAGCTGACGGGCCACCTCGACCGTCCCCTCGACTACTACCAGGACCTGGACGTGCTGGTCCTCACCAGCAGGGAGGACGCCTACCCCCTCGTGTGCCTCGAGGCGGCCTCGGTCGGCGTGCCCATCGTCACCTTCGTGAACGGGGGGATGCCCGAGTTCGTGGACGGCCGGGTCGACGCGCTCGAGGGCCCTCGGGACGAGCCGCCCACCGAGCCCGGCCGCCCGGCGGGTTTCGTGGTGCCCTTCCCGGACCTGCGCCAGATGGCAGATCGCATCATCGAGCTGCTCGACGACCCGTCCGAGTCGCGCCGCCGGGGTGCCTGCGGCGCGGAACGGGTGCGCCGCCTGCACGCCGTCGAGGTGGCGGCCCCACGGCTGGTCGAGGATCTGGCCGAGTGGCTGCTGCCGACCGAACCCACCACCGAGGAGCCCGCATGAACGCCGGCGCCAACGACGCCCCTGCCCCGACGCGCTCGTCGGAGCGCATCTTCTTGATCGCCATGGATGCCGAGCGCGGCGCCGAGACGCTGTTCCTGTTGCGGCTGTTGCGGTGGATGCGTGAGGCGGGCGTCCAGATGGAGGTGTTGCTGTGGCGTCGCGGGCCGCTGCTCGAGGAGATGCGCGAGCTCTGCACCGTGCGGGTGGTCGACGACCTGAGTGATTGGTGGGTCGACCGGTTCCTCCGGGCGGTGGGGCTCGGTGTCGTCGGCAAGCGGATCAAGGGCCAGAGGATGCGCTGGTGGATGCGCCGGGCCGCACACCAGTTCCCGCGTGCACTGGTGCTGGGGGTGCCGGCGGCGCGTGCGCTGCGTTACGCCACGAAGCCGTTGCCTGCGGTCCTGCAGCTCCCCGCCGAGGAGCGGCCCTGGGACGAGCGGGTCACCCCCGAGGAGTGGGCCACGATCCTGGGCAGGTGCGCCGGGTTCATCGTGCCCGACGACTCGGCGAGGTCGTGGCTGGTCGCCGGGCAGGGCGTGGACGCCGAGCGGGTGCGTGTGCAGCGGGGCTTCTTGCCCGCGATCCCGGCGCCGGGCGAGTCCGAGGTGAAGGGGGTCGAGGAGCTGGGCCTGCCCGAGGACGCGTTGGTGGTGTGCGGGACCGGCACGGACGCCTGGTGGCGCGCTCCCGAGCCGTTCGTGCCGGTGGCGTGGGAGCTGTGCCGACGCCTGCCCGATGCGAACCTGCACTTCGTCTGGCTGTGCCACGACATGGACGAGGACGCCCTGTGGCCCCTGCGCCATGACATCGCCAACGCGGGGTTGCAGGACCGCTTCCACATCGTCCCGGCCACCGTCCTGATGGACCAGTTCGAGGCGTCCGATCTGGTGCTGCTCACGGGCCGGCCCGACACGTTCCGCCTGATCAGCGCCGAGTTGCGGCTGTCGGCCCGGCCCGTGGTCTGCTTCGCCAACGGGCTCACCGAGGTCGAGTTGGGCGACGCCGCCGTCTCGGTGCCCTACCTCGACATCGAGGCCGCCGCGGACGCTGCGGCCCACCTGCTCTCCGACCCGGACGCCGCCCGCGAGCTGATGGCACGCGCCGTGGAGCAGGCCGGTCGAACCCACGAGCTGGCCACCGACCTGCCCCGTTGGCTGCTGGACAGCACCGCGGAACTGCTGGCGTGAGCCTCGGCGCACGGTGAGCCCTCCCCACGCGCTGTTCGTCTCCCACGCCGCCGAGCGCACCGGCCCGCCGATCTACCTGCTCACGCTGCTGCGCTGGCTGCGGGCCAACACCGACGTGGCGGTCACCACCGCCTTCCAGCGCGGTGGGGTGCTGCACGACGACTTCGCCGCGCTCGGCGACACCGTGTTGCTGCACGGCGACGAGCCGTTCGAGGCCCCCGTGGTGGACGCCTCGGCCTTCGACCTCGTCTACTACAACGCCTCCTGGGCGGTGCGCTCCCGATCGGCGTTCGACCGGCCCCGCGCCGTGGTCACCCACGTACACGAGATGGAAGACGTGGTCCGCTTCTTGTTGTCCGATGAGGACCGTGCCTACCTGGGGGCTTCCGATCGCATCCTCGTCGGGTGCGGGGCGGCCGCCCGCAACCTGGTGGACAACCACGGCATGGACGCCGGGCGCATCGTCAACGTCCCCTACCCGCTCGACCCGGCCCCCCTCGGGGTCGGCGTGGACGAGGCTCGTCGCCTCGCGCGGGCCGAGCTCGACCTGCCGGCGGACCTGCCGGTGCTGGTGGGCGCCGGGGTGTTCGACTGGCGCAAGGCTCCCGACCTGCTGCTCCACGTCGCCTGGCACCTGCGCCGGGCCGGTCGCCGCTGTGGCGTGGTGTGGATCGGCGACGACAGCGACCGGAGCTCCTGGTGCGACTGGGACGAGGAGGCGAAGCGCCTGGGCCTCGCCGACGTGGCTCGCCGGGTGCCCTCGACCCCCCGCTACGCGGCCCTGATGGCCGCCGCCGACGTGTTCGTGCTGTCGTCTCGCGAGGACACCTTCCCGCTCGTGTGCGTCGAGGCGGCGTCGATGGGGATCCCCACGGTGTGCTTCGACGACGCCGGCATCGTCGAGCTGATCGAGGAGCGGGACGGAGAGTCGGCCGGTGCGTGTGCTCCCTACCCCGACCTCGCCGCCATGGCCGGCGCCATCGACGGACTGCTGGCCGACCCGGCGGGGCTTGCCGCGGCGGGTCGAGCCGCCCGTCGGCGCTTCGAGACCCGCCATCGCACCGAGGTGGCGATGCCCTTGGTGTACGAGGCCCTGCAGCCCCTCCTCGATCGGTCGGGCACGTCGGGAGGGTCGGCGGCATGAGGCCCTCGGGTGACGGGCGCGTCGTGTTCCTCAACCACGCCGCCAACGAGACCGGTCCGCCGGTGGTGCTGTTGGCCTTCCAGCGCTGGCTGCGGGCCAACTCGTCCCTGGACTTCGCCACCATCCACTACGCCGGGGGCAGCCTGCTGGCCGCGTTCGAGGAACTGGGCGACACCACGGTCGTCCACCGCCGCTGGGGCCCCGAGGTGGTGGCCGGCGGCCTGCTGCAACGGGCGCACCGCGAGGACCTGGCCCGTGCGGTTGCCGTCA
>CAYYDZ010000021.1:17357-29055 GCA_964470715.1 uncultured Microthrixaceae bacterium | reverse complement strand
GGCCACATCACCGCCACCGCCCCCGACGGCCGCACCTTCACCCACGACCCCCGCATCAAGCGAGGCCCCCGACGCCCCGCCGATGGGCCGCAGGACCCGTGGATCACCGCCGCTCCCCCCGCCGAGCGACAACCCAGCCGCTGCTGAGGCAGCGGCGCCCACGAGCAGGAAGAACATCAAACCGGCGGTTGAGCTCCGGCCTACCCCCTCCGGCCTACCCCGCGAGCGTCAGCACGCGCTCCGGATCGACGGAGGCCAATGCCACGTCGTATCGATCGGCAAGGTCGACCGCGCGCCGATAGTCCGTCAAGGGGTAGCGCGCGCCTTGGCGGTAAATGGGGCACACCACACGTCCGCCGAGGAGGAACCAGCTCGGGTCCTTCGGATCGGGCGATGCCGGGTCGAGCGCAACGTGCGCCCATGCGGGCGCCACCACCTTCGTTCCGGTGGCGCTCGCAGCACCCGCGCTCGACGGCGGCCCGGCCTCAGTCGCTGAGGGCGAACGCCGCCGCAGCGTCGGCGTGGAGGCGGGTGGTCGGGAACCAGGGCACGGGGACGTCGTCGGGGCCGAGGAGGAGCTCGATCTCGGTGCAGCCGGCGATGACGCCCTCAGCACCCCGAGCCACGAGCCTGTCCACCACCGACCGATAGGCGGTGCGGGATGCCGGCGCCAGGACACCCTGCACGAGCTCGTCGTAGATGACGTCGTGCACGAGGGTGCGGTCGGGCTCGTCGGGCACGAGCACCTCCAGGCCGTGGCGCTCGCGGAGGCGGTCGACGTAGAAGCCCTGCTCCATGGTGAAGCGGGTGCCGAGCAGGCCGACCGACCGCACGCCGGCGGCCTCGATGGCGGCGGCGGTCGGGTCGGCGATGTGGAGCACGGGCACGGGAGCGACCTCGGCGGCCACCTGGCCGTACACCCGGTGCATGGTGTTGGTGCAGATGACGATGCCCTCGGCGCCGCCGAGCACGAGGTGGCCGGCGGCGTCGGCCAGGAGCACGCCGGCGTCGTCCCAGCGCCCGGCGGCTTGGAGCGCCTCGATCACCGAGAAGTCGAACGAGCGGACGAGCAGGTCGGCCGACGCCACCCCGCCGACCCGGTCGCGCACCGCCTCGTTGATGAGGCGCTCGTACTCGACGGACGACTCCCACGACATCCCCCCGAGCAGGCCCAAGCGACGCACGGCACCAGTCTCGCAAGTCTCGGGGAGGTCCTAGGGGGCACTGAGGAAGCTCCAAGGGTCGAGGCCGACCATGAGGTCATGGAACGACACCCCGCCCCCACCAACCCGGCCTCCGCCGCCGCCCCGGCCTCCCGGGCGGCGGACCAGCTCCCCCCGGCCCGCAGCCACGGCCCCAAGCGCAAGCGCCGGCACCCCGCCAAGCGGGCCCGCCGGGCCGCCACCGCGGTCAGCGCCACCGCCGCCGTTCTCATGGTGGGCGGCATGGCCTACAGCGCCACCGCGGTCGAGAGCGCCGACTCGGCGGCGACAGCGACCGTGTCGAGCAGCGACAGCTCGACCACCGCGACCGCCGACACCAGCTCCTCGGCCACGAGCACGGACTCGAGCGCCACGAGCTCGACCGACACGTCGAGCACCGCCGGCAACTCCTTCGCCTCGACCGACACGAGCTCGACCGACACCAGTTCGTCGGACACCAGCTCGAGCACGGCGACCGCCACCGCGGCCACGCCGTCGAGCCAGGCCGACACCACGACCGCCAGCAGCTGATCGACGTCCGACCCCCCCCACAGCGACCGCCGACCGCCCACCTGAACCCGACCGACACTGATCCGAGGACTCCACCGCCATGACCGTGACCGACGCTCCCCCCGCCCTCGCCGGCGACGAACCCCGCTCCGACGAATGGGCGCCCGGCAACGTCGGCGGTGACGCCCACGGCGGCGACCACACGGACACGCCGCCGCCGGCCGAGCCCACCCCGCCGACGGCGTCGGGCTCGCCGTGGCGCGACCGCTTCCACGCGCCGACCCGGTCGGGCTGGATCACCATCGCCATCGCCCTCGTCGCCGCCGGCCTCTACACGTGGGGCCTCGGCTCCGCGGGCGTGGCCAACGACTACTACTCGGCCGCGGTCAAGGCCATGAGCACGAGCTGGAAGGCCTTCTTCTACGGCTCGATCGACAGCGGGAGCTTCATCACCGTCGACAAGCCGCCCGCCTCGCTGTGGGTCATGGCCCTCTCGGCCCGGATCTTCGGCTTCAGCACCTGGTCGATGCTCCTGCCCCAGGCCGCCGCCGGCGTCGCCTCGGTGCTCATCGTCCACCGCATCGTGCGGGAGTGGATGGGCAACGTGGCCGCCCACCTCGCCGCCCTCGGCTTCGCCCTCACGCCCGTAGCGGTGGTCATGTTCCGGTACAACAACCCGGACGCGCTGCTGACCCTGCTCGGCCTCGGCAGCGCCTGGGCCATCTGGATCGCCCTCAAGACGGGGCAAACCCGCTGGCTGATCCTGTCCGCCGTCCTTGTCGGCCTGGCCTTCGAGACGAAGATGCTCCAAGCCCTCGTCGTCCTGCCCGCCTTCGTCGCCGTCTACCTCTTCTTCGGCCCCCCGAAGCTGGGCAAGCGAATCTGGCAGCTCGCCCTCGCCGCCGTCACCGTCCTGGTCTCCGCGGGCTGGTGGATCGCCATCGTCGCCCTCGTCCCCGCCTCGAGCCGGCCCTACATCGGCAGCACCGAGGACAACTCCATCATCAGCCTGGTCCTCGGCTACAACGGCCTCAACCGCATCTTCGGCGGCGAGGGCCCGACCGGCGGCGGCCCGACGGGCGGCGGCGGCCCCGGCGGAGGCGCCGGCTTCGGCGGCGCCGTCAGCTGGCTGCGCATGTTCAACAGCGAGGTCGGCGGCCAGGTGGCCTGGCTCATCCCCCTCGCCCTCGTCGGCCTCGGCGCCGGCCTCTGGCTGACCAGGAAGAACGTCCGTACGGACCTCGCTCGGGCGGGCTGGGTGCTCTGGGGTGCCTGGGCCGTCGTGTCCATCGTGGTCTTCAGCCGGGCCGAGGGGATCTTCCACCCCTACTACACGGTCCAGCTCGCCCCGGCGGTCGCCGCCCTGGCCGGTGCCGGCGCCATCGCCCTCTGGCAGCTCGGCCGGCGCCACCCCGCCACCCGCTGGCTCCTGCCCGCCACCATCGTCCTGACCGCCGGCGTCGCCGTCACCATCCTGCGCCGGACACCGGACTTCGCCTCCTGGCTGCCGATGGCCATCATCGTCGGTGCCGCCCTCAGCGCCGCCGGCCTCTGGATCGGCACCAGCCTGCGCCAGCGCACCCTCACCCTGGTGGCGGCGACCATCGCCGGCTTCACCCTGCTGGCCGGCCCGACCGCCTACAGCCTCACCACCGTCGCCCACACCCAGACCGGCTCGCTGGCCGCCGCCGGTCCGAGCTCGGCAACGAGCGGGTTCCCCGGTGGGATGGACGGCGGCGGCGGCCCGGGCGGCTCGTCCACCACGTCGATCGAGGGGAACACCGAGCTGGCCGCCTGGCTCGAGGCCAACCAGGGTGACGCCACCTGGCTGGTGGCCGCCTTCAGCTCGCACAGCTCGGCCCCGATCATCCTCGCCACCGACGAGCCGGTGATGACCATCGGCGGCTTCAACGGCCAGGACCCGGCCCCCACCCTCGACGAGTTCATCGAGTACGTCCAGAGCGGCGAGCTCCGCTACGTGATCGTCGACGGCGGCGGCGCCATGGGCGGGATGGGCGGCCCCGGCGGCGGGAGCTCCGAGATCACCACCTGGGTGACCGAGCACGGCACCGCCGTGGACACCGGGACCGGCACCACCGTCTACGACCTGTCGGCCGCGGTGTCGACCACCGCCGACGACTGACCCCGACCCCACCAGAACCCTCCAAGACCCCAACCGACCACCCAACCCCCGAACCAGACCCCCGCAGCACCCTCCCACCACCCCGAAAGGAACCACCATGAGCTACGACCCCACCAACGAGAACGAGGCCCTCGACCCCGCCACCGGCCTCCCAGTGGACGGCCCCAGCGCCGGCGCCCCCGAGCCGCCGCCCCCGCCGCCCGCTCCTCCCACGGGTGACCCCCTCTTCGACGAGCCCGGCTACGCCGCCGCGGCACCGGCTGCCGGCACCTCCCGGGTCTCGAGCACCGGGGTCGACAAGAAGACCCTGATCGGCGCCGGCATCGGCGCCGCGGTGATCGCCCTCGGCGCCGTCGTGGGCATCAACCTCGCCTCCTCGGGGGCGGAGAACACGGCCAACACCGCGGCCTCCGGCCCCATGGGGATGAACGGCCAACCCGGCCAGATGCCCGGCGCCACCCAGGGCGACACCACGGACGGGTCCACTGGCGGCCAGGCCCAGGGCCAGATGCCCGGCGGGCAGGGCGGCCCCGGTGGCATGCCGGGCAGCACCGGCACCATCGACAGCATCGGTGACGGCACCCTCACCCTGACCACCGACGCCGGCGAGTCCGTCGAGGTGACCACCACCGACGACACCGAGGTGTCGATCTCGGCAGAGGGCAGCGCCGACGACATCGACGAGGGTGACACCGTCCTGGTCCTCGGCCAGTCCAGCGACGACAGCAGCGTCACCGCCGAGCGCGTCGTCGAGCGCTCGGGTGACGCCATCGACGCCCAGGGCGGTCCGGGCGGCCGCGGCGGCGGCATGGGCCCGATCAGTGGCGAGGTCAGCTCTGTCGACGGCGACAGCTTCGTGGTCAGCACCGACTCGGGCGACGTCACCGTCACCATGACCGACGACACCACCATCGTCATCGAGCGCACCGGCTCGGTGAGCGACCTGTCCGAGGGTGACGAGGTCTTCGTCCACACCGAGACCAGCGACGACGGCAGCGCCGTTGCCGAGCGCATCATCGCCGGCGACGCCCTGCCCGACGCCGGGATGGGCGGCCCGCCCTCCGGCATGCAGGGCGGCCCGTCCGGTCCGTCCGGCTCGACCGGCCAGTCCGGCACGATGACCCCGCCCAGCCAGGGCGGCGCCGACAGCTCCGGCACGTCGGGCGCCCCGGGCACGACCGGTGGCGCCCCCGGCGCCGACGCCGGCCCGAGTGGGGTCACCACCACCTGACCCCGACGGCTTGCCGTTCTGGCGCCTGATCTGCTGGCCAGGGCCAGTAGATCGGGCGCCAGTTCGCGTCGTCGCCGTCGACCGGGCCCTCAGGCCGCGTTGTGGCGGGCGTGCGCCAACTCGGCGGCGCCGACCACCTCGGCGCAGACCTGGCGGGCCAGGTCGACGACCACGTCGACCGCCGGCGAGCGGTGGCGGTGGGGCACGGCGAGGCCGATGGTGCGATCGGGGATGGAGGGGTCGACGGGGCGCACCACGATCCCCGGATCGGTGGGGTCGATGGAGAGGCGGGCCGTCACCGCGTGCCCCATCCCCGAGCGCACCATCGCCTGCACCGCGCTGTTGTCGGTGGTGCGGAAGATGACGTTGGGCTCGGCGCCGACCTGGCGCATGCCGTCCTCGATGAGGACCTGGCAGGCGGTGAGCGACTGGCCGATGAGGGGCAGCCCGTCGAGCACCTCCGCGGGCACCGCGACGCCCTCCGGGGTGAGGGGCTCGTCCGCCGAGCTGATCACCACGAAGGGGTCGTCGGCGAGCGGGAGGAAGTCCCACGGCCCGTCCGCCAGGGGCGCCACGACGAAGCTGAGGTCGAGCTCGCCGGCGGCGAGGGCCCGCGTGAGGTCGGACTGTTCGTCCTCCTCGACCAGCGTGACGCTGATGTCGGGCCGCTGGTTGCGCAACCGGTGCAAGAGGATGGGCAGCACCTCGACCGAGACGCTCTGGAAGGTGCCGATGGTGAGGTGACCGACGCGCCCGGCCCGGTAGCCGGCGAGGTCGGCCTCGGCGACGGCGACCCGGTCGAGGATGGCCTCGGCGTGGCCCAGCAGCAGCTCGCCGGCGGGGGTGAGGGTGACGGGCTTGGGGCCGCCGGGGCGTTCGAAGAGCACCTCGCCCACGGCCCGCTCGAGGGCGGCGATCTGCTGGCTCACGGCCGACTGGGTGTAGCCGAGGCGGGTGGCCGCCCGGCCGAAGGAGCGTTCGTCGGCGACGGCCCGCAGGGCCACGAGGTGGCGCAGCTCGACCCGGCCGAGCACCTCCGGGACGTCGGCCGAACCCAGGGCAAGATCATTAGCGCTCATGATGGACTCGATGATAGATAATCGTTGGACCTAATGGAAGCCCCATCGTACGGTCATCTCATGACCAGTCACGAGCGCATCCCCACCTCGGAGTTCACCCACCTCGTCGCCCGTGACGGGGTGGCCTCCCACCGCCGAGAGCTCGCTGCCCTCGGGGCCCGAGCGGTCGCCGTCGGCATCCAGCCGGGCGCCGCGTCGGTCCTGCTCGACCCGGGCGCCCCCGACGTGGTCCGCGAGCGGGCCTTCGCCGTCGTCGCCCGGGCCCTCACGGGCCGGCGCCGCCAGACCGCCACGCCGGCCGAGCCCTCCCCCGAGTTCGTGGTGGTGGCGTAGCCCCAACGGGCGCACGATCGTCGCGGCGGCCTCCTCCCCTTGGCCGTCCGGCACGGCGCCGGGGCGGTGGCGACGAACGACGGGTCGCCGCCGCCCCCACGCCCACGAGCCGGTGCCGGCGGATCTCCCGGGTGCCGACCGGTCGGCCGGGTCAGCGCTGGCCGAAGGCGGCCTCGAGGCGCTGGTTGCGCCCGTCCGTCCCGGCGGCCTGCGCCGCGTGCCCGTCGAACGCCCGTCGGGCGCGCCGCCTCGCGGACGGCGCTGAGGTTCAGGCCGCGTCAGGCGGGGCGGCGGCGTCCTCGGCGTCGAGGTCCTCGCCGTCCGTGTCCGAGCCGGTGCTGCTCCCGGTGCCGACGGGGTCGTCGGCATCGGCCAGCAGGCCGTTGGCCACCGCCAGGGCGTAGGCGACGTGAGAGGCCTTGTCGTAGACCGCGGTGAAGTAGTGCTCGGCGTTGGCGCCTTGGCCGGGGAGCGACGGGGCGCCCAGCGAGCGCACGAGCACCGTGGGGTCGTCGGGGACCCGTACGGCCACCGCCAGCCCGGCCGGCACCGCGCCGGGGACCTCCCAGAAGTCGACGGCCTTCTTGGCCTTGGCCTTGCCGCCGCCCTGACCGCCCTGACCGCCCTTGGGGGCGCCGCCCGACGGCGAGCCGCCGCCGCCGTTCCCGCCGGCGTTGTTGCCGCCGCCGCCCTTGCCCCGACCGGACCGTCGTCGCGCGCTCATGTTCCCCGCTCCTGTTCGCTTCGCTCACGGGCCGCATCACTGCGTTCGGGCCACGCAGGCCAGGCCACCGCTCCGCTCATGCTGCGTCCTCTTCGTCGTCGGCCCCGCCGTCGCCGTCGACCTCGTCGAGCAGCTCCTCCATGCGCAGGCCCAGGGCCCGGCGGAGCTGCTCGGGGTCGAGGTCTTCCACGCTCGAGGACTTGGGCAGGGCCACGTCGGCGATCTTGCGCTTGCCGGCCACGACCTCCTCCACGCGGGAGTCGATGGTCCCGGGGCAGATGAGCTGGTGGTAGATGACGGTGCGGGTCTGGCCCAGGCGCCACGCCCGGTCCCGGGCCTGGTCCTCGACCGCCGGGTTCCACCAGCGGTCGTAGAGCACCACGTGGTTGGCGGCGGTCAGGTTGAGGCCGGTGCCGCCCGCCTTCAGCGAGAGCACCAGAGCGGCGGCGCCGGCGGTGTTGTTGAAGTTCTCGATGATCTGGTCCCGGGCGGTGCGGGTGAGGCCGCCGTGGTAGCACTCGACCTTCGTCTTCGTGCGCTTCGACAGGTGCTCGGCCATGCGCTGGCCCCACTCGGCGTACTGGGTGAACACGACCACCCGCTCGCCGGCGGCGAACACCGAGTCCACGATCTCGTCGAGGCGGGCCAGCTTGCCCGAGCGGTCGGGCAGCCCGTCGTCGTCGCCGGTGTAGGCCGCCGGGTGGTTGGTGATCTGCTTCAGCGCGGTGATGGCCGCGAACACGTGGCCCTTGGCCGACTCCTCGCCTTCGGCCTGGAGCAGCAGGCGGTCGATGACCGCCTGGTACAGGCCGATCTGCTCGGGGGTCATGGCGCAGTGGTCGATCTCGTCGATGCGGTCGGGCAGCTCGGCAGCGATCACCGGCTCGTCCTTGGTGCGGCGGAACACGAGGATGCCGTTGAGGGCGCGCATGGCGTCCTCACCCTCCTTGCGGGTGGCGTCGCGGTCCGATGAGAGGTGGGTGACGAAGGCCGCCCGGGGCCCCACCAGGCCCGGGTTGGTGAAGTCGAGGATGGCCCACAGGTCGCCGAGGCCGTTCTCGATGGGCGTGCCGGTCAGGGCGAGCTTCGTGCGGGCGCCGATGCGGCGCAACAGTTGGGCGGTCTCGCTCGTCGAGTTCTTGATGACCTGCGCCTCGTCGAGGACCATCTTCGACCACTGGATGCTCGACAGCGCCTCGACGTCTCGCACCGCAGTGCCGTAGGTGGTGATGATCACGTCGGCCTGCTCGACCTCGGCGGCGAGGTCCGCGGACGACGCCCGCCGAGCGCCGTGGTGCACGAGCACCCGCAGCTCGGGAGTGAACTTGTGGGCCTCGCTGGCCCAGTTGGTGACGACCGCGGGCGGCGCCACGACGAGGGCGGGGCCCTGCTCGTGGGTGGCCAGCAGGTGCGACAGCATGGTCGGCGTCTTGCCCAGACCCATGTCGAGGGCCAGGCAGCCGCCCAACCCGGCGGCGTCGAGGAAGTTCAGCCACGCCAGCGCTTCCCGTTGGTAGCTGCGCAGCTCGCCCACGAAGCTGGCGGGCGGGTCGGCCGGCTCGGCGCGCATCTCTTGGGCGGTGCGCAGGATGTCGGTGGCCCAGCTGGCGCCCTGGACCTGCACGCCGCCGGCGAGGGGCGTGCCCTCGAGGCCGAGGGCGTAGCGCAGCATCTCGGCGCCGGTGAGCTGCTCGGTGTTGGCCCGCTCCTCGAGAGCCGCGGCGGCCGCTTCGAGGTCGGCGTGCTCGACCGCCACCCACTTGCCGCCGGAGCGGACGAGGGGGCGGGCCTCCTTGGCCAGCTTGGCGATCTCGGCGGCGGTGAGCTCGACGTCGTCGAACACGACCGACCAGCGCACCTTGGCGAGCTGGCCGGCGCCGTTGCCCGATCGGCTCGACGGATCGCTGTCGAGGCGCAGGGTGGGGGTGACCTTGCGAGGCGACATGGCCGGCACCCGCACGTCGAAGCCGGCGGTGATGAGGTTGCGCCCCGTGACCGCCATGAGCTGCCACGCCTCGTCCTGGCTGAGGATGACGTCGCCGCGACGGTGGCTGCCCAACCGGTTGAGCTCGGGGAGGAGGCGCTCGAGGCGGCCGAGGTCGGCCTCGAGCTCTCGGCGCTTGGAGCCGGCGTTCACGAGCGCCACGTCCACGGAGACCAGGCGCTTGTCGGGCCCGGGGGCCAGCACCTTCAGGTGCCAGGCGCCGCCGACGTCGGGCGGGTCGAGCTGGACCACGATCTGGCGGGTCGAGGGGTTGACCACGGGCTTGGCCCAGCGGTCGATCTGGCCGGCGACGTCACCCGCCACCACCGAGGGGGCGGTGAACTCGCTGCCGTCGAGGCGGGTGAGGAACGCCTCGGCCACCTCGCTCGGCCGGTTGACGCTCGGGGGCGGTGCGGCCACGACGACCATCTGGGCGGCCTGGCGGCAGATGGCGTCGACCATGGCCGTGAGCACGAGGTTGGTGACGTCACGGGCCTCGGAAGAGGTGGCCACGGCCCGCACGGCGCCGGGCATGGCCTTGGCGAACGCGTTCAGGCGGTTGGCGTCGACCAGGGCCGGCGTCCAGCGCACGTGCACCAGGCGGCTCTTGTCGCCTGAGCCCCGGCGCTTGCGCTTCTGCTTCAGCAGCGGGACCATCGAGCCCTTCGCCACCAGCTCGACGGCCCAGGCGGCCACGGCCGAGAACCAGCGCACGCTGGCGCCGAGGCGCTCGTCCTCGTTGCGGTCGGCCAGGGCGGCCAGCCAGCCGAGGATGTCGCCGGCGGGGACGGCCAGGCCCGAGGCGTTGGGGCCACCGGGGATCTGCACCGACGCGTGGGGCGCCCACGGCGGGGCGCCGGCACCGACCTCGTCGAGGAAGGCGGCCAGGCCGTTGCGGTCGAGGGGGGCGGCGGTCGGCCCCGCGGCCCAGGCCACCAGGCGGCCGGCGGACCAGGAGAGCTGGAGGCGGGCAAGGCCGTCGTCGGCTTCGACGTCCGGAGCCGCGCCGGTGGCGGCGGGACCGTCGTCCTCCAGGCCGTCGTCGGCGTCCTCGGGCACGCCGCGGGCCCGGCGCAGCGCGAGGACCAGGTCGTGGCGCTCGGCCTCGAAGTCGGCCAGCACCTGCATGCGCTCGGGGCCGTTGACGCGCTGGCGCACGGTGTCGAGGCCGTCCTCGACCTCGTCGAGCAGGTCCTCGACGACCCATTCCCAACGCCGGCGGTCGGCCTCGAGCAGGGCGAGCTCCTCCGTGGAGGCGCGCCCGTCGAGCTCGGCCTGCACCAGCGCCTCGAAGGCGCGCGGGTCGAGCGCCGTCGCGCCGGCGGTGTCTATCGACAAGAGTCCATCGACAATCTGTTGCTCCGCTTCTTCGGTGGGCGTCGTTCGCCCCCGGTCCTGCGCCCCAACCTGGCCGCCTGCTGGTTCGGAGGGCTTCCTCCCCCCGCTCCCGGTCGGTGGAACCCACGACCCCGTGGCTGACCCCTCGGGTCGGCCGCTTCTGGAAAGCATACCCGCCCCCGCCGGCGTGCCCACACCGCGGCGCCGACGCTCGCTGCATGATGCTATGATGCCTCCATGCGCACCACCTTGACGCTTGACGAGGACGTCGCCCAGCAGATCAAGCGGCTCATGCGCGAGCGCGGCGCCGGGTTCAAAGAAACCGTCAACGAGCTCCTGCGGCGCGGCCTGCGCTCTGACGCCGTCGTCGAACCGTACGAAACCCCGACGTTCTCCTCGGGCGTGCTGCCCGGGATCGACCTCGACAAGGCCACCCAGCTCGCCGCGCAGCTCGAGGACGAGGAGATCATCCGCAAGCTCGAGATGGGCAAGTGAAGCTCGTCGATATCAACGTCCTCGTCTACGCAGTCGACGACCAGACCCGATTCCACGGTCCGGCCAAGGCGTGGCTCGACCGGGTCCTGACGGGCACCGAGACCCTGGCGATCCCGACCGCGGTGAGCGTCGGGTTCATTCGCCTCGTCACCAACCCTCGCGTGATGAAGGTGCCCCGCCGCCCTCGCGAGGCGGTCGACATCGTCCGGGGCTGGCTGTCGCGTCCGAACGTCACCGTGCCCCAGCCCACCGGCCGCCACCTCGACCTCCTCACCGAACTGCTCGAGGCGACGGGCGTGGGAGGCAACCTGGTCAGCGACGCCCACCTGGCCGCGCTGGCCATCGAGCACGGTGCTGAGCTGGTCTCCTACGACACGGACTTCAGCCGCTTCCCCGGCGTCGTCTGGTCACCGCCCTCGGCCGGGTGACGAGCGCCGGCGGCTCAACGCCTCAACCGATCCTCCAGCCGGTCCAACCCACCGTCGACGAGCACGAGTCCGAGCACCCACGTCCACGTGTCCGACCCGCCCTGGAGGAGAACGCCGACCCCGACAGCGAGGACGATCGACACGGGGAGGAACCGCCGGGCCCGGATCAGCGACCGATACTGCTGGCGGCGCCCGGCCACGGTCCGGTCGATCGGGAGGACGATGTCGTCG
>CAYYDZ010000021.1:6064-17257 GCA_964470715.1 uncultured Microthrixaceae bacterium | reverse complement strand
CGATGTCGTCGACGCCCGATCCGGTGGACAGCGCACCTCGTCGGTCGAATCGGCACGGTCCTGAAGCGGCGCGCCGCCGCCTCGCCGCCTCCTAGCGCCGGCGGGCGAGGACGCGGTAGGTGTTGCCGCGGTTGCTGCGCTGGATGAACACGTTGGCGATCTGGTCGCCCAGGAAGGCGGCGACGAGGAGGGGCGCGCCGGCGGCGACGACGGCGATGCGGGCCAGGCCCCGCAGCGGCGAGCCCTTCGGGGTCCACGGCGAGTCGGCCGGCACGAAGTGGTTGAGCCAGAGCCAGGCCGCGATCACGAAGTCCACGGTCTGGTGGGCGGTGGCCCGGTCCTCGGCCACCACGTCGAAGCCGTGGCGATCCAGCTCCTCCTTCAGGCGACCCAGGGGGATCAGGTGCTGGTGCTGGGGCTGGAACCACGGGATCCACCAGCGCCCGACCAGGCGGGGGAACTGGCTCTCGGGGTCGGGCAGCTCGATGAGCAGGTGGCCGCCCGGCACCAGCGCGGTGGCCGCGGCGTCGAGCTCGTCGAGGGGCTCGCGGGTGTGCTCCAGGTAGTGGTGCATGCTCACCACGTCGTAGGCGCCGGCCATCGAGGCTGCGACGTCGGGGAACATCCCCCGGTAGCCGTGGTCGACCCAGCCGCGCCGAGCGGCCTCGTCGATCGAGTCGCTGAGGTCGAGGCCGTCGAAGGTGGTGTCGGGCCAGGTGTCGCGGGCCACGAGGCAGAAGTGGCCGTGGCCGGCGCCGACGTCGAGCCAGCGCTCGGGGACGGTGTGGCCCCGGACCATCTCGGCCCGGCCGACGTAGGAGTGGTCGGTGGCGCCGAAGATGAACTCGGTGAAGTCCTCGCCGAGGCCGTCGTAGAAGTCCTCGTAGTAGAAGTCGAGGCCCTCGACCGACAGGCGGGGGTTCTGGAAGATGACCCCGCAGTCGCCACACTCCTCGAGGATGAACTCGCCGGGCTTGTGCTGGAGGATGTCGGTGGTGTGGAGGCGCTCGTGCAGGTGGGTCGAGCCGCAGATCGGACAGTCAGGCCGGCGCTCCTCGAAGAGGCGTTCGAGGCCGAGGCCGAGCTGCTGCTCGTACCACTCGCGGCGGGACTCGATGGGGTCGGGCTTCGGCGGGGGCCGCCAGCGCCCGGTGAGCGTCTTCACCCAGCGCACCGGCTCGAGCAGCCAGCGCAGCGCCACCCGGGACCCGAGGTCGGACGGCACGACCGGCGTGCCGGCGACGCCGACCGCGGGCGCCGCGCAGTAGGCCGCAAGGGCGGCGAGGCCCCACGGCGGGGCCAGCACCAGGCCGGTGGCGATGGCGACCCACTGGACCGCGGGCATGACGAACACGGCCGGGGACGCCGTGCTGAACAGGGCGGTGATGTAGGCCTTGCGCTGGTCGGGGTCGAGGGGGTGGGTCGTGAGCCCCGGCGCCACCGCGAGGTCCACACCGGTGGGGGCGAGACGCTTCAGCTCGACCTCGGCGGCGAGGAAGGCCACCGGATCGAGGCCCTCGGTGGCGGGGATGTCGGCGCGCTCGAGCAGGTCGGCGTCCACCAGCAGGGCCCGACCGGCGCCCCGGCCAGGGGCGAGGCGCGACCGCCGGTACGTGACGGGGTCGACGAGGGCGGCGAGCTCGAGGGCCTCTTCGGTGGCCAGGTCGCCGGGCACGAGGTCGACGGCCCGGAGGTCGTTGTCGACGAGGAAGGCGCTGGCCGAGCGCCGGGTGGCGTCGCCGACGTGCACGCCGGCTGCAGTGACGAGGCGGTGGCGGTCGCTGGGCTCGACGTCGGTGGGCGCCAGGGTGGCGAGGGCGCCGAGTCGCTTGCGGGCCCTCAGGGCATCGCCCAGGACGTAGGCCATGACGAGGGCGAGGACGACCTTGAGGACGCGGTGGCGCCGTCGGCGAGGTGGGGCAGCGCTCATGGGAGGAGCTTCTCCAGGTGGTCGGCGGCTCGGGGGGCTCCCCCGGCGGCGGCGAAGGAGGCGGCGACGCGGGCGGCGCCCTCCCGGAACGAGGGGTCGGTGAGCACCTGCTCGACCGCGGCGCGCAGCGCCGGCGCCTGCACCCGGCCGAACTTCACCCGCAGGCCGGCGCCGGCGTCGACCACCTGCTGGGCCACGATGGGCTGGTCGTCGCGGATGGGGGCGAGCACGAGGGGGATGCCCTCGGCGAGGGCCTCGCAGGTGGTGTTGTGACCGCCGTGGCCGACGACGGCGTCGACGTGGGGCAGCAGGGCGAGCTGCGGCACGAAGGCCTGCACGTGGACGTTGTCGGGCACCGGGCCGAGCACGTCCGGTTCGGCCACCACCACGGCCTGCACCGGCGCCCCCTCGACGACGAGCTCCGCCAGCGCCTCGACCGCCACCCGGAAGAACCGCTCGCCCGCCACCTGGTTCACGGTGCCCAGCGACACGAGGACGTGGCGCCGGTCGGGGTCGAGCCACTCGAAGGGGAACGCGGTGGTCTGGGGTCGGGCGTGGGTGGACGGGCCCACGAACACCGTCCGAGCCGCGAGCTGTCGATCGCCGCCCGCCACCTCACCCACGAGGGCTTCGGCGGTGAAGGCGACGACCAGGTGCTCGGAGAAGCGCAGGTCGCCCTCGTGCGCCAGGTCCTCGGGGACGCCGAGGCGCACCTGGAGGTCGACCAGGGACTGGTGGATCCACTCGCCCACCTTGGGGATCAAGGCAAAGGGCTGGGCGAACTCTGCCGACGTCGTGGCCGAGGTGGCCCAGGGCAGGCTTCGGCGGCGGGCGGTGGCGGCCCCACCCACGGCCTGCTGGTCGACGACGAGCACGTCGGGGGCGAAGGCCTCGATGGCTTCGTCGAGGGGGCCTTGCATGGCGTCGGCCAGCGGTAGGAGCGCCTCCTTCCACAGGAACTGCAGCGCCGCGGCGCCCCGCAGGCCGACGGCCTTGTTGCGCAGGGCGTCCTCCATGGCCTCGGGCAGGCGAGGCGGGCAGGGGAAGAAGGTGGCCCCTTCGGCCAGCAGCGGGCGCACGACGCTGGGCTCCCCCGCCCACGCGACGGCGTGGCCCCGCCCGGCCAGCTCGTGGCCGACCGACACCGTGGGGTTGATGTGGCCCTGCAACGGGGGCACGACGAAGAGGAACCGGCCCATCACCTTGCGGCTCCGGCGGGGCCGGCGCGGGGGTCGATGGCCCAGTCGGGGTTGACGACGGGCACCACCGGGGTGTCGGGCGCCGCCGGGTAGGGCGGCACCGGCGCCCCGAGGATCCAGGGGAGGAGGGTGGCCTTGAGCTCGGCGGTGGCCTCCATGAGGACCGAGTGGGTGCAGCCCGGCAGGATGCGCAGGTCGCAGTCGGGCACCAGCTCGTCGAGGTCACGGGCCCGGTCCAGCAGGTCCGAGTGCTCGCCGTAGAAGGCCAGCACGGGGCACGAGATCGCCGCGAGCGACTCCCGTGGCAGGGGCTGCACCGCCTCGAGGTCGTTCAACATCGTGGTCTCGTAGATGAGGGCCTCGGCGTTGCGGGCCATCTTGTTGAGCTTGCGGCCGCCCTGCTCGTCGAGCCACTGCTCGACCTCGTCCTCGGCCAGGCCGAAGGCGGCGAGCGCCAGGCTGCCGGCCATGTGGTGACCCCAGCCCTCGACCGCGAAGTGGGCCTCGATGAGGGCGATGCCCGCCACCCGCTCCGGGTGCGTGACCGCCATCTCGAGCGCCACCACCCCGCCGTAGCTGTTGCCGACGAGGTACACCGGATGGTCGATGCCGAGCTCGGTGAGGAGGGCGTCGAGGTCGGCCACGGAGTCCTCGACCGTGTAGCCGGTGGGCGGGCGGTCGCTGCGGCCGTGACCCCGCAGGTCGTAGAGGACGACGTCGCACTCGCGGGCGAAGGGGTTGGCCAGCGTGTAGTAGAAGCTCGACAGGTTGTCCATGACGAGGCCGTGGAGCATGACCACGGTCTGCTCGCCGCCGCCGAGGCGGGACACGTTGAAGCGCACGCCGTTGGCCACCACGTCAGCCATGAGGCACCGCTTCGGGGTCGAGCAGGTGGCGGTCCCCGACCGCGGCCGGCGGCGCCAAGCGGTCGAGGAACCCCACCAAGCGGTCGGCGACCTCGGTGCGCGCATCGAGGTGGAGGGCGTGGCCCCCGTCGAGCACGGACACGTCGGCGTCGGGACGGACCGCTGCGACCCGCTCGGCGGCGGGCGCGCACCATGAGCGGTCGCCGAAGAGGAAGGCGAGGGGCACGCCGACGGCGCGGAGGTCGTCGTCGGTCACCGGCACCTCGGCCCGCAGGTCGGCAAGGATCGAGGTCTCGGTGAGCAGGCGGCGCTCGGTGTCGGTGGCCGTCTCGCTGGGCACGTCCCGCTCGTCGTCCGGCCCCTGATCGGTGATCCCCACCAGGGGGGCCTCGACGCAGGCCAACGCCACGACCCGCTCGGGGTGGGCGAGGGCGAGTCGCAGGCCGACGAGGGCGCCGTAGCTGTGGCCGACGACCGCGAACGGGGGGAGGTCGTCGGTGAGGGCAAGGACGTCATCGACCATCGTGGCGGTGTCGTAGCCCGTGGGGGGGCAGTCGCTCAGGCCGTGGCCGCGCAGGTCCAACAGGCGCACCGGGTGGGTGCGCGCGACCGCCGGCGCCGCGGTGAACCACCACGAGGCCAGGCTGCCGGTGAACAGGCCGTGGAGCATGACCACGGGCGCGCCGGCGGCGCGCTTGCCCAACTGCTGGACGTGGAAGCGCAGGCCCCCGGCCCGCCGGAACGCCACCGGGTCAGCGCTCCCCGCCGTCGGGCGTGTCCAGGCAGCCGGCCACGAACTCGACCAGTTGGCCCACGGTCATCGTGACGAGGGCGTCGAGCTCGAGGTCGGCGATCCACCCCACGAAGTCGACCTGATCGCCGTAGCGCTCGGTCAGCTCCTCGGCGAGGGCGACGAACTCGATGCTCTCCAGCTCGAGGTCGTCGTTGAACGACGTGCCCATGGTGACCTCGTCGACCATGAGCAGCTCGTCCTCGCCGATCACCTCGGTGAGCATCTCCGTCACGGCGACCAGAACGGCCTGCTGGGTCGCCTCGCTCGGTCCGGTCATGTTCGTCCTCTCGTCACGTCGTCGTCCACGACACCACGTAGCGCCGCGCGGTGTCACCTTCGCCCACGGCCACCACCTCGGTGGCGACCACCTCGTCGCCCACTCGGGCTCGGTCGCCGTCCACGCCGTCGACCACCAGGGCCTTCGGGCGGCCCTCGAGGCCGACGCCGGCGGCCTTGCCCGCGGCCTCCTTCACCGTCCAGAGCCGGGTGAGGGCCAGGTCGCGCTCGGGGCCGGGCTCGTCGGGGACGAGGTCGGTCTCCTCGGCGGCGAGGGTGAGCGAGGCGAAGCGCTCGTGGCGGGGCGCCTCGGCCTCGATGTCGATGCCCGGCGCCGGGTCGTCGGGCCCCGCGACCACCGCGGCGGCGGCCCATTCGGTGTGGGCCAGCGACACCCGCAGGTCGGCGATGGTCACCCCACCCGCACCCACGTCGGCGTCGGGCGGCTCGGCCACCACGAAGGGACGGCCCTCGTCGTCGTTGTCCACGGTGATCTCGGCGGGGAAGAGCGGGCCGGCACCGCGGTCCCAGAGCCACCGGCGCACGGCGTCCTTGACCGCGATGCGCCCGAGCAACCACTCGCGCTGCGCCTTGGGGTTGAGCGACTCGTAGGTCGGGCGCTCGTGGTGGTTGAGGTAGCGCCGCATCATCAGCTCACGGCTGGCCGAGTTGGCCCAGTGCTCGGTGGCGAGGGACCAACCGCCCGGGCGGGCCTCGGCCACGGTGAGCTGGTCGGGGTCGCGCAGCATGGGGAACACGATCTCGTCGGTGTCGAAGCGGGTGTCCTGCCACTGGTCGATGCGGCACCAGAGGCGGCCGGCGTCCTCCTCCCGTGCGCTCACCAGCTCGAGGTCGGCCCGCACGAAGGCGTCGGTCAGCTCGCCGATGCGAACCGTGCAGGTGAAGCGGTCGCCGGGCGGCGGGTGGGGGCCGAAGAACCGGATGCGCTCGATCATCGAGGGGAGGGCGAGGCGGTCGACCTCGGTGTGCATGGCCACCCAATGGCCCACCAGTTGTCCGGCGCCGTCGAGCAGGGCGCCCGGCGCGGCGAGGGCCTCGATGGTGCCCTCCACCCCGGTCGGCCCGAGGGGGCCGATCTCGGTCACGCCTTGGTACTGCGGGCCGTGGAAGGCCCAGCGATCGTTGTAGAGGTCCCACGCCGTGGGCCCCCAGATGCCGGCGCCCTCGAGGGTCGCGGCGTCGGGCGCCGGCGGCTCGGGGTACTCGTCGGCGAACACGACCGTGCCCCGACTGAAGCCCTCGACGCTGACCCGCACCCGGTCGGGGCCGGTGACGATGGCGTTGATGGTCACGTCGATGGGGGGCTCGACGGCCAGCCAGCGCAGGGCGCGGACGCTCTCGAGGCCGATGGGCACCTTGCCCGGCATCAACCGGGACGCCACCTCCTGGAAGAGCTGGAGGGTGCAGGTCATGGGCACGACCGGGAACAGGTCGCTCACGTCGTCCCAGCCGTCACGCTGACGGTAGAAGCGGTGGTCGATGAGGAACGGCATGTCCTCCATGGACAGCGTGCGCACCTCGGTGAGCGACGCGGGTTCGTCCGCCGGCGGCGCCGCGGCGGGTCCGGCCGGTCCGACCGGGAGGGCCACCCTGCCGCTCGGGGCCGCGGGGCCGGCGTCACGCCACGCCGCCACCACGTCGGACAACGCCGGCCCCACCTCGGCCACGGCGGCCCCGAACTCGGCGAAGACGGGATGGGCGGCGAGGGCGGCATCGTCGCCCACGAGTGCCGCCAGGTCCGCGTCGAGGGACACGGGCGTGCCGAACCCGAGGCCCAGGTGAGGCGCGGTGGCAGGGTCGAGGTGGACGAGGGGCGCACCGAGCGCGAGGGGGACCCCGGCACCCGGGGCGGGCGCCACCGCATCGCCAATGTCCGCCGGCACGGACCCTGCTGCCGACGGGAGGCGGTCGAAGCGGGGCTCGGCCCCCTCGGTCCACAGCGCCGCCGCCACCCGGCGGAGTTGATCGAGGCCGGCGTGGCGGGGGCCGGCGGCGACCACCGCGAGGTGGTCCCGCCCCTTCAGGGTGTCGTCGAGGAAGTTGACCAGGCTGCCCACCCCCACCTGCACGAAGACGCGCACCCCCTCGTCGTGCAGGCGCAGGGCCAGCTCACGGAAGCGCACCGGCTCGAGCAGGTGGCGGATGACGAGGTCGCGCACCTCCTCGGGCTCGGCCGGGTACGGCGCCACCGTGGTCGCCGACCAGACCGGCACCGCCGGCGCCTGGAGCGGCACCCGGGCGGTGGCCTCCCGGACGGGGCCGACGTAGGGCGCCAGCATCGGCGAGTGGAAGCCGGAGCGGAAGGGCAGCTCCTGGGCGAGGACCCGGTCGGCCCGCAGCCTGGCCAACACCTCGGCCACGCTCGCCTCGGAGCCGCACACGATGGACTGGTGGGGGCAATTGTCGTGCGAGACGACCACGTCGGGGAGGTCGCCCACCGCGGCCGCTGCGACGCCGGCGCCGCACCCCAGCGCGGCGAAGACCACCCCGGGGACGTCGAGGTCGTCGGTGTCGATGGAGTGGATGAAGTCGTCGATGTCGGCATCGGGGATGAGGTGGGAGGCGATCATGGCGTTCCACTCGCCGATGGAGTGGCCGGCCACGAGGTCGGGGCGGATGCCCAGCTCGGCGAGGGCGGCGTCCAGCAGGCGGCCGAGGGCGATGATGCCGGCGCCGTGCTCACCCAGGTGGCGGTCGCCGTCGGCGTCGCTCCCGTCGGTGTCGTCCCCGCCGGCCAGCACGCCGAGGGTCAGGCCGAAGTGGGCGGCCACGTCGTCCACATGGGGGTCGAACTCGGGCTCGACGCCGGGGAAGACGAAGGCCACCTTGCCGCCGTTGGTGACGAGGCCGGCGTTGGAGAACCAGACGTCGTTGCGGCCGTGCCACGGCGTGCCCCGGGCCACCACCTTGCGGGCCAGCTCGAGGCGGCGGGCGTCGGGGGCAACCATCGCGAGGCGCCACGTCCCAGCCGGGTCGGTCTCGACGTGGTCAGGCAGCGCAGCGGAGCGGAGCTGCGGCACCGGTGAACCGGATGCCGAAGGCGCTCCGACGAAGGAGGAGCCAAGCAGCGAGTCGTCGCGGTCCACGAGGATGGCGGGGTCGTCGAGCTGGGCAAGCAGGTCGTCCGCCGAGGCGCCGGCCAGCAGCACCACCCGCTCCCCCGCGACCACCCGCTCCCGTTCTTCCGTTCTGGCACCGGATTTCGGTGCCCTGGCACCGAGATCCGGTGCCAGAACGACGGGGGTGGAGGCGACAGGGCTGGAGGCGGGGGCCGCTTCGAGGACGACGTGGGCGTTGATGCCGCCGAAGCCGAAGGCGTTCACGCCGGCCCGGCGCGCGGTGCCGTCGGCGGCCCACTCCTCGGCGGTTGCGAGGGTGCGGAAGCGGGTGTCGGCGAGGCGCTCGTGGGGGTCGTCGACGTGCAGGGTGGGTGGCAGCACACCGTGGTGGAGGGCCAGCGCGGTCTTGATGAGGGCGGCGGCGCCGGCCGCCGGCATGGTGTGGCCGATCATCGACTTCACCGAGCCGAGCACGCCTCGGCCGCCCGCCGGACCCTCGCCCGTGGCGGGACCGAAGAAGCGAGCGAGGGTGTCGAGCTCGGCGTCGTCGCCGACAGGGGTGGCCGTGCCATGGGCCTCGACGAGGCCGACGGTGGCGGGGTCGACGCCCGAGTCGCGCCATGCCCGCTCGAGGGCGAGCAGCTGGCCGTCGACCCGGGGCTTCATCACACTGGAGGCCTTGCCGTCGCTGGCCACCCCGGTGCCGCGGATGACGGCGTAGACCCGGTCGCCGTCACGCTCGGCGTCGCCGAGGCGCTTGAGCACGACCATGCCCGTGCCCTCGCCGATGAGCAGGCCGTCGGCGGCCTTGTCGAAGGGGCGGATGGTCTCGCTCGGACTCAGGGCCTTGAGCTGGGAGAACACCGTCCAGAAGGCGACGTCGTGGCAGTGGTGGACGCCGCCGGCGACCACCGCGTCGCAGCGCCCGGAGCGCAGCTCGGCCACGGCCTGGTCGACCGCCACCAGCGAGCTCGCGCAGGCGGCGTCGACGGTGTAGGCGGGGCCCTGGAGGTCGAGGCGGTTGGCGATGCGGGAGGCGGCGAGGTTGGGCACCAGGTCGATGGCGGCCTCGGGGCGGGACGGTCCGAGCTGGGCCTGGAAGGCCCGCTTCACCTCCTCGAGGTCCTCCTCGGTGATGCCCGGCACGAGGTCACGCAGGCTCTCGACGAGCTGCTGGGCCACCCGCACCCGCTGGTCGAAGCGAGCCATGCCCGGGGTGAAGTAGCCGCCGCGACCCACGATGACGCCGACCTTCTGGGCGTCGCCGAGCGCAGCCTCTCCCCCGGCGTCGGCGATGGCCGCCGCCGCCACCTTCAGGGCGATGAGCTGGTCGGGCTCGGCCGCCTCGACGGTGACGGGCATGATCCCGTAGGCGGCGGCGTCGAAGGTGGCGAACTCGTCCACGAACCCGCCTCGGTGGCAGTAGACCCGGTCGGGCGGCGCCGGGTTGACCGCGTAGGCCGACGGGTCGTAGAAGAACGACTCCCAACGCTCGGCAGGGACCTCGGAGATGGCGTCGACGCCGCCGACGATGTTGTCCCAGTAGGTGGCGAGGTCGGGCGCACCCGGGAACAGCGCCCCCATCCCGACGATGGCGACACCGGCGCGGTCGACGGCGTCGGCCGGCTCAGCCATCCAGGTCGTCGGGGCGGGCCCGCATCAGAACCACCTGGGCGTCGGTCCGCCCCGAACGCAGCTCGTGCAGCAGGCAGGCGACGCCGTCGTCGGGGTCGATGAGGCCGATGCCCCGCCGCTCGTACTCGCGCTCGAGCTCGGCCGACACCATCCCCGTGCCCGCCCACGGCCCCCAGTCGACGCTCACGACCCGGCCGGTCAGGTGCTCGGACGCCCGACGGGCGAGGGTGTCGAGGGCGTCGTTGGCGGCGGCGTAGTCGATCTGGCCGCGGTTGCCGAACACGCCGGCGATGCTGCCGAAGAGCACGAGGAAGCCGACGTCCGGGCGCAGCACCCGGGCGAGGGTGCGGGCGGCGTCCACCTTGGTGCCGAACACCCGCTCGAAGGACTCGGGCGTCTTGTCGCGGAGGAAGCGGTCCTCGAGCACGCCGGCGCCGTGAACCACGCCGTCGAGGCGGCCGTGACGCTCGTACGTGCCGGCCACGATGGCCTCGAGGGCGGCGACGTCGCGGACATCGGCCTGGTGGTAGGCGGCCTCGGCGCCGAGGTCAGCGAGGGCGCGCAAGGTGGCCCGCACCTCGCGCTCGGCCAGGATGCGGCTGCACGCCGCCTCGATGGCGGCGGGGTCCTTGAGGCCCTCACCGATGAGGGCCTTGCGCAGCGCGACGGCATCGGCGGCGCCGGCGGTGGCCGGGTCCTCGTCGCCCTCGGGCAGGGCCGAGCGTCCCACCAGGACGAGGTGGCCACAGCCCTCGCGGGCCAGCGCCACCGCCACCCGGGCGGTGATGCCCCGGGCGCCGCCGGTGAGCAGCACCACCGAGTCGGGGCCGACGACGGGCGCGGCGGTGGCGAGCACCTCAGCCTCGAGCTCGGCGGGCACCACCCGCAGGGTCTGGCGGGTGCCGTTGGTGCGGCCCACGTCGAGGAGGCCGTCGCCGGCGCAGAGCTCGGTGAGGAGGTGCTCGGCGAGGCGACTGGGGTCGTCCTTGGGGTCGAGGTCGACGGCCAGCACCCGGCAGTCGGGGAACTCGCGGGCCACGGTGCGGGCAAGGCCGTGGGCGCCGCTGCTGGCGGGGAGCAGGTCGCCGGCGGCCTGGGCGGGGCCCCGGCCGAAGCCGCCGCCGAGCCCGGTGGCCACGACGAGGTGGCGGAGGCCGGCGAGGACGGGGCCCTTGACCTGGGTGAACAGGGTGGCGAGGGGCAGCTCGGTGCCGTGGGCCAGGAAGGCCAGGTGGATCAGGCCGTCGAGGGCCGGGGAGCCCTCGCCGTCGGGCACCCCGTCGCCGGAAACCCTGTCGTCGGCCGCCAGCAGGCGGACGGTGGCGCCGCGCTCCTCGAGCAGGGTGGAGAGGTGCAGGGCCACGCCCTGGCCGTCGTCGACGATGGCGAAGGTCTGGCCCGAGAACGCGCCGGA